>JALYQD010000121.1 GCA_030856025.1 Actinomycetota bacterium
TCCCGTTCTCGCGACGCCGCTCGGCTACGCGCCGGTGTCGCCACTCGACATGGCCAACGGCTACGCGACCATCGCGGCCGGCGGCAAGAAGGCCGACTGGTATGTCATCGAGAAGGTGACCGACAACCAGAAGACCGAGCTCTACAAGCACAAGGTCCGCACCGAGCAGACCATCGCCAAGGATGTCGCCGCCGACACCGTCGCGGCCCTGAAGGGCACCGTAAACAGCGGTGTCGCCGGCACCGGCAGCAGGGCCCGCACGATCTGCCCGACCGCCGGCAAGACCGGCACCGCAACCGCGGGTGAAGGAGCGGACTCGCGGGTTTCCTCGTCGTGGTTCGTAGGCTTCACGCCGAAGCTCGCGACAGCTGTGATGTACAACAAGGGCAGCGGCAACGAGCAGCTCGAGGGCTACATGCTCCCCTTCTATGGCGGCACCTACCCCGCGATGACATTCCAGGCCTACATGAATGCCGCGTTGCAGGGGACGGACTGCGGAACCTTCCCGCCGCCGGCCAACCTCAAGTCGAGCAAGGGCCAGGTCTTCGTCCCGCCGCCACCCAGCTGTGGCCCGGGCCAACAGCTCAACGGCAGCAAGACCGCCTGCGTCGACAAGCCCGAGCCGACCGAACAGCCCGAGCCGACTGAGCCGACCGAGTCGACGCCTCCGACCGACGAACCGTTGCCGAAATGTAAACCCCTCGAGGATCCGGGCGACCCGCCCGTTTGCGCGGAGTAGTCGGCTTAAAGCAAGTCGACCGAGTCGAACGTCGCGGTGGTGTAGCGAACTGCGACGTCGACCCAGTCGCCGACTTCGGGCAACGTCGCCGAAGCGGGCAGGAACAGCATGCTGGCCTGCATGTGCGGGGGTTCGGCGAACCACCGTTGCTTGTCGTCGATCGTGAACGGCGACAATGCGAAACCGGCCGCTTCTAGGCCACCCTTGGCGACCGACTTGCCGCGCTGGAGGATTCCGGACGACGCCTTGGGCGCCTCAAGACCGATTCCGTGACTGGTGCCGCCGGCGACGATCAGCAGGAAACCGTCCCGGGGCATGGGCCGCTGGCGGTAGCCGACACGTTCGCCGCGGCTGACGTTGTGGCAGTCGAGCACCGTCGCCCGCGCCTTCATGGCGCCGAGATCGCCCAGCCACAATGACGTGCCGATGCGCGGCCGGATCTGCAGATTGGGCCGGCGCTCCCGCAGCCCCGCATACTCCCCGGGCGTCAGATGTGAAAGGAAAAGCGTCGCCGTCTCGAGCTGTGAGGTCTCCAACACCGCGGCCCAGGCCTGAGCCTCTTCCAGGTTGCCGCCCGGCCCCAGTTTCGAAGCCAGCGGGAGGTGGATGGCGAATCCGGCGACGTCGAGGTCGCCGAGGCAACTGACGGCGGCGGAGAGCTCGTGCCGGTCGAAACCGTGCCGGGACATCGACGTCTCGCC
The DNA here is from genome assembly GCA_030856025.1 of Actinomycetota bacterium. Classification (GTDB taxonomy): domain Bacteria; phylum Actinomycetota; class Actinomycetes; order Propionibacteriales; family Nocardioidaceae; genus JACMOZ01. The sequence goes on from JALYQD010000121.1 coordinate 1,441, forward strand.
CTCCATGACGATGCGGGTCCCGGAGGGCGCGGCTTGTGCCAGGGCCTGGACGTCCTCGATCCGGCCGATTGTGTGGATCACGCGGCGGTCATACGACACGTCGGCGAAGAACGGCCGCCACGGGGTGAGCACCATGACTTCGCCGCTGAACGAATCGAGGGCGTCAGCCACTTCGGCATACGTGCCGACCGCGATCATGTCGAGGCCGAGTGCGCCCGACTCGTTGGCGAGCAGGTCGCGGCCGAAGCCGTAGCCGTTGCCCTTGATGACCGGCACGAGGCTGGGGGTTGCCTGGGCAAAGGTGCGGACGTGGCGATGCCAGCGCTCAGCGTTGACGTGGAGTGCGAACGGCATGGTCATCGCCTCTTCATATCGGCACCTGCGGCGCCGAAATCGTCGCTCGGATGCTCCGCAACACGCGCAGCAGGATTGAGCGGGTGCGGTTTCGTGCGGCGGCGCGTGTCGCGGCTCATCCTCTGCTCCTCATATAGGTGATGAAGCCGAGATAGAGCGCCTTCTTGATCGGTAGGTCCCACTCGCCAAGGTATTCGACGGCCTCGCCGCCGGTACCCACCTTGAACTGGATGAGCCCGACATGTGAGTCGTCGGGGTCGAGCGTGTCGGTGATGCCACGCATGTCGTAGACGGCCGATCCGGCGGCCAGCGCATCGCGCATCATCTGCCACTGGATCGCATTGGAGCCGCGCACTTCGCGCTTCGCCGAGGTCGAGGCGCCGTAGGAGTACCAGGAATGTGTGCCGACCCGGGCCATCGTGGTCGCTGCCACGAGGTCGCCCTCATGATGAGCGAGGTAGAGCGTCATCCGGTCGGGTTCCTCGGCGCTCAGGGCGTCATACATGCGTTCGAAGTAAGCCAGCGGGCGCGGGGTGAAGTGGTCACGGGTCGCGGTCTCGAGATAGATCCGGTGGAACTCGCCGAGCTCGGCGCGGCCACCCGTGCTGACCTTGACGCCCAGCTTTGAGGCCTTCTTGATGTTGCGGCGCCACAACTGGTTCATCCCGGCGAGCACCTGCGCTTCGGTGCGGCCGGCGAGAGGCACCCAGAAGTTGTACTTGGGCTGGCCGGCGGAGAAGCCGCCCTCGGTCGGTATTTCTTTCCAGCCCAGTCCTTCGAGCCGGTCCCGGATGCCCAGCGCGGCGTCGTCGCTGTAGTTCGCCGGAACGTCGCTGAGCGTGTGCAGTGCCTCGTCGGCGATGGCCTGCTTGATCGTCGAGGCGTGCCAACGGCGGGCAACGACCGGTGGGCCCATACGAATGCCGAAAGCCCCCTGGGCGGCGAGGTGCTCGGCCATCGGGGTGAGCCAGTTGCCGAGGTTTTCGCTGTGCCAGTCGATGACCGGTCCCTCGGGAAGATAGGCCAGATAGCGCTTGAGCCGGGGCATCTGCCGGTAGAGCACAAGCCCGACGCCGACGAGATTGCCCTCACGGAACCAGCCGATCGACTCGCCCCTCCATTCGTTCTTGACCGTGGCCCAGGCCGGTGTCTGCAGGAAGCTCGATGAGGAGCGACTCCGGACATAGTCAAGGTGCTCAGAGCTGCTGATGGTCTTGACGATGAGAGCGGAAGTCACGCCCCGAGGCTATCAACGCCGAACCCACGCACCCGAATCCGCCGTTCACCGTTTGCGAGTTAGGCTAGCCTTACTAATTCATCCCGACGTAAGGAGTCACGGTGCGCACGTTTCGCGCGAAAGTCCTGCGTACGTCCCGGCTCTCGCCGCACCTGGTCAGCGTGACCCTCGGCGGGCTCACGGACTACGCGACCACCGGGATCCCCGACGAGTACGTGCGCGTGCTGATCGCCCCGCCCGGGGAGCCACTCGTGCTGCCGGAGATCTCCGACGACTGGGTCGTCACCTTCCCTGAAGGAGCGGTCCAGCCGGCGCAACGCGTCTACACGATCTCGGACTACCGGGTCGTCGACGGCATTGTCGAGCTTGACCTCGACGTCGTCGTGCACGTCGGCGGCATCGGCGCCACGTGGGCGCAGGACTGCCGGCCCGGCGACGAAGTCGGCCTGATCGAACCCCACGGCCTGTATGCCGCACCGGCCGGCGTCGGCTGGCAACTCCTGGTGTCCGACCTGACCGGCGTACCGGCACTCGCCCGGATTCTCCGCAGGCTCGACGAGGGTCAGCGCGCTGAGGCGACGGTCGTCGTGACCGATGCGGCTGACGAGATCCCGTTGCCGAGTCCCGCCGATGTCACCGTGACCTGGAAGGTCGTCGCAGGAGAGAACGACATCACCGGCGCTCTCACCGAGGCCGTGACCGGCGCTTCGCTGCCCGAGTCCGATCGGTATGTGTGGCTCGCCGGTGAGGCGCGCGCCAGCCGCTCCGTACGCCGCCATCTGCGCCGGGAGCTCGGCTGGCCGCAGTCCGATTTTTACACCTGTGGCTACTGGCAGATCGATGCCGAGAAATGGAACAAGCGCTACGAAGAGGTCGCCGAGGTGGTGCTGACCAAGGCGCAGGAAGCCGAGGCCAGGGCCGGCGAGGACGAAGGCGCCTACCTCGACGCGCTCGAGGACATCTACGAGAGCGTCGGCCTGTAGGTCGGTCGACCCGGTGGACGGATCAGGGGGTGCCCCCTGCACGAAGTGCTCGGGGGGAATGCATCTCGACCGGTAGGGGGTCGGAAAGCATCAGGATCCGTCCGCCAGCCGCCGATTGGGCATGGAATCTGATGCATTCGAACCGCTGGGACGTCCGAATGCATCAAGATTCGTCGAATGAGCGGCACCCCGACCTATCGCAGGGCCATGAACTTCGGGGCGATCGGCGTCACCAGCAGTTTCATACCGGCTTCGGCGGGGGTGCGGTTGGCCTTGCGATGGTTGCACTTCATACAGGCCGCGACGGCGTTTTCCCAGGTCAAGGTGCCCCCACGACTGCGCGGGACGATGTGGTCGACGGTCTCGGCATGGCCACCGCAGTAGGCGCACATCTTGTCGCGGAGCTTGATCGCCGACTTGGTGCAGATGTGCCGGCGACGATGGACCCACTTCATGACGACATACCGGACGAGGCGAAGTACTTTGGGGACCGGGAAGGGGCCGAAGTTGCCGTCAGAGGCTTCCTCGATGACGGCGACTTCACGGACCAGCATTTTGATGGCGTGGCGCATGGAGACCCGTTGCAGGGGCTCGTAGCTCGCGTTGAGGACCAGCACATGTGTGTCCACGCCGCCGCCTCTCATAGAACCGACGTGCCTAGCCTAACGCTACGTTTACAAACACCGCTCAATGAAACACGAACGAGACAATGACGATTTAAGGTGATTTGAATGAACCCGTCCCCGCTTTTCGAGTCGTATGGACCCGTCGCGGGCTTCGACGAGATGTTCGGTCCCGATGCCGTGCGCAGCAATTATGCCGAGGTGCACGAGGCGTTCACGACGATGGACGAGGCCGAGGTGCGGGTCAGGGCCGAGTCGTTGGCCTCGAGCTATCTGGACCAGGGCGTGACCTTCGGCGTCGCCGGCGAAGAACGACCATTCCCGCTGGACATCGTGCCGAGACTCATCGAGGCAGCCGACTGGAAACACGTCGAGCAGGGTGTGCGCCAGCGTGTCCTCGCACTCGAGAAGTTCCTCGAAGACGTCTACGGGCCGGGCCAGCTCTTCGATGACGGCGTCGTGCCGCGCGAGGTCATCGTGACCTCACCGCACTTCCATCGCATCGTCGCCGACCTGCAGCCGCCCAACGGTGTGCGCATCCACGTGTCCGGAATCGACCTCATCCGCGACGGCAACGGCGACTTCCGGGTCCTGGAGGACAACGTCCGGGTGCCTTCGGGCGTCTCGTATGTGATGACAAACCGGCGCGCATTGTCGGCCGCGCTGCCCGAGCTATTCACCGACCACCGCATCCGTCCGGTGTCGAATTATTCGCGTGCGCTGCTGGGCGCCTTGCGTGCCGCGGCTCCGGCCGGCGTCAGTGATCCGACCGTCGTCGTGCTGACGCCCGGCGTCTACAACTCGGCCTATTTCGAACACGCCCTGCTCGCCCGCACGATGGGCATCGAGCTGGTCGAAGGCCGTGACCTCGTATGCCGATCCGGCCACGTCATGATGCGGACCACCAACGGCCTGCAACCCGTTCACGTGATCTACCGGCGCATCGACGACGACTTCCTCGACCCGCTGCAGTTCCGCGCGGACTCGGCGCTGGGCGTCCCGGGCCTCATCAACGCCGCGCGGGCCGGCCACGTGACCATCGCCAACGCGGTGGGCAACGGCGTCGCCGACGACAAGCTCCTCTACACCTACGTCCCCGACCTGATCCGCTACTACCTCCATGAAGAGCCGGTGCTCCGCAACGTCGACACCTGGCGGCTCGGCCACGCCGACGAACGCGAGGAGGCGCTCGACCGGCTCGATGAGCTCGTGCTCAAACCGGTCGACGGTTCCGGCGGCAAGGGCATCGTGATCGGGCCGGCGGCCAGCAAGTCCGAGCTCGACAAGCTCCGCATACGCGTCCTCGAGGATCCGCGTGCCTGGATCGCCCAGCCGGTCATCTCGCTCTCGACCTGTCCGACCCTCGTCGAAGAGGGCATCCGTCCCCGCCACGTCGACCTCAGGCCGTTCGCGGTCCACGACGGCAATGACGTGTTCGTCCTTCCCGGCGGTCTGACCCGCGTCGCCCTTCCCGAGGGCGAGCTGATCGTCAACTCCAGTCGCGGAGGCGGCTCGAAGGACACCTGGGTCATGGCCTCGGAGGGCGAAAGGATCCCCGAGACCGAGCGGATCGCCCTCGTGTCGACCTCGGCCGGCAGTCCTCCCGAACCCGGACCAGCCGTCGACCAGACCGAGTTCCAGCAACAACAGCAACAAGTGCAACAGTCCAGGGACTTGCCATGTTGAGCCGCATCGCCGAGTCGCTGTTCTGGATCGGCCGCTACCTCGAGCGGGCCGACGACACCGCCCGCATACTCGACGTCCAGACCCAGGTGCTGGTCGAGGACCCGGGCATCGACGTGGCCAGGTCCTGCGGTCAGCTGCTCACCGTCATGGGCGTGACCGACTTCGACGGGGTCCCCGACCGCCGTACGATCCTCACCCTCCTCGCGTATGACCGTGACTCGCCGATGTCGATCACCTCCAGCATCGGCGCCGCGCGCGAAAGCTCCCGTCGGGCACGCGAGACGCTGTCGACGGACATGTGGGAGGCGATCAACACGACGTGGCGGGCCCTGCCGTCGGCCGGTGGGATGCGCCCGCACGACATGTTCCGCTGGGTCCGCACCCGTGCCGCCAACATCGCCGGCATCGCCGAAGGGACGATGTCGCGCGACGAGGGCTGGCACTTCTACATCCTCGGCCGCAGCATCGAGCGGGTCGACATGACAGCGCGACTGCTCTCCACGGCCGCCCTCGCGCCCGGGCCACAGGTGGCTTGGCCGACGACGTTGCGCGCCTGCGGTGCATACGAAAGCTTCCTGCGGACCTATCGCGGCATCGAGGCCGATCGGCAGGCCGCGGAGTTCCTGCTGCTCGACCGGTTGTTCCCGCGATCCATCGTGTCGTCGCTCAACCGGGCCGAGCAGTGCCTCAGCAACCTCGAGTCGAGCGGGCAGCGCGCGGGCTTCAGCACCGAGGCGCTCCGGCTCCTCGGCCGCGCCCGCACCGAGATCGAGTACCGGCCGCTCGCCGACATCGTGTTCGACCTGCCGATGGAGATGGAACGCCTCCAACGCGCCTGTGCGGCGGCGAGTGATTCGGTCACGGCCCGCTACTTCTCGCACAGCGAAACACTCAGCTGGACCGGAGGAGTAAGACTGTGACGATGCAATTGCGGGTACGCCACACGACGGGCTACACCTATGACGCCGGCGCCGTCGCGTCCTACAACGAGGCGCGTATGACACCGCTGACGACCGGCGGGCAGTTCGTCCTGCATACCCGTATGGACGTGGCCCCGGTGCCGTGGATGTTCGCCTACCAGGACTATTGGGGCACCGCCGTGACGGCGTTCGAGGTGCACGAGATGCATACCGATCTCCGTGTCGTGTCGACGTCTTTGGTCGAGACCTCCCGGTCCGAACCGACGCCGCACGGCTTGAGCTGGGAAGAGCTGCCCGCCGTCCGGGACGAGCTCATCGAGCTGTTGGGGATCGACAACTGGGTCAAGCCGGCGCCCGGGCTCGACGAGGAGGTCGCCCGACTGCGCGAGGCGTCGGCGACTCCATCGGAGTTCGCCCGCAGCGTGTGCGCACTCGTACACAGCCAGATCAAGTACGTCCCCGGCTCGACCGAGGTCACGACCTCGGCGGCCGATGCGTGGGAAGCCAAGTCCGGTGTCTGCCAGGACATGGCGCACATGACGATCGGCTGCCTGCGCTCGGTCGGGATACCCGCGCGTTATGTCTCGGGCTACCTGCATCCGTCGAAGGACCCGGTGATCGGCGAGACTGTCGCCGGCGAATCGCACGCCTGGATCGAATGGTGGGACGGTGAGTGGATCGGCTTCGACCCGACCAACCAAGTCTTTCCCGGCAACCGTCACGTGATGGTGGCTCGCGGTCGCAACTACCGCGACTGTCCTCCGCTGCGCGGCATCTACTCGACGGCCGGCGGATCGGAGCTGTTCGTCGGGGTCGAGATCACCCGCACACGATGACGACGCGGGCGCGGGTTTGCGTCGTTCGCGGACACGTCTAGCGTGGGGCCATGAGTGATTCCGCCTCCTTCGCCGCATCCGTTCCCGAGCTGCACCGCCCGTACGTCGCCGCCGAAGACCGCTACACCCACTGGGACTACCGCCGCGTCGGGCGGACGGGACTGCTGCTCCCGCCGCTGTCGCTGGGCTTGTGGTGGAACTTCGGTGACAACTTCCCGTTCGACAACCAGCGCGCGATCCTGAGGCGCGCCTTCGACAACGGCATCACCCATTTCGACCTCGCCAACAACTACGGCCCGCCGTACGGCTCCGCCGAGGAGAACTTCGGCCGGATGATGCGGACCGACTTCAGGCCCTACCGCGACGAGCTGATCCTCTCGACCAAGGCCGGCTACGACATGTGGCCCGGTCCATACGGCGACCGCGGCTCGCGGAAGTACCTCCTGGCCAGCCTCGACGCTTCGTTGGAGCGGATGAGTGTCGACTACGTCGACATCTTCTACTCGCACCGCGCCGACCCGGACACCCCGCTCGAGGAGACGATCGGCGCCCTCGACACGGCGGTGCGCCAGGGCAAGGCGCTGTATGCGGGCATCTCGTCATACTCCCCGGAGCGCACGGCCGAGGCTGTCGCGGTGGCCAAGGACCTCGGCACACCGATCGTCATCCACCAGCCGTCCTACTCGATGCTCAACCGCTGGGTCGAGGAAGGACTGCTCGCCGTGCTGGAGGAGAACGGGCTCGGATCGATCGCGTTCACTGTCCTCGCACAAGGGCTGCTGGCCGACCGCTATGTCGAGAGCGCCGACCCCGAACGCTCACAGGACCGTGGGTCGTTCGACTCCTCGATGGCCAACGACGCAAACCGCGAACGCCTTCGCGGGCTCGCCGGCATAGCCAGGGACCGCGGCCAGACCCTGGCGCAGATGGCGTTGTCGTGGGTGTTGCGGCCGGGCGGCGCGACGTCCGCACTGATCGGCGTCTCCTCGGTCAAGCAGCTCGACGAGAACCTCGCGGCGGCACAGAAGACCGAGTTCACCGACGACGAGCTGTCCGAGATCGACCGCTTCGCCGGAGAGGCCGGCGTCAACCTCTGGGCCTCATCCTCGGACCACTGAGTCTCGGACCACTGACACTTGACTGACCTTTTGGCGCTGAGCCCCTTGACGTGGGCGGTCAGACCGTCGCCGACTGGATGCGGCGGCGGAGCTCGTCGGGCGGGATCGGCGTGATGCCGGTGATCGTCGCCGGGCCCACGCGAAGGAAGCCGGACGTCAGCGGCTCGCTTCGGATGCCGCCGTGCCCGCGCAGGGCCGTACGGGCGCCGGGGGCATACATCTCGTCCATCCAGGCGCACGGATTGGCCGGTGTCATGGAGCGAAATTCGATCGGGCCATGCCCCGCGTCGATCGTGAACGCCGTGCGAGAGAGAGCGTCGACGTCGAGGCCTCGGGTGACGATATTGCGCCTCGCCAGGACAGGGTCGAAGGGGCCGGCGCCGAGTGTGCCCTCGAGCTCGTGGATCGCCTCCTCGCTGATCAGGGTCACCGACGCGAAGGTGAACCTGGTGCCGAAATACCGGTCGCCGACGAGGCCTTTGTGGGCCCGCACCTCGGCCGAGTCGACTTCCTCGACGCCGTCATACGGCTCGGGCCCGTCGGTGGGCCGGCCCTCGAAGCGGCGCAGCGGAGACACCAGCAGCGACATGATCTCGAACTTGCTCATACGGCAAATTTAGTCGTTCGGACCCGTGACGGATGTCAGGGTCGGTTCAGGTGGATTCCCCACGCCGGAGGTCGGTGCTTTTGGGTAGGTTGTGATCTATCGCCCACAGGCGAACACTCCGTATGACGACTCCTACAGGACCGACGATGACCGAACTCCCGCACCACAGGAAATCCGTTGCCGCCCGGGCCGAGAACCTCACGAAGGTCTACGGCAAGGACGACGCCACGGTCTATGCGCTCGACGGTGTGACCCTCGAGATCTTCGAAGGCGAATTCACCGCGGTGATGGGCCCGTCGGGCTCGGGCAAGTCGACCCTGATGCACTGCCTCGCCGCGCTCGACACGGTGACGAGCGGAAGCGTCTTCGTCGGTGGGACCGAGCTCTCCTCGATGAAGGACAAGGCGCTCACGCAGTTGCGCCGGGACGAGATCGGCTTCGTCTTCCAGGCCTTCAACCTGGTGCCGACTCTTACCGCCGAAGAAAACATCCTGCTCCCGCTCTCGATTGCCGGCGTCAAGCCCGACATCGAATGGTTCGACACCGTCATCGACACCGTTGGCCTGCGCGACCGGCTCGGCCACCGCCCCAACGAGATGTCCGGCGGCCAGCAGCAACGCGTCGCGTGTGCCCGTGCCCTGGTGAGCCGGCCGTCGATCGTGTTCGCCGACGAGCCGACCGGCAACCTCGACTCGACCTCGGGCGCAGAGGTCCTCGGTTTCCTGCGCCGCAGTGTGAGTGAGTTCGGTCAGACGATCGTGATGGTCAGCCACGATCCGATCGCGGCTTCATACACGGACCGGGTGGTGTTCCTCGCCGACGGCAAGGTCGTCGACGAGATGCGCGACCCAACGGCCGAGACGATCCTCGAGCACATGACGGCACTGCAGACCCGCATCGTGGCGGAGGCCTGATGCTTCGCGTCACGCTGCGCAATCTCCTGGCTCGCAAGGTCCGGCTCTTCCTCAGCGCCTTCGCGATCGTGCTCGGCGTCGCCTTCGTGGCCGGCTCCTTCGTCTTCACCGACACGATGGGCAAGAGCTTCGACAACATCGTCGAGGGTTCGCTGACCGATGCGGTCGTGCGCCTGGCCGGCGTCGATGCCGGCTCGACCGAGTCATCGTTCAACCTCGACGACCGGACCATCCCGGCCGCGACAGTCGCCAAGCTCGCCGACACACCCGGAGCGGCGCGCGCCGACGGCTCGATCGACGGCCTGGGACTGTTCGTGGTCCGCAAGGACGGCAAGCTGCTCGGCGGCACGGGCGCCCCGACACTGGCTTTCAACTACAACGACGCTCCCAACGTCAACGGCGACACGGTGATCGACTTCAGCAAGGGCCGGGCGCCGACCAACTCGGACGAGGTCGCGATCGACAAGCGCTCGGCCGACGCGGCCAAATACAAGCTCGGTGACACCGTCAGGATGGTGACCGCGGGCAACCAGCCGCGGGTCAAGGCAAAGCTGGTCGGTTACGCCGACTTCGCCGGTGGCGGTCTCGCCGGTGCGACACTCGTCTTCTTCGACACCAAGACCGCCCAGGACATTTTCCTCGACGGCAAGGACGCTTATACGAGCGTGGGCCTCACGGCCGAGCCGGGTGTCACCCAGAAGGAGCTCGCGGCCTCGGCGCAAAAGCTGCTCCCCGAGGGGATCGTGGCGGTGACGGGGCAGAAGGTCGCCGACGAGGTCAAGGGCATTGTCGACACGGTGCTGGGATTCCTCAACACCTTCCTCCTCGTGTTCGCCGCCATCGCACTGGTCGTCGGGACCTTCCTGATCATCAACACGTTCTCGATCCTCGTCGCCCAACGCAGCCGTGAGCTGGCCCTCCTGCGGGCCCTCGGCGCATCACGGCGCCAGGTCACACGGGCGGTGCTGATAGAAGCCCTGGTCGTCGGTCTGCTCGGCTCGACGCTGGGACTCCTGGCCGGTTTCGGCCTCGCCGCCGGGCTCAAGGCCCTTTTCGCCGAATTCGGGCTCGACCTGTCAGGTTCACCTCTGGTGTTCGAGCCCCGTACGGCGATCGCGGCCTATGCCGTCGGCATCCTCGTGACCCTTTTCGCGGCTTATCTGCCGGCCCGTCGAGCCGCCAAGATCGCGCCGGTTGCCGCGATGCGCGACGACATCGCGTTGCCCGAGAGCTCGATCCACCTCCGCGTCGTCATCGGCTCGGTGCTGGTCGCGGCCGGCGCCGCCCTTCTGGGTGTCGGGTTGTTCGGCGACTTCGACGGCAACACCACGACGATCATGGTCGGAGGCGGTGTGCTCAGCATCCTGATCGGCGTCGCCCTGCTCAGCCCGGTCCTCAGCCGGCCGGTTCTCAAGACCCTCGGAGTCGGCTACCGCAAGGCCTTCGGCACGGTCGGCAATCTCGCGACGCAGAACTCTCTGCGCAATCCGCGCCGCACGGCGGCCACCGCTTCCGCCCTGATGATCGGGCTCGCGCTCGTCACCACGATGTCGGTGCTCGGTGCGTCGATCAACAAGTCGATCGACGTCGGCGTCAAGAAGCAGTTCACGACCGACTACCTCGTCTCCAATGCGATCGGACAGCCGTTCTCGGCCTCGATCGGCGAGCAGATCGCCAAGATCGACGGGGTGGGTGAGTCCTCGGCGCAGCAGACCACCGGATTCAAGATCAAGGGCTCGTCGGTCTACGGCACCGCGGTCGACAGCGACTCGCTCAACTCCATCTTCAAGCTGAAGTACCTCAAGGGGACCAAGAAGCTGGGGCCCGGTGAGGTCGCCCTCAACGAGGATGCGGCGTTCAAGTACGACGCCAAGGTCGGGGACACTGTCACTCTCCAGTTCACCTCCGGCAACCTGAAGGCCAAGGTCGCGGGCATTTATGAGGAGACCTATGTCGTCGGGTCGGCGATGATCCCGTTCTCCACGGTGACCGACGCCCGCCTGAAGCGCGCGGACTCGGGGATCAGCATCAACGCCGCTCCCGGCGTCGACAAGGAGAAGCTCGGCAAACGGATCGAGGCTGTCACCAAGCCGTTCCCGACGGTGACCGTCCAGAACCAGAAGGACTTCGCCGAGTCTCAGCGCTCTCAGGTCAACCAGTTGCTCTATCTGATCTATGCGCTCCTCGGGCTGGCCATCGTCATCGCCGTCCTCGGCATCGTCAACACTCTCGCGCTGAGCGTCATCGAGCGCACACGTGAAGTCGGCCTGCTGCGCGCCGTCGGATTGAGTCGTAGACAGCTTCGCCGCATGGTGCGGCTGGAGGCCATTGCGATAGCCGTTCTGGGCGCGCTCCTCGGTGTGGTGATGGGCATCGTGTTCGGCGTCGTGCTTCAACGGTCGGCGATCGATCAGGGCATCACCGATCTCGGGATCCCCGGGGTCCGACTGGCCGTCTTCGTTCTCGTCTCGGCACTGGTTGGCGTCCTGGCCGCCGTGCTCCCCGCGCGCAGGGCCGCCAGGCTCAACGTCCTCAACGCCATCAGCACCGAGTAGCTCCTCCCCCTGACGTCATCCCCGGCGGGGCGTATAGCTTCCGCTCGGGATGACGTCAGGGAGTTCGGATGCCTGACGGATCTGGAAGCGCGCGGCAAGGGCCCAGGCCCAGGCGAGCGGCAGTACGACGCTACCCATCGAGGTCACCATCGGGATGGCGATGAACCCGGGGATGAACACGACAAGCAGCCAGGCTGACAACGCCGGACGTAGCCGATTCTTCAACATTGTGAGACCGAGAGCGGTGGAGCCGAGCGCGGTTACAAGCAGGCCAGGGAGCCCGAGGAAAAGGAACGATTCATCGAGGTACGGCGTGTAGTAGCCGCCCACCGTCGAGGCCGTGGCGATGAGATACCCGGTGAGGGCGACGCGGAAGGACCACTTTTCGAAACCTGCGGGACGGCGGTTCTTGTAAACGACGAACGCCGCCAGGGTGAAGGCGGCAAACACCGGGAACCAGATTTTGCCGTACGCCAGGTAGACCGTGTCAGGGTCGGACCAGTCGAGTATTGGTCGAAAGAGCTCGGCGGCCGGCTCGGCCCACGCCCTTGTCAGTGGAAGTTCGAGATCACTCTTGCCGTCCGTGGTTGCGTGTCGAGCGAGGGCATGCAGTTGGCCCACGGTCGTTCCCAGGACCGCCATGGCAAGAGCGAATCGGGCAATGAGCCGTTGGCGGTGCAGTGAGATGGTCATCGGATACTCCTGTCGAATGCCGGCCGACACCGCGCCGATCGGTCTTTCTCTTCGAACGTAGAGATGCCAACCCCTCGCGTCGTCAACTCCTGGGTCTGAACCGGCTCCACCCCAAGGTGGACGCGTTGCGGTCGCTGCGACGCTAATCTCAAAGAATGACCAGGCGGGAGTTGCTGCGCGACGCGACCCTGCCGGTCGCCATCGCCCTTCTGGGAACCGTCGAACTTTATGACCTGAAGGCCGCGGGTTGGGGGACCGGAATCGCTCTGGAATGGCTGGCGTGCCTGCTTTTGATCGGGCGCCGGCTCCATCCCCTGGCGCTCTGCGCGGCAGCGGCTGTCGTCACTCTCGCGATGCCATGGTTCGGACCGCAACTCGATGACCCTGCAACGCCCATCTTGATCCTGGTTCTCGCGACCTTCTCCCTGGCCCGCCAGATTCGGGGCCTTCACGGTCTCATCGGCATGGCGGTCATTGCCCTGATGCTGTCGGCGGACTATCTCTTGATCGACCAACGCGACCACGGCCTCTCCGACATCGTGTTCGTCTCCGCCCTGTTGATCCCGCCTTTCGTCCTGGGTCGGCTCATGCGCAGACTCGCGGAGCAGAGTGCGCAATTGTTGCGGCGTCAGGATTGGGTCAAGCAGGAAGCAATCCGGGCCGAACGCGACCGAATCGCCCGCGACCTGCACGATGTGATCGCCCATTCGCTCAGCGCGATCGTGGTGCAAACCGCGGCCGCCGAGGATCTCGTATGGACAGATCCTGCCCGCGCTGCTCGCGCGATGAAGGTTGTGGCCGACACAGGTCGACGGGCTTTGTCGGAGACTGGTCATTTGCTGCACGTGATCCGTGATGACACGAACGAGCTCGGGCTCGCCCCGGCCCCCGGTCTGGCGCGACTTCCCGAACTTGTGGAGAGCTTTCGCGCCAACGGCCTGTCGATCGACCTCAAACTCGAAGGTCCGATGACCGCCCTCCCGATTGGCGTCGATCTGTCGGCATACCGAGTCGTCCAGGAAACGTTGACGAACGCGCTCAAGTACGCATCCGACAAGACCAGCACGCTTAGTCTCGTCAGTACGCGGACCCAACTGTTGATCCATGCCGAGAACTCAGTCAACGGCGCCAAAGCCGACGGCAGCGGACTCGGGCTGGCCGGTATGGCCGAGCGGGTCTCCATCTTCGGTGGCAGCCTTTCGCACGGCCTGACCGACGCCGGCCGCTTCGAGCTCACCGCCGTCTTTCCTGTCAATCACGGTGGATCATCGTGACGACCGTCGTTATTGCCGACGACCAGGAACTGGTTCGCAGCGGCCTGGAAATGGTGCTCCAGTCGCGAGGTTGCGAAGTCGTCGGCGTTGCTGCTGACGGGCGCGAAGCCGTCGAGGTGGTGCGGAGAATCCGGCCGGATGTCGTGCTCATGGACATCAGGATGCCGGTTCTTGACGGGATCGCCGCGACGCGGGAACTCACCGCTGCGGGTTGCTCCGCCCGAGTCCTGATCCTCACGACATACGATCTTGACCGCTACGTCTATGAGGCGCTCGGGGCCGGAGCGGCAGGGTTCCTTCTGAAGGCCACTCCTCCGGATCGGCTGGTCGCAGGAATCGAGACGGTGGCGGCCGGTGAGTCCCTCCTTGCTCCATCGTTGACACGGCGGCTGATCGAGGAGCACGTTCGCCGGCCCGCGCCGAGCGACGGCGTGCCCCGTGGCCTGAGTGGATTGACTGAACGGGAGATCGAAGTCCTTTCCCTGATCGCTCGGGGACGGTCCAACACCGAAATCGCGACCGAACTGGTGGTGGCCGAGGCGACCGTGAAGACCCACGTGAACAGGATCCTGGCAAAACTCAGCCTTCGTACCCGGGTGCAGGCTGTCGTGCTGGCTTACGAGACCGGATTGATCCGTCCCGGCGACAACGCCTAGTCACCTAATTCTCTGGCGACATCGGCTCGACCGCTTTGCCCGCCCAAAACCTCCCCGACCCACTCATACGCCGAGTGGCGCAAATCCGACGCCGAGTGGCGCAAGATCGGGGATTTGATCCGAGGATTTCCCCGAATCTGCGCCACTCGCGGATCCGAGGCGGAAAGCAGCGCGGAGGGGCAGGGCAACCTGGATTCGCTTCGATCCCACCGTTTGGGTAGACTTCCCCGGTTGCCTCACGGCAGCATTTTTGTCCGGTCGCTTCGCGCCCGAACAGATGCAGCGCCCTCCTGCTACGGACCGTCCGTAGCCGCCTAGACCGAAGGAGGTGGAGTCGCCTTGCGTCACTATGAACTGATGATCATCCTCGATCCCGATCTTGAGGAACGCACAGTTGCCCCCAGCCTTGACACGTACCTGAATGTGGTCCGTCAAGATGGTGGAACCGTGGAAAACGTTGATGTGTGGGGAAAGCGTCGTCTTTCCTACGAGATCAACAAGAAGTCCGAAGGCATCTACGCCGTCGTGGATCTCACTGCAGAGCCCGCCACGGTGAAGGAACTCGACCGCCAGTTGACGCTCAACGAGTCCGTTGTGCGCACCAAGGTCACGCGTCCGGACATCAAGTAGTCCGCACGCAGTTCTAAGGACTGACCCGCGCAGACCCTGTGGAAACAGTGTCGTAAATGTCGCCGGGTTGTTGTTCACTTAAGTCAGACATCACCCACTTGAAAGGCTGTGCCACATGGCAGGCGAAACAATCATCACCGTCGTGGGCAACCTGACCGATGACCCGGAGCTGAAATTCACTCCTTCGGGCGCGGCAGTTGCCAACTTCACCGTCGCTTCCACCCCTCGTACGTTTGACAAGCAGACGAACGAATGGAAAGACGGCGATGCACTGTTTTTGCGTTGTGCGGCATGGCGCCAGCTCGCCGAAAACGTTGCGGAGTCCTTGCAGAAGGGTCAGCGCGTTGTCGTGACCGGAGCCCTTCGCGTTCGCCAGTTCGAACGCCAGGACGGCTCCAAGGGCACGAGCGTGGAGATGAATGTCGACGAAGTCGGCCCCTCGCTGCGCTACGCCACCGCCAAGGTGACCAAGGCCAGTCGTTCGGGCGGAGACTTCGGCGGCAATTCAGGTGGCGGCCAGTCCGGCGCAAACAAGCCGGCCACGGACAACAATCCGTGGTCGACTCAGCCGGCTGCCCCGCAGGGTGGCGCTGACGCCTGGGGCGGTGGCGGTTCTACCGAAGAACCACCGTTCTAATCACACGTCAGAAATTTACTCAGGAGAACCATGGCTAAGCCAGTTGTCCGCGTGCCGAAGAAGAAGTCCAATCCTCTTACGGCCGCGAAAGTCACAGAAATCAATTACAAAGACACCGCCTTGCTGCGCAAGTTCATCTCGGACCGCGGCAAGATCCGTGCGCGCCGGGTGACCGGTGTGACCGTTCAGGAACAGCGTCTGATCGCCAAGGCCATCAAAAATGCCCGCGAAATGGCCCTGCTTCCCTACACCTCGAACAGCCGTTAGGGGTCCGACGATGAAACTCATCCTTACGCATGAAGTCTCCAACCTCGGAGCTCCCGGCGACATCGTCGACGTCAAAGACGGTTTCGGCCGCAACTTCCTGCTGCCGCGCAACTACGCCATTCGTTGGTCAAAGGGCGCTGCCAAGCAGGTCGAGTCGATCCAGGCCGGTCGCCAGGCGCGTGCCGTCCACGACCTCGATGACGCCAAGGCCATCAAGGCCAGGCTCGAAGACGGCGCGACCAACGTGTCGGTCCGCGCAGGCGACACCGGTCGCCTGTTCGGCGCCGTGACGGTGGCCGACATCGCCGAAGCCCTCAAGGCCAATGGCGCCGATGTCGACAAGCGTCGCATCGAAGTCGGCAACCCGATCAAGTCGCTCGGTGTCTACACCGTGTCGGTCCGGGTTCACCCCGAGGTCGTTGCACAGGTCAAGCTGAATGTGATCGCCGCCAAGTAAGACGGCTGCATAGTATTCGCTCTTGATTCGCTCTTGGGCGAAGGGTCAGGGTCCGGTTTTGCCGGGCCCTGACCCGTTTTCATTCCCCCGGGTTGAAACCCCCCGGGTAAAGTGAACTGGATTGGTCAGGTGAGAAAATGACGCCCCGAAGAACCTCACTCACGGCAATCGTGCTGGGTCTCGCGCTGCCGCTGTCCGCCTGCTCTTCCGGCGGCTCCCCCGTTGAGGACGGCAACGCCAGAAGCACGAGCCTCAAGCCGACGGCGTGGTCCTCCGCTCCGGCCGATGCTGTCAAGAGCGGCGGAACCCTCAAGCTGGCGACGACCACGTTGCCGACCAACTTCAATGACCGCGTGGGCCTCGGCGACCAGGTCGATCCCGGGCTGATTGCCCCGACTCGCGGCAATGCCGTCGTCATCAAGGCCGATGGCACCTGGTCGGTGGACCGGGACTATGCCGAATCGGTCAAGCTCGTCGACAGGGACCCACAGGTCGTCGAAGTAGAGCTCAACCCCAAAGCGGTCTGGCAGGACGGTTCACCGATCGTGGCCAAGGACATGATCGCCTGGTGGAAGGCCCTGAACGGTTCCAACAAGAAGTTCGATGTCAACGACAGCACCGGGTTCGAAGACATCAAGAGCGTCAAAGAGGGAGCCGACCGCTTCACCTACCGGGTGACCTTCGCCAGGAACAACGCGGACTGGCCGACTCTCATCTATCCGGAACTGCCGGCCGTGGTCACATCGTCGGACAAGGCGTTCAACAAGGGCTATGCCAAGAAGGCCGTTCCGAGCAACGGCCCCTACGTCATCAGCAAGATCTCCGGCAACGGCAAAGTCATCACCCAGACCCCCAACCCCAAATGGTGGGGCAACAAACCCAAGCTCGCCAAGATCACCTGGCGCGTCGTCGACAGGTCCGCACAGGCCCAGGCCTTCGCCAACAAGAAGATCGATGCGGTCAGCGTCGGCCAGGACAAGGCGTCATACGACATCGCCAGGACGCGTGCCGACAGCCGTGTCCAGCGCGCGAACGGTTTGACCTGGACGCATCTGACGTTCAACGGAACCCGCGGACCGCTCAAGGATGTGAAGGTCCGCCGCGCGATTGCCCACGCGATCGACCGCGAAGCCATGTCCTCGGCGGCCAGCAAGCCGCTCGGCGCTCCCGCGGTCACGCAGGGCAGCATGATCTACGTGCCCGGCCAGAAGGGCTACAAGGACGCGGCGACCGCGCAGATCGGATTCGACGTCAAGAAGTCCGCGGCACTCCTCAAGGAAGCCGGCTACAGCAAGGCGCCCGACGGTCTTCAGACCAAGGCCGGCAAGCCGCTGACGCTGTCGATCGCGGTGCCATCGGACACGCCGGGCAACGCGCGTCGCGCTCGGCTGATCCAGCGCTACCTCAAGAAGGTCGGCATCACGGTCAGGCTCGATACCGTTTCGGCCGACAAGTATTTCGACGACTTCATCGTGCCGTTGAACTTCGACATGGCGACGTTCAACTGGGAGGGCGAACCCTTCCCGGTCTCGGCCAGGGAGCCGCTGTTCCACCCGGTCGATTCGGGCCAGAACTTCACCGGCATCACCAGTCCAAAACTCGCCGACCTGTGGAAGAAGGCCGATGCCGAGCTCGATCCGGCCAGGCAGATGAGTCTCGCCAAAGACATCGACAAAGAACTGTTTTCCTACGTCCCGATCGTCCCGATCGCGCAGACGCCGACGGTGTTCGTGGTGGCCAAAGGTGTCGTCAACTACGGGGCAGCACAGTTCGAACACCCCGACTTCACCAAGGTCGGCTACAAGAAGTAACCTGTGAAGTGAACCGCCCCATACCTCGCCGTGTGGGGCGGTTCACTTCGTCCCAGGACCGACGGATTCGATGGCGATCCTCACGGGAATCTGCGGATCCGGTGGTTCGCCACGGCAAATTCTGCGATTCGATGTTCGAAAACGTCTAGATGCTTTGGCATTTTCTGCGCTAATATCAACCAACTCCTCTGAGAATTGGTGGGCATGATGGCGGATCCAACTGAACTCACAGACGACGAGAAGCTTCTCGCCAAGCTCGGTTACAAGCAGGAACTGAACCGGAATTGGTCTGGTTTCTCCAACTTCGCGATCTCGTTCTCGATCATCTCCATCCTGGCCGGGTGTTTCACGACCTTCGGGCAGGCCTGGAACAACGGCGGCCCGGTCGCCATCTCCTGGGGTTGGCCGATCATCTCGATCTTCATTCTCATCATCGGCTTCACCATGTCGGAGCTTGTCTCGGCCTACCCGACCTCGGGCGGCATCTACTGGTGGGCCTCCAAGATGGGCGGGCCAGCGGCGGGATTCTTCACCGGCTGGCTCAACCTGATCGGTCTCCTGGCTGTCACGGCCTCAGTGGCATACGGCTGCGCAACCTTCCTGGATCTGACGCTCAACACGTTGAGCAGCTCCTGGGCTGACAACTACAGCCTCACCCGCGTCTTCATCATCTTCCTGGCCATCCTGGCAATCGCCGCGTTGCTCAACATCTTCAGCGGTCACCTGATGGCCATCCTCAACAACATCTCGGTCTGGTGGCATGTCGGCGGCGTCGCGCTGGTCGTCCTGATCCTCGTGTTCATCCCCGACACCCACCAGGCGCTCGATTTCGTCTTCACCGACAAGGTCAACAACTCCGGTTATGCCGATGGTGCGCTGAGCAACGGCACCTACTGGTTCCTGGTGCTCCCGCTCGGCTTCCTGCTCACGCAGTACACGATCACCGGCTACGACGCCTCGGCCCACCTCTCGGAGGAGACGCAGGCAGCGTCCGAAGGAGCAGCGAAGGGCATCTGGCGTTCGATCGCCTACTCGGCGCTCGGCGGCTGGGTCTTGTTGCTGGCCTTCCTCTTCGCGGTCCAGGACAAGGACGCGGTCACGGCGGGCGGTGGCGGCGTCGACGTGATCTTCGGTCAGGCGCTGCCGCAAGGCTGGCACGTGCTGGTGCTGGCCATTTCCACAGCCGGACAGTTCTTCTGCACCATCGCCTGCCTCACCAGCACATCGCGTATGACGTTCGCCTTCAGCCGTGACGGCGCGATCCCCGGGTCGAGGCTTTGGTCGAAGGTCTCGGCCAACAAGGTCCCGACGAACGCCGTCGTCCTTGGGGCTGTCGTCGCTGCGATCATCACGCTGCCGGCGCTCGTCGAGGTCAACCTCGGCACCAAGGATGCGCCGCTTATCGTGCCGATCGCGTTCTACGCCGTGGTCTCGATCGCGGTGATCGGTCTCTACCTCGCGTTCCTCATCCCGATCTGGCTCCGCTGGAAGATGGGCGACTCCTTCCAGCCCGGCAGTTGGAACAACGGCTCCAAGTACAAGTGGATGAACCTCATCGCAGTCGCAGAAATTGCGATCATCTGCGTCTACTTCATCCTCCCGTTCACGCCGGCGGCGGCGCCGTGGAACGACGGCTTCTCCTGGAAGTTCGTCAACTACGCACCGCTGCTGACCGGCGGAACGCTGATCATTCTGACGATCTGGTGGCACCTCTCGGCGAAGAAGTGGTTCACGGGCCCGAAGCACACCATCGACGAGGCAGTCGTCGAGGCATTCGACGACTGACGGTCCGCGGTTTGATCCAGTCTCGATAAGGTCGCACGTGTGAGGGTTCTGGCAGTCGATCATCGGGCACTGGGGGCAAAGCCCCGGTTGTCCGGATCGACTGAGGAACCTTCACACGTGCTCATCGAGCAATGGCTGACGGCACGAATCGCGAGCGGCCGGCTGTTGCCCGACGACAGGTTGCCGCCGGAAGAAGAGTTCGCGGCCGCCCTCGGCGTGAGCCGCATGACCTTGCGCCAGGCATTGGCCACGATCGAGGGCAAAGGACTCCTGGAGCGCAGGCGCGGACGTGCCGGTGGCAACTTCATCCGCGAGCGACAGATCGAGTGCGACCTGACCGGGTTGCCCGGATTCACCGAGCAGATGCGCCGCGCCCACGTCCGTGCCGGCGCCCGGGTCATCAGCGTCCGCCGCATTCCAGCGCCCGGCCCCGTGGCCACCGCGCTCGAGCTGGGGCACCAGAAAGAGGTCTTCGAGGTCATCCGGGTGAGGTCGGCCCGGCGCAAGCCGCTCGCGCTCGAGGAGACCTATCTCCCGGCACATCTGTTCGAAGGACTCGCAGAGCGTCCCCTCACCGGATCGATCTACGCCATCATGCGCAAGGAATACGACCTCGCGCCGCACAATGCGCAGGAATGGCTGGAGCCCGCACTGGCCACCGAGGAGCACGCCGCATTGCTCGACGTCGAACCCGGGGCCGCCCTCATGCTGGTGACGCGGACGTCATTCACGGCCGCCGGAGTCGTGGTCGAACACGCCTATGACCGCTACCGGTCCGATCGCACGCGGATCAGTCTGCGGACCTCGATCTCCACCTCGATCTCGGCCGAGCTCACAGCAGACTCAGGCGACCAAGAGTCTAGACCTTAGAAGGGCCGGCGGATACGCTGGCGACCACGAAGCGGAGGGGATTGCCGATGTCGCAACTGGCCGAGCCGGGTCACCTCGACGCCCTCTTCGACCAGATCGAGAGTCTCGCCGACAAGCCCCGCACGGTCGAAGAGCTGTCCGGCGGTCTCACCAACCTCAATCTCAAGGTCACGACTCCGCGAGGAGTCTTCGTGGCGCGCTGCAGCCGCAGCGACACCACCCTGCTCGGCATCGACCGGGAGGCCGAACACGCCAACACCCTGGCCGCCGAGCAAGCCGGTGTCGGTGCGCCGTTCGTGGAGTTCCGGCCCGACCTCGGGGTCCTCGTGATCGGCTACATCGAGGGCCATACGTATGACAACGCCGACATGCGCAAACCGGGCGCTCTTGCCCGGGTCGCCGAGGCCTGCCGAACCCTGCATGCCGGTCCCCGATTCGTGGGCGACTTCAACATGTTCAGCCGCCAGCGGACCTACCTGAACACGGTGGAAAGCCGCGGGTTTCGCTTTCCCGACGCCTATGGGGAATTCGACCAACAGTTCCGTCAGATCGAGTCTGTGCTGGCGCTCAAGGCGGGCCCGACCGTGCCGTGCAACAACGACCTCCTCGCCGGCAACCTCGTCGACGACGGGCAGAAGCTCTGGCTCATCGACTACGAGTACTCCGGCAACAATGATCCCTATTTCGAGCTCGGCAACACCTGGACCGAATGCCGGCTCGACCTCGATCACCTTGACGAGCTCGTGACGGCATACGTCGGCCGGCATGCCCCAGACAAGATCGCGCGGACGCGACTCCAGTCGATCGTGTCGCAGTACGGCTGGTCGCTCTGGGGGTTCATCCAGGCCGCCACCAACGACTTCGACTTCGACTTCTACGGGTGGGGGCTCGAACGGTTCGAGGGCGCCGTCGAGGAGTTCCGCTCGCCGGAGTTCCCGCGGCTGATCGAGGCGGCCCAGTGACCGCCGCGACACTGCCGGCGCGGGCCCGCATCGTCATCGTCGGCGGCGGTGTCATGGGTGCGAGCGTCGCCTATCACCTGACTCAGGCGGGCGAGACCGATGTCGTGCTGATCGAGCAGGGCGAATTGTCGTGCGGGACCACGTGGCACGCCGCCGGCCTGGTCGGCCAGCTGCGCGCGACGCAAAGCGGCACCCGGCTCGTGCAGTATTCCACCGAACTGTATGCCCGGCTCGAGGCCGAAACCGGACTGAGCGCCGGCTACAAGGAATGCGGCGGCGTGACCGTGGCCCGCACCGAGGACCGGATGGTCCAGCTGCGCCGGACGGCCGCGACCGCCGAGGCGTTCGACCTGGAATGTGAGCTCCTCAGCCCCGAAGCCGCGCTCGAACGCTTCCCGCTGATGGCGGTCGACGACCTCGTCGGCGCCATCTGGCTGCCCGGCGACGGCAAAGCCAATCCGACCGACCTGACGGCAGCCCTCGCCAAAGGGGCCCGGATGGGCGGCGCGAAGGTGGTCGAGCACGTCCGGGTCGAAGACGTACTCGTCGACCATGGTCGGGTTATTGGCGTGAGCACAGATCGAGGTCACGTCGAAGCCGAGATCGTCGTCAACTGCGCCGGCCAATGGGCCAACCACCTCGCCGCCCGCATCGGTGTCACTGTGCCGTTGCACTCGGCCGAGCATTTCTATGTCGTCACCGACCAGCTCGAGGGCATGCATACGGACCTCCCGATCCTGCGCGATCCCGACGGCTACACCTATTTCAAGGAGGAGGTCGGCGGCCTCGTCGTCGGCGGCTTCGAGCCGGAGGCCAAACCGTGGGTGGCACCGGACCAGATCCCATACCCCTTCGAGTTCCAGCTCCTCGACGAGGACTGGGACCACTTCTCAATCCTGATGGACAGCGCGCTGGAGCGGATCCCGGCGCTGCACGACACGGGAATCCGCAAGTTCTACAACGGTCCCGAGAGCTTCACCCCCGACAACCAATTCATTCTCGGCGAGGCTCCGACGGTCAAGGGATTCTTCGTGGGGGCGGGCTTCAACTCGGTCGGAATCGCTTCGGCCGGCGGGGCGGGGCGGGCCCTCGCCGAGTGGATCATCGAGGGCGAGCCCACGTCGGATCTCCTCGCGGTGGACATCCGGCGCTTCGCCCGCTTCAACGGCAACGGCCAGTGGCTGCGTGCCCGCGTCGGCGAGGTCCTCGGACTCCACTACGCCATACCGTGGCCCAATCGCGAGTTCGAATCGGCGCGACCCTTCCGGCGCTCGCCGGCGTATGAACGGCTCAACGCCGCCAACGCCTGTTTCGGCAGCAAGATGGGTTGGGAGCGGGCCAACTATTTCGCGACACCCGGCGCCGATCCCACGATCGAGTACTCGTGGGGCAAGCAGAACTGGTTGCCGGCGTCTGCCGCCGAACAACGCGCCACCCGGCACGACGTTGCGTTGTTCGACCAGACGTCGTTCTCCAAATACCTCGTGACCGGAACGGACGCCGAGCAGGCTTTGCAGTGGATCTGCACCAACGACGTCGCCGTCGAGACGGGGCGCACGGTCTACACCGGTCTGCTCAACGCGCGCGGTACCTATGAGTCGGACCTGACCGTGACCCGGCTCGGTCCCGCGGAGTTCCTGCTGGTCAGCAGCGCGGCCACGACCGAGCGCGATCAGGATTGGATCCGGCGCAACATCCCCGAAAGTCTCGACGCCCAGATCGTCGACGTGAGCTCCGCATACGCGGTCTATGGAGTCATGGGCCCACGGTCACGGGAGCTCCTCACCCGTCTCACGCGGGAGGACCTGGGCGAAGAGGCATTCCCGTTCGGGACGAGCCGCGAGATCGACCTCGGGTTCTCGACCGTGCGCGCCACCCGGATCACCTATGTCGGCGAGCTCGGCTGGGAGCTGTATGTGCCGACCGAGTTCGCGCTCATGGTCTATGACGAACTGATCGTCGCCGGTGAAGACCTTGGCCTGGTCAACGCGGGCTACTACGCGATCGAGTCGATGCGACTGGAAATGGGCTATCGCGCGTTCGGCCGCGAACTGACTCCCGAATACAACCCGGTCGAGGCGGGGCTGCTCTTCGCCTGCAAGCTCAAGACCGACATCGACTTCCTCGGCCGGACTGCTGTCGAGGACGCCCGGGCCGAAGGGGTGGCCAACCGGCTGGTCTCCTTCGTCTGTGAACTGCCCGAAGCCATGCTCTGGGGCGGCGAGCTGGTCCTGCGCGACGGCATCGCAGCAGGTCAGGTGATGTCCGCCGCCTGGGGTGAGGCCCTCGGCGCCAGTGTCGGACTGGCCTACCTCTCGGCGCCCGACGGGCAGACCGCGTCCCCCGACTACATCCGCACCGGGAGCTATCAGGTCAACGTCGGCGGCGACCTCGTCCCGGTGCGAGTCACGTTGAAGGCGCCGTACGACCCGAAGACGGCGCGGCGAGCTTAGAGGTATGAAGTCAGACCATTGACGGATGGGTGTTTGCGTCATAGCCTTTCAGGATGGATCAGGGGATCGGAGACGCGCTGCTGAGACCGGTCCGCGGGCACCATGCCTTCGAGTCCTGTGTCGGACAACTGGCCACGGCGATCCGTCTCGGAGTCTACGAGCACGGCAGCATGCTGCCACCCGAACGCGAGCTCGCCGAACGTATGGCCGTGTCGCGGGCAACCTTGCGCGAGGCTATCGCGGCGCTCCGTGAGGCCGGCTTCGTCACGACGCACCGCGGTCGGGGCGGCGGCAACGCCGTCAACTTCCGGCCCGAGGCACCCGGGTCATCGGCCCTGGTCGACCGGCCCCGCGAAGAGCTCGTGGACGCCCTCGACTTCCGCCGGATCGTCGAACCGGGGGCAGCATACGCGGCCGCCGGCCGGAAGCTCACCAAGGCGCAACAAACTGTTCTGCGCAACGCTCTCGAGGCAGTGAACACCGCGACCGATCCGGCGCTCCACCGGCAGGCCGACTCGTTGTTCCACCTCGCCATCGCCTCCATGTCGGAGTCGCCCTTGCTGATCGACGCCGTGACCAACGTCCAGAAGAGCCTGCACGACATGTTGAACGCCATACCGGTGCTCGACCGCAACATGGACCATTCGCGTCAGCAACACAGCGCGATCGCGAAGGCCATCCTCGCCGGCGATCCGGCAAAGGCGAGAAGGGCCATGGAAAGCCACTGCGACGACACAGCCGCCCTCCTGCGGGGACTACTGAGAGAAGGAAACCGATGAGCAAACGTCATCCACGAATGCTGACGATCGAAGACCTCGAGCACCAGATCGCCGACGGCACGATCGACACCGTGATCGTCGCGTTCACCGACATGCAGGGCCGGCTCCAGGGCAAGCGGCTGCACGGACAATACTTCGTGGACTTCGTCATCGAGCACGGGACCGAGGGCTGCAACTACCTCCTCAGCGTCGACATCGACATGAACACGGTCGACGGCTATGCGATGTCCTCGTGGGAGAAGGGTTACGGAGACATGGAGTTCCTGCTCGACTTCGACACGATCCGGGTTCTCACCCACCTGCCGGCAACGGCGATGATCCAGTGCGACCTGGTCTGGCTGGATCACAAACCGGTCGTGCAGTCACCCCGCAGCATCCTCAAGGCGCAGCTCGCGAAGGCGGCCGATGCCGGCTTCAAGGCGCTGGCCGGCACAGAGCTCGAGTTCATCACCTTCGACACGACATACGAGCACGCCTGGAGCTCTGGCTACAAGGACATGACGCCGTCCAACCAGTACAACATCGACTACTCGATCCTCGGCACCACGCGCGTCGAGCCGTTGCTGCGCGACATCCGCAATCACATGTATGCGGCCGGTATGAACGTCGAAGGCGTCAAAGGCGAATGCAATTTCGGCCAGCACGAGATCGGCTTCCTTTATGACGATGCCCTGGTGACCGCCGACAACCACAGCGTCTACAAGACGGCCGCCAAGGAGATCGCCTCGCAACACCAGAAGTCGATCACGTTCATGGCGAAGTACAACGAGCGTGAGGGCAACTCCTGCCACATCCACTTGTCGCTGCGCGGGGATGACGACGGCATCGTGTTCTGGGACACAGATGACAACGGGGAGGGCGGCCGGTCCGAGACATACGATCACTTCATCGCCGGCGTTCTCGCGACGATGCGCGACTTCACGCTGCTGTATGCGCCCAACATCAACTCCTACAAGCGTTTCTCGCCCGGCTCCTTCGCGCCGACCGCCATCGCGTGGGGCAACGACAACCGGACCTGTTCGGTGCGCCTGGTCGGCACCGGCCCGGCCGCGCGGATGGAGAACCGCCTTCCCGGCGGCGACGTCAATCCCTACCTGGCCCTCGCGGCGATGCTCGCCGGCGGGCTGCACGGCATCGACAAGAAGCTGGCCCTCGAAGAGCCCTTGACCGGCAACGCCTACACCTCCGACAAGGAGCACGTGCCCTCGACGTTGCACGAGGCCCGCGACGCCTTCCACGGATCGGCGCTCGCGCGCGAGCTTTTCGGCGACGAAGTCGTGGACCACTACACCAACATGGCCGACGTCGAGCTGGCGTCGTTTGATTCGGCCGTGACGGACTGGGAGCTCCGTCGCAGCTTCGAAAGAATGTGAGCACCTTGAGCAACACGTACACGGTCGTCAACCCGGCGACGGAAGAAAAAGTCATTGACGTCGCACTGGCGACGATCGAGCAGACCGACGCCGCGATCGGGCGGGCCGCGGAAGCCTTCCCGGCCTGGCGGGACATGGCGCCCGGTGAGCGGGCCCGATTGTTGCGCCGATTCGCGGCCGTCGTGGACGAACACATCGACGAGCTCGCCGAGCTCGAGGTCCGCAACGCCGGCCACACGTGGGGCAACGCGACCTGGGAAGCGGGCAACGTCCGTGATGTTCTCAACTACTACTCGGCATCGCCGGAGCGTATGACGGGGCACCAGATTCCCGTCGCCGGCGGCATCAACATCACGTTCCACGAACCGCTCGGCGTCGTCGGCATCATCGTGCCCTGGAACTTCCCGATGCCGATCGCCGGCTGGGGATTCGGCCCGGCTCTCGCCGCCGGCAACACGGTCGTGCTCAAGCCGGCCGAGCTCACGCCCTTGACGGCCATACGGCTGGGCGAGCTGGGACGCGAAGCCGGACTGCCCGAGGGTGTTTTCACCGTGATCCCCGGCAAGGGTTCGATCGTCGGCGAACGCTTCGTCACGCACCCGGCAGTCCGCAAGGTCTGCTTCACCGGGTCGACCGAGGTCGGCAAGAAGATCATGGCCGGCTGCGCCGATCAGGTGAAGAGGCTGACCCTCGAGCTCGGCGGCAAGAGCGCCAACATCGTGTTCGCCGACGCCGATCTCGCCAAGGCGGCCGCCGCGGCGCCTTCGGCGGTCTTCGACAACGCCGGTCAGGACTGCTGTGCCAGGTCGCGCATACTCGTCGAACAGTCCGCCTATGACGAGTTCGTGTCCCTTCTCGAACCAGCGGTTCGCGGCATCAGGGTCCTCGATCCCGCCGACAGGTCGAGCGAGATGGGGCCACTGATCTCGGCTCAACAGCGGTCGACCGTGCAGGGATTCGTCGATGAGGCTGATGTGGCCTTCGCCGGCAGCGCCCCCAGCGGCAGCGGTTTCTGGTTCCCGCCGACCGTGGTGCTGGCCGATTCGGTCGACCAGCGGATCTGGCGCGAGGAGATCTTCGGACCCGTCGTCGCCGTCATGCCGTTCAGGGACGAGGCCGAAGCGGTGCAGCTCGCCAACGACACCGAGTTCGGGCTGTCGGGATCGATCTACACGCGGGACGTGGCGCGCGCATTGCGAGTTTCCCGCGGGGTCGAGGCCGGCAACCTCAGCGTCAATTCGCATGCCTCGGTCCGCTACTCGACGCCATTCGGCGGTTTCAAGCAGTCGGGGCTCGGCCGTGAGCTCGGCCCGGACGCCCCCCATGCATTCACCGACGTCAAGAACATCTTCATCTCGAACGAATAGCCATTTCCAGCGAAGGATAGGGAAACACCACATGACAGGACGTCTCGAAGGAAAGACAGCGGTTGTCACTGGAGGCTGCTCGGGTATCGGGCTCGCCACCGCCAGAAGGTTCGCCGAAGAGGGCGCGAAAGTCGTCATCGGCGACCTCGATGACAGCCGCGGACCCGGCATCGCCGAAGAGCTGGGCGGCACCTACCTGCATACCGACGTGACCGACAAGGAGCAGGTGGACGCGCTGTTCGCGGCCGCGAACTCGACGTACGGGTCGGTCGACATCGCGTTCAACAACGCCGGTATCTCGCCGCCGGAGGATGACTCGATCCTGA
This sequence comes from Actinomycetota bacterium, assembly GCA_030856025.1. Classification (GTDB taxonomy): domain Bacteria; phylum Actinomycetota; class Actinomycetes; order Propionibacteriales; family Nocardioidaceae; genus JACMOZ01. Next base: position 29,614 of record JALYQD010000121.1, read on the forward strand.
CCACCGAGCTCGAGGCGTGGCGAAGGGTCCAGGAGGTCAACCTGACCAGCGTCTACCTGTGCTGCAAAGCTGCGCTCCCCTACATGATCGAGCAGAAGAAGGGCTCGATCATCAACACGGCGTCCTTCGTCGCGGTCATGGGCGCCGCCACGTCGCAGATCTCCTACTCGGCCTCCAAGGGCGGAGTCCTGTCGATGTCGCGGGAGCTCGGCGTGCAGTTCGCGCGCGAAGGAGTGCGCGTCAACGCATTGTGCCCGGGTCCGGTCAACACGCCCCTGCTCCGGGAACTGTTCGCCAGCGATCCCGAGCGCGCGGCCCGCCGGCTCGTCCACGTGCCACTCGGGCGATTCGCCGAACCCGAAGAAATGGCCAACGCCGTGCTGTTCCTCGCCTCGGACGAGTCGAGCTTCATCACCGCGTCGACCTTCCTCGTCGACGGCGGCATCTCCGGGGCCTACGTCACGCCACTGTGATTTCGAGATGCCAATGCTGAAGCCAATCATCGGAGTCACGACCTATCGCGAGCAGTCGCGTTGGGGCGTATGGGACGACCAGGCCGACCTGCTGCCGGCCGCATACGCGCGCTCGATCGAGGCGGCCGGCGGCATCACGGTGCTTTTGCCGCCGACCGACGATCCCGTCGTCGATGCCCTCGCGGTCGCCGAGCGGATCGACGGTCTGGTCATCGCCGGCGGCGCCGATGTGGATCCTTCGCGCTACACCGCCGTCCCGCACGAACGCACCGCCAACTGGCGTGAAGACCGGGATGCGTGGGAATTCGCCCTGCTCGACGCCGCCGCGGCCACAAAACTGCCAGTGCTCGGCATCTGCCGCGGCATGCAGGTTATGGCGGTGCACGCAGGCGGCCACCTCGACCAGCATGTGCCAGACATCCTCGGCCATGAAAACCATTCGCCTGGCGGCGACGTGTACGGCGACGTCAAGGTGACCCTCGTCGACGGCACGCAGCTGTCGAAGATCCTGGTGACCGGGCCGTCGGTCCGGTGCCACCACCATCAGTCCGTGGCTGACTATCCGGGTCTTGTCGCCTCGGCCCATTCCGAAGACGGCAACCTCGAAGCGATCGAAGATCCGGCACAGCCGTTCTGGCTGGCAGTGCAATGGCATCCCGAGGCGCAGGACGACGTCAGATTGTTCACGGCCCTCGTCGAGGCGGCAGCCGGTTAGCTACCGGGGTTCGGTGGCCAATCCAAGGCCGCTTCGACCAGGACGTCGGCAACGGCTTCGACGGCTTCCCTGACGGCCGGGTCCACCGAGGGCAGGCACAGGGTGCGGTCGACGTCGAACTCGGTGCCGACAATGCCCGCGTGATCGGTCGACAGCTCGAGCAGTTCGGTTGTCCAACCGGAATCGCGGAGGACCACGGCGAACTCGCGGGCACCCTCGATGACGGCGATGTCGTCCTTCGTGCCGTGGATCAGCCGGATCGAGCCGGGGCCTCGCGGCGACGGCAGGATCGAGGCGAAGGGTCCGCCGGAGAGCGGGTCGGTCGTCCGGAAGGCTCCGGCAAGGCACACGGCCGGGACGTACTCCAGTCCCAGGCGCCTCGCGTTGAGTGCCAGGCTCGCCGCCGCCGTCCCGCCGAGCGACCAGCCGCCCACGACGAGCTGTGAATCGGCCACGGCGTCGTACTTGCGGGCGAACTTGACCGACCGGAGGAGGTCAGAGCGTCCCCCGTCGGGGCTTGTCGAGTCCCAGTCGGGCACGAGTACTCTGACGCCGCGACCAGCCACCAACGTGGCCAGCGGGGCGAGGACATCGCGCTCATTGGGCCCGCGCCCGTGCCAGAGCAACAGCGTGCTCGGTGAACGCTTCCCATAGATGTCGATGCGTCGCCCGGGCGCGTACTCCAGCGTCTTTCCGGGGGCATTGCCGTCATTCACGAAACCATTGTCCACAATTTCGGGGTCATCAGGCACCCAGCACCATCCACTTGTCTCCTCGTTGACGCGCATACAGGGTAACCAGACGGGCCGCGATGAAACCGCCGTACGCGACCCACAACCAGGTCAGCCCGGCGTCGTTCCATTGCACCGCGAGGGCCAACGGGGCGTATGCGGCCAGAACGACGAGACCGGCCCAGGCCAGGAACGTGCCGTCCCCGGCGCCGATCAGCACTCCGTCGAGGACGAAAACGACACCGGACAGCGGCTGGATCACCGCGACGACGACGAGGACCGGGAGGAGCACCGACTGGACCTGGGCATCGGGACTGAAGAGGCGTGGGATCACGTCGTGAAAGGCCAACAGCAGCAATGCGGCGACGACGCCGCACACCACACCCCAGCCGATCATGCGCCGGGTGAGTTGCCGCGTCCGGGCGGCGTCCGCGGCGCCGAGTGACTGGCCGGTCAACGCCTGGCCGGCAATCGCGATCGAGTCGAGCGCAAAGGCGAGAAGAGTCACGAGTGTGACGGCGATCTGATGAGCAGCGAGCGGCGCGTCCCCCTGAGTCGCGGCGACGGCCGTCGCGATCAGGAGAGAGGCGCGCAACGTGAGAGTGCGGATCACCAGCGGCACGCCGTTGCGCGCGGAATCGATGATCTCCCCGACGTTGGGACGGACCGGCGAACCAGCGTCGCGGGCCTTGCGCAGGACGCTGCCGGCCAGCCAGATCGCGGCCACCCACTGGGCGATGACGGTTCCGGTCGCGGCGCCGCCGATCCCCCAGTCGGCGCCGTAGACGAGGGCCAGGTTGAGGACGACATTGAGGAATATGGCCGCGATCATGGCGAGCAACGGCGTACGCATGTCGAGCACGCCGCGAAGCGCACCGGTTGCCGCGAGCACGACGAGCATGGCGGGAAGGCCGAGGGTCGAGATGAGGAGATAGGTATGCGCCTGTTCGGCAACGGCGGGCGAGCTGGACAGGCTTCGCGTGACCGGTCCGGTGATGAGGGCCGTGAGTGCAGCGAGAACCACGCCGAGACCGACGGCAAGCCATACGCCGCTCAACCCGAGTGCGAGGGCGCCACGTTTGTCGCCCGCGCCGTGGTGTCGCGCGACGGCGGCTGTGCTGCCATAGGCGAGGAAGATGCAGAGCCCGACGATGGTGCCCAGGACGGTCGCGGCGACCGCCAGTCCGGCGAGCTGGACGGTGCCGAGATGGCCGATGATCGCGGTGTCGGCCAACAGCATCAGGGGTTCGGAAATCAGGGCCGCGAACGCGGGTATCGCGAGGACGAAAATATCGCGATCGTCGCGTGTCAATAGTCCCATGTAACTATCAATCTACGCGGTTATGTCGACAAGTCTATTAACAGGCACCCGTGGATGAAGAATGCTTCGGTTTATTTTGTCTCCACACCTTGTGCATCATGTTTGCGCAGGTCAGAGCGTACTGCGACAAATGCCCGATTTCTTATCCACACCTCTATGAACAGACTGTGCACACGTGTCGCGGCGTTTTTCCACAGGTTTGTGGGCGCCGTCCACACCCCCTGTGAGGCACGCACTTTCATGTGTCCGGCGGGAAGCCTACTGTGGCTCGTCGGGGTTCTGTCAGAGCCCGCTGGCATCCTTCAGATGAGACCGAAAGCGAGAGCATTCTGTGAGCGTTACTGACCTCTACGCTGCCAACGTGGAGCCAGATGACGGCCACGGTCCGGGACGGGTCCCGCCCCAGGATCTTCCCGCCGAACAAAGCGTCCTCGGTGCCATGCTTCTGAGCAAGCAAGCCATCGACCCCGCGACCGACGTGCTCAGCGGCCGCGACTTCTATCGCCCCGCCCACGAGCTGATTTTCGAGACGATCTCCTCGCTGGCCCAGCGCGGCGAGCCGGCCGATGCGATCACGGTCGCCGCCGAGCTGCAGCGCCGCGGCGAGCTCTCCCGGATCGGTGGCGCTCCCTACCTCCATACTCTGGTCGCCGGCGTTCCGATCGCCTCCAACGTCGACTTCTACGCCGAGATCGTCCGGGAGAAGGCCATCTTGCGCCGACTCGTCGAGGTCGGCGGCAAGATCGCCCAGCTGGGCTACGCCGAGCAGGGAGAGATCGCCGAGATCGTCGACCGGGCCCAGGCCGAGGTCCTCGATGTCGACGGCACCAGCAAGGCCGAGGACTATCGCAAAATCGGCGACCTGATGGACTTCACCATCGACGAGATCGATGCGATCCAGAACCGCGACGGTGAGATGTCGGGTGTGCCCTCGGGCTTCCCGGAGCTCGACAAGTTCACCACCGGTTTCCGGCCGGGCCAGATGATCGTGGTCGCGGCCCGACCCGGTGTGGGCAAGTCCACGCTCGGCCTCGACTTCTGTCGCGCCGCCTCGATCAAGGGCAATATGTCGAGTGCGATCTTCTCGCTGGAAATGACCGGCGCCGAGATCGCGATGCGCCTGCTCTCGGCAGAGGCCAAGGTCGGCATTCATTTGATGCGCGGTGGCGGCATGGGCAAACGTGACTGGGACTCGATCAGCCGCAGCATGCCCAAGGTGCAGAGCGCCAACATCGTCATCGACGACAGCCCCAACATGACGATGCCCGAGATCCGCTCCAAGGCCCGCCGGATCAAGAAGATGCACGGACTCGACTTCGTGGTCATCGACTACCTGCAGCTGATGACGTCGGGCAAAAAGGTCGAAAACCGTCAGGTCGAGGTTTCTGAGTTCTCCCGTCAGATCAAGCTCCTCGCCAAAGAGTTGGAAGTCCCGATCGTTGCGATCAGCCAGCTCAACCGTGGCTCCGAACAGCGCACCGACAAGACGCCCGTGCTCTCCGACCTTCGCGAGTCCGGCTCGATCGAGCAGGACGCCGATATCGTCATGCTGCTCAACCGCCCCGATGCGCACAGCCACGGGGAGTCGGAGCGCCCCGGCGAAGCCGACATCATCATCGCCAAAAACCGCTCGGGACCCACCAACAAGGTCTCGGTCAGTTTCCAGGGCCACTACTCGCGGTTCGTGCCAATGGCCGCCGAAGCCGAGTCCGGCGCCCGCGCCGCCGGCGACTTCTACTGATCTCCTGCACCGAGGGCGCCAACAGCTTCACTGAGCGATCAACAGCGGGCACCCGATCCGTTTGGATCGGCGCCCAGCGTCGCGCAGCGCAGCCTGCGACCCACATCCCGCATAGATGACCCACATCCCGCATAGATAGGGACCAAAGGGGTACTAGTGCGATTGATCGTGCCACCGGCACTGGAGAGGGAGATTTCAGATGGACGCCATTGGATGGATCGTGTTAGTCGTCATTGTTCTGGTCGTTGTCGGCGTCGTCGGCGCGATTGCTCGGAAGCGCCAACAACAAGCCCAGCTGCAGCGGGGCAGGGAGACCGCCGCCGACCTTCGTGAGAAGGGCAGTGAGACTGCGTTGGATGCCCGGGCGCGCGAGGCGGAGGCCGCCAGGCAGCAGGCCGAGGCCGAAAAGGCGCAGATCGAAGCCGAACGTATCGAGCAGAAGGCCCAACAGACCCACAGCGAAGCCGAGGACATTCGTGGACGTGCGGGCGAACGCCTTCAGGAGGCGGATGAAGTCGACCCTGACGTCGATCCCGCTGACGGGCGTGGGGAGGACTCGCACGGCCATCGGGATGAAAATGCCCGGGATGAAAATGCCCGGGATGAAGACGTCCGTGATGCCGATCCGAACCTTGACCCCAACGACCCACGCAGGGACAACATCCGATAGCCCGGGTGCGACACAATCGCGTGAATTCGAGGTGGCATGGGTCCACTCGGTAGGCTCTGGCCGTGACCTTCCTTGCCCAGTTCGCCGCCGACGCATCCAATGTCCCTGACTCGGGGCTGGCCGGCTGGACCGTCGATCTCATGGACAAGCTAGGGCTCTTCGGGGCAGCGCTGGCGGTGTCGCTGGACAACTTCTTCCCGCCCATCCCGAGTGAGATCATCCTGCCGCTGGCCGGCTTTGCCGCGAGCCAGGGCACGTTCTCTCTCACCGGCGCACTCATCGCGACGACGGTGGGTTCGGTTTTCGGTGCCATGGTGCTCTTCGGACTCGGCCACGTCTTCGGCCGGGAACGGGCGATGTGGGTGTTCGAGAAGACACCACTGCTGAAGGTCAGCGACCTCGAGCGGACCGAGGCGTGGTTCGCCAAGCACGGCGCCAAGGCGGTCTTCTTCGGCCGGATGGTCCCGATCTTCCGCAGCCTGATCTCGATACCCGCCGGAGTCGAGAAGATGAACGTCTTCGTCTTTTTCCTCCTTACAACCGCCGGCAGCTTCATCTGGAACTCGCTCTTCGTCATCGCCGGCTATCGCCTCGGCGAGAACTGGGACGCGGTCGAGCCGTACGCCTCGGCCTTCCAGAAGGTCGTGATCCTGGCCGTCCTCGCGGTGATCGCAGTCTTCGTCTTCGTGCGTGTCCGCGAGCTGCGCCGGGCAGCCTGAGAAGTCGACGGGCGCCACTCACGGCGCCGGGGTTAGCATCGGGACATGAGTGAAAAGTCCGTAGTCGACAACGTCAACAAACAACTCTTCATCGGCGGCAAGTGGCGTGACGCCGAGGGCGGCAAGACCCTCGATGTGGAAGATCCGTCGACCGGCCTGGTGCTGACCAAGGTCGCCGACGCAAGCGTCGCCGACGGCAAGGATGCGCTCGACGCGGCCGTCGCCGCCCAGGAGTCATGGGCCGCAGTGCCCCCGCGCGATCGCGGCGAGATCCTGCGCAAGGCCTTCGAGCTCATCACCGAACGCGCCGACGACCTAGCCCTGCTGATGACTCTCGAGATGGGCAAGGCGATCAAGGAGTCCAAAGCCGAGATCGCCTACGCCTCGGAGTTCTTCCGCTGGTTCTCCGAAGAAGCCGTGCGCATCTCCGGCCGATTCTCCATGGCACCCAACGGCGCGACTCGTCTCCTGACGATGAAGCAGCCGGTCGGACCGTGCCTGATGATCACGCCGTGGAACTTCCCGATCGCGATGGGCACCCGCAAGATCGGCCCGGCCATCGCCGCCGGCTGCACGATGGTCGTTAAGCCCGCCTCGCTGACACCCCTGTCGATGCTGGCCATCGGCGGCATACTCGCCGAAGCCGGGCTCCCCGACGGCGTCCTCAACATCGTCACCACCTCCACGACCGGCGACGTCATGGAGCCGCTCATACGCGACCCGCGGCTGCGCAAGCTGACCTTTACCGGGTCGACCGAGGTCGGCCGCACGCTCATCGAGCAGAGTGCCCAAGGGGTCTTGCGGGTCTCGATGGAGCTCGGCGGCAATGCGCCGTTCCTGGTGTTCGCCGATGCCGATATCGACAAGGCCGTCGACGGCGCCATGCTCGCCAAGATGCGCAACATCGGTGAGGCCTGCACGGCGGCCAACCGCTTCATCATCCACGAGTCGGTGGCCGACGAGTTCGCCACCAAGCTGGCAGAGCGTATGGGCGCGATGAAGGTCGGCCGTGGCTCTGAAGAGGGCAACGAGGTCGGCCCGCTCGTCGAGGCCAAGCAACGCGACAAGGTCGCCCAGCTCGTCGACGACGCCGTCGCCAAGGGTGCGAAGGCACTCACCGGCGGCAAGGCGCTCGAGGGAGACGGCTACTTCTATCCGCCCACGGTCCTCACCGGTGTCAGCGAGGACGCGACGATGCTCCGCGAAGAGATCTTCGGCCCGGTCGCGCCGATCTTCACCTTCACCGACGACGACGAGGGCATCGCGATGGCCAACGACACCGAATTCGGTCTCGTCGCCTACGCCTTCACCGAGGACCTCTCCCGCGCGATCAAGGTGTCCGAGCGACTCCAGACCGGCATGGTCGGGATCAACCAGGGCATCGTCTCAAACCCCGCCGCCCCGTTCGGCGGCGTCAAGTCGAGCGGCTTCGGCCGTGAAGGCGGCGCCGAGGGCATCGAGGAGTACCTCGAGACGAAGTACGTAGGCCTAGCCCTCTAACACCCCAAGCTTCCCTCCTGGGAAACTTGTGACGGGAGGGAAACTTGTGACGGGAGGGAAACCTGTGACAGGTGGGGCTACGGACTACTCTGCAACACCGCGAGCAATACCGTCAGGTGACTGCCCTCGATCTCCTTGCGCGCGGTCAGCAAGGTGACGACGTCTCCGGCAGCGCGGAGCTCATCCAGAGCGTCGGCCTGGGCCGCCAGCTCGGTCCGATAGCGTCCGGCGAATTCGGCGAACTCCTCAGGATGAGCGTGGTACCAGGTCCGCAGCTCATTGGACGGCGTCACGTCCTTGAGCCACAGGTCGACCTCGGCCTTGTCCTTCGACAGCCCGCGTGGCCAGAGCCGGTCGGCCAGCACCCGTACACCGTCTTCGGCCGACGGATCGTCATACACGCGACGCGTGCGGAAGGTGGTCACAGCGCGACGTCCGCCCTCCGGTCATCGGACGTGCGATCGCAATGCGTGTTGCCGTCGGAGAACTTCACCCCGTCGTGGAAACGCGCTTCGATCTGCCCGGAACCGAATTGTTCGACATACAGGCGCGAGTAGAGGCCGCCGGCGGCAAGGAGCTCGGTATGCGTCCCTTGCTCGACCAGCCGGCCGTCCTCGAGCCCGAAGATCACATCGGCATTCTGGATCGTGGAGAGCCTGTGGGCGATCGCGATCGTGGTGCGGTTGTGGGTCGCGCGTTCGAGCGCTTCCTGGACGAGCCGTTCGGTCTCGGTGTCGAGGGCCGAAGTGGCCTCGTCGAGGATCAGGATGCGTGGGTCCATGAGCAGGACGCGAGCGATGGCGAGGCGTTGCTTCTCGCCGCCGGACAGCCGGTAGCCGCGTTCGCCGGTGATCGTCTCGTAGCCCTCGGCGAAGCTCATGATCCGGTCGTGGATGTTGGCGTCGCGGGCGGCCTGCTCGATCTCGGCGGCGCTGGCCTCCGGCTTGGCGTAGGCGATGTTGTCGCGGATCGTGCCGTGGAAGAGGTATGGCTCTTGCGTGACCATGCCGACCGCATCGGCGAGGGAGCCCATTGTGAGGTCGCGGACGTCGTGGCCGTCGACGAGGATCGCGCCCTCGGTGACGTCATAGAAACGGGGCACCAGGTAGGTGGCCGTGGTCTTGCCCGCACCCGACGGCCCGACGATGGCGGCGAGCTGGCCCGGCAGCACCTTGAACGAAACGTCGCGAAGGGTCCAGGTGGGGAGGTCGGAGAGCTCGGCCTCGTCGATCGATGACGGGCGATCGATGCGTACGCCGGTGTCGCCGAAGCGGTCGGTGTTGGTGGCGCCGGTCAGGGTGCGCGGCTCCGGGTAGCGGAACCACACGTTGCGGAACTCGATCTCTCCCCGCAACTCCTCGTGCTTGAGAGTCCGGGCGCCGGGACGTTCGATGATGGCCGGGACGAGGTCGATGTACTCGAAGATGCGGCGGAACAGGGCGAGTGAGGTCTGTACGTCGAGGGTCACGCGCATGAGCTGCAGGAGCGGCATCTGCAGTCGCGCCTGCAGTGTGGTGAAGGCGACGAGGGTGCCGGCGGTGAGGACCGTGCCGGCCCCGAGCATGCGGCCGGCGAGGAGATAGATGAGGGCCGGGGTGATGGCGAAGAACGTCTGGACGATCGCGAAGAACGCGCGACCGGTCATGGCTTGCTCGACCTGGAGGCGGGTCTGGTTCCTGTTGGCCTGTCGGTAGCGCGCGGTTTCGGAATCGGCGCGGTTGAAGACTTTGGCGAGCAGGATCCCCGACACCGAAAGCGCTTCCTCGGTGATCGCGGTCATCTCCGACAGCGATTCCTGAGTACGGCGGGCAAGGCGCTGGCGTCGCTTGCCGACCTGCAGCTGGATCCATACGAACAGCGGCATGATGATGAGCGTCAGGATGGTGAGCTGCCACGACAAGATGACCATGGCGATGAAGGCCGCGGTCACGGTCACGGTGTTCTGGACAATCGTCGTGGCGGTGTCGGTGAGGACCGTGCGGACTCCGCTGACGTCATTGGCGAGCCGCGACTGGATCGCACCGGTCTTGGTGGCGGTGAAGAACGCGAGCTCCATCTTCTGCAGGTGGGCGAACAGGTCGCTGCGCAGGTCGGCCATCGCCGAGTTGCCGATTCGGCTGGTCAGGAAGTTCTGTCCGATGCCGATGATGGCCGTGACCACCGGGATGGCGATCATCCCGAGGACGAGCCACGTCAGGAGGTCGAGGTCGGGCCTGCCGGTGGGGGGGAACAGCGCCTTGTCGAAGACGGCGCGGGTGAGGAACGGGACGATCGAGGTCAGTGCTGCCGAGGTGACGACGGCCGCGCCGACCATCGCCATCTGTCGGCGGTAGGGGCGAAGGAGCCGGGCAACGCGGGGGATGACCGGCGCCTGGGTGTCGCTCATTCCTCCACGTCGATCTTGCGCAGATGAATCGTCACGGGCAGTTCCGCCGCCGAGACGAAATCCGGGGTCCCCCAGACGCCGGCTTCGGAGCGGAGGACGGCCCAGACGGACAGTTTGGTCGGGTCGGGTGCGTCGGCGCGGTCGACATACATGGTGAAGTCATGGGGGACCTGGAACACCTCGAACGCCGTCGCGGCGAGCACTTCGGCTTTGCGGTTGACGAGCTTGACCGAGGCAACGGCGCCGCGAGGAAGCTCGATCCGTTCACGGAACGTGACGGAGCCGGTGATCTCGTGCAGGAATACGGAAGCCATGACCCGATCGTATGTCCTAAGGGCCTGCCCAAACCAACGCCTGCTGAGAGCTGTGCCTATGGCCGGATGACGCTTGTCAGAAGTAGTCGAGGAGGAACGCCGTCGAACCGGCGAACACCGTGTCGAGCAGGCCGTCCTCGGTCGGGCTTCCTCCGCTTGCGATACCGGCGATCCGCAGTGATGCCACCGGCGTGCCGGCGTAGAGGGCGGCAAGGCCACGTGATGTCAGCACCAAACCTCCGGAGGCCGCTGGAGTCAACGAGCCCTCGCCGCCCTTGACCTGCAGCTGCCAGGTCCCCGAGTTCGCGGAAATTTCGGCGTCCTCGATCGTCAAGGGTATGTCTGCGTCCACGCCCGGAGCCCAACCACGGGCGGCGATGGCTGCCGGTGCGTCCAACAGACGCAGCATCCACCTCTCGACATAGGTCTCGTGCGATGCTTCGGCCGGCACGAGCAGGTGAACCGGGTCGTCGGGTGAGAGGTGTGCCTCCACCTGTTTCGCGATGGATGCACCCGAGCCGACGGTCGCCCACAATGCGCGGGCCGTCTCACCCGAGGCCGCCACGTGTTCATCGACGCGCAGCTCACGTCCGTGCCATCCGTAGACGACGAATCCGTCGTCGGCCAGATAGCAGAACGTCTCTTCCTTGGCGAGCCACTCCTGCACGCGCTCCACGGGCCACACCAGCGGCCCACTCTCTCGGCCGTCTGTTCGGACCCTCGCGACCAGCTCGAGGAGTTTGGCGGCGTCGCCGGGCCCGCCCCGGCGAATTGCCACCTCGTTGCCGTGTCCGAGCGATCGGAGCCCGGCGGCGTCGAACGTGTAGCGGTGGCGCGCGCCTGCGTACTCGTAGCCAAGCTTTCGGTAGAAGGCGACCGTCGCGGGATAGAGCGCCGTGAGCGGGAAACCGAGTGATCGGGAGCGTTCCATCACCGCCCGCATCAGGAGGCTCGCGGTCCCGCTGCCACGATATTCCGGCGCCACCACGACGCTGGCGATACCGGCCATCGGCACACGGCGCCCGTGCCACCATTGACCGAAGTCCCAGATCCGTGCGGCCGCGACCAGGCGCTGGCCGTCGTAGGCGCCGAGATATCGGCCGGCCGCAGCGAACTCGAGGGCGGTTCGACGCCATTCGTGCCGGTCGCCGGTCATGTTGCCGAAAGACCGGCTCCTCACGTCCATCAGGTCATCGAGGTCGTCCGCTGTCACGTCGTGCAACTCGAGTTCGTTCACTCGACCGAGACTAGCGAGCGGTCAGCGCCTGCGCGAAGCCCAGAGCCGGTCGGCCGAGGAGTCGACCGATGTCGGAACTCGCGGCGTTGAGCTCGCCGTCGCGGATCGCCGTGTAGGTGCTGATCCACGCGTCGACCTGCCAGGCCGGGGCTCCATAGTGGGCTCGACTCGCGCGCGCCTCGGCGAGGGTCTCGTTGACGAAGGTATGCGGCTTGCCGCTGACGCGGGTGAGGATGGCGGCGATCTCGGTGAGGCTCAGCGCCTCGGGTCCGGTGAGGTCGTAGGTCGAGTGCGAAT
>JALYQD010000032.1 GCA_030856025.1 Actinomycetota bacterium
GAGTGGGCCTGAGCGTCCTCTTGAGCACCGACATGGGCGGTGCTACGGCCCGCGTTGTTCGCGGGAATTGTGCCTCCGGCGTGACACCATATCTGGAGTTTGCGCCCCAAATACACAAGGGGCTGAGGGGCCTGCCAGTACCCGCTTCGGAGGTCCTCGACATCGCCGTGACGAAATCGGGCCGAATCACTCTTGTGGGACTCGATGACGCCTGCAACGGTCCATATCTCTACACGTTGGAACCCGGCGGGTTCGCTTGGGTCACTGCGTTTCCCGATCAGGACTGGTATTTGACCGTTCGACGTGGGCGGATACATACTCCTGGCGGCGACGAGTCCCCTGGTTGCAGCCGCGTCGCGACGCTCAGCGTCCTCGGCGGGACCATTGCGCGTGTTGCCTGCACCGACGGAACTCTCTTCGGCACGATGAACAATGGCAATTCGTGGAAGAAACTTGGTACCTTGCCGGACCTACGGGCCGTTGATTACTCCAGCCCAAGCGTCGGCGTTGCTCTTGCCCGATTTGAGGGCTGCCCTGCGCAGGCGTTCTTGACTCGTGATGGCGGCAAATCCTGGACGAAGCAAGGCTGCATCAACGGCAGTCGAGCCGACACCCTCGCATTCAACGGCCTCGGATGGGTCGCCCAAGTCTCCGGCGTGTTGTACGTCAGCCTTGACTACGGCAAGACGTGGTCTCCGTCAATCGGTTGATAGGTTAGCGCGCCCGCCGATTGCCGCGAACCTTCGGAGGAGCCTCGGCCTTCTTGGGCTTTGCCGACAGTTCCTGGCCGTAGCCGTACCCATAGCCGTAGCCGTAGCCGTACGAGCGACCCAAGCCAGTCTTGTGGGGAGTCATGTTGAGGACGACGCCAAGGAGGCGCGCCCCGACGGAGTCGATCCTCTCCACTGCGCCACGCACGTCATCCTGAGACGTTTTGCCGTGGCGAATGACGAGAATGACACCGTCGGCGATGGCGGCGAGAAGCGCCGCGTCGGTTACAGGGAGAAGCGGCGGTGCATCGACGATGACCATGTCGTAGCGGTCCCGCAGCGTGCTCATCAGTTCGTTCATCGCCGTGGTCTGGATGACCTCTGCTGGGTTTGGCGGCTTGGCGCCGCTCGTGAGCACGTCAAGATTGGGAATGGCCGAAGGTTGAAGTGTCTGATCAAGTTCGACTCGCCCGATAAGTACTGTCGTTAAGCCAACAGATTCCTCGACGCCGAGATACGTGCTAACCCGAGGGCGTCGCAAGTCACCCTCGACGAGCACCACGCGACGACCGGCCTGAGCATGAGCAATGGCGAGGTTGACTGCGATCGTCGTCTTGCCTTCGCCAGGCAGAGAACTGGTGACGACGATGAGTTTGTTGCCGCGGTCGATATCGACGAACTGCAAATTGGTGCGAAGGATCCGCATCGCCTCTGCACGCGGATGATGTGAGCCGATCGCCGAGATGAGGGGATTCTCGGGAACGTCCTTGTCGTAGTTGATCGCGCCGAGAACAGGCGTCTTCACCACACGCTCGAGGTCCTCGATTGACGCGACACTATTGTCGACCACTTCGCGCGCAATTGCGACAAGGATGCCGACGATTAGCCCCAGGAGCGCGCCGAGAAGAATGTTCAACACGGGCTTCGGTGAGACCGGCACTGTAGGCAGCGAGGCTGTGTCAACAACAGCCACCTTGACCGGAGCGATGTCTTGTCCCTCAGGAGTTTCCAACTCTGCGATGTATGACACGAACTGACGGGATAGTTCGTTGGTGAGGACTTGGGATCGCTTAGCGCTCGCGTCCCGCACGGACACCTGAATGATCACGGTATCGGGGACGACTTTCGCCGATGTCTGGGAACCCAACTCCTTCGTTGTCATGGTCAACCCAAGGTTGTCGATGACACGTTTGGACACCTCGGTGCCAGTTAGCAGTCGGGCATACGAGGTTGCGCGTTGCGCCGAGAAGAGGCCACCCTGATAAGCCTGATTGCTGTCGGACTGGGGCGTCGACACAAAGAGCTGTGCGTGAGATTCGTATTCAGGAGTTGCTTTCACTGTGACGAGCGAGGCCAACGCAATCGACAAAAGGGTGAGAACCACGATGGTCGGCCACCGCCGGGTGACCAAACTCAGGTAGTCGCGAAGGTTCACGGGTGTTGTTCCTCTCGGCTGTGCTCTGGCTACGCCACGGACACTCTTTCACATAGACCCCTGTAATCCTGATGACGCGTCCGGTTTTTGCCAATGGCCGTAACGACTTGACCTTCACCTCGTTAGATCTTCGAAGCCGCCCGTCGTCTGGCAGCGTGATATGACGTGTAATCAGGAGGAAACTCGCAATGGTCTACTCCCTGGTTGGCCGTTCCCGACTGCTGATCGCCGTCGCTGTCACATTGGCGGTCGCATTCGTGCCATTGGTCCTCGCTGGCATCACGGTGCGCTCTAATGCCTCCGTCAATCAGCGCGACAATTCAACGGCCCTAGGCGCGGAAGTGATTGGTTCACAAGTCGGTTACACCTTCGTGATGCTTGTCTTCGTGACCCTTGTCTTGGGCGCTGGCGCGCTTGCTTTGCGGGCGTGGCATTGGTCCGTCAAAACGTGAATGTCAGAATCGATCGCGTGGACCGCAGCTTTCTGATTCCTGAACCCCATTCTCGTGATGAACGTCCGTCGGCATTCCAGCCGCATCCTGGAGGAAAGCGCGAGTCCTGGTGGGGTCGCTATGCGCGCACATTGTTCATCTCGGACTTTCTTACGCTGGCGTGGTCTTTTGCCACCGCCCACATCGTGTGGGCGACAAATCCGGTATGGCGCGTACGACACCAACCCTTCGACGCGGGTTGGATAGTCATTTCTTGCATCTTGCTCGTTGTTTGGCATACCGCGTTGACGGTGGCCGACACGCGTGATCCGCGCGTCCTTGGCGTTGGGCCTGACGAATACAAGAGAGTCGTCAACTCGACGGTGTTCGTTTTCGCGTTCATCGCTTTCATCGGTTATGTCGTCAAGTTCCAGATTCCTCGTAGCTATGTGCTCGTGACGTTGCCGCTTGGACTTTGCCTGCTTATTCTCTCTCGCTGGACTTGGCGACAATGGTTGCTACTCAATCGCCAAAAAGGGCGGATGAGTATTACTGCAATTGCTATTGGCAGCGAAGAATCGGTAACGCACGTCATCGGAATTCTCAATCACAATTTGCAAACCGGCTATCGAATCGTGGGCGCTTGCGTCACTGGTTTCGCCGGCCACAGTCACATCGGTGATGTGCCGGTTCTCGATGGCATCGACGACGTCGCATCCCATGTGCTCGCCAGCCATGCGAGCGCGGTTATCGTTGCTTCCTCAGATTTGGCGCACCCCGACATGGTTCGTCGACTTGGCTGGGATCTCGAAGGCCACGACATCGAGCTGATCGTGGCGCCGGCGTTAGCCAACATCGCCGGGCCCCGGGTGCACATCCGACCGGTCGCCGGACTGCCGCTCTTGCACGTCGAGAGGCCGTCCTATCAAGGCACTCAGCGTTGGGCCAAAGCGACGTTCGATCGGTTCGGAAGCGTGGGCTTGCTCATTGGTGCATCGCCGTTGATGCTGGCAATTGGCCTAGTCATCAGGTTGTCCGGTCGTGGATCAGTGTTTTTTGTGCAAGAGCGCGTCGGGCGCGACGGACATTCCTTCGGCATGATCAAGTTTCGCTCGATGAGAGTTGGTGCCGAGAATCAACTTGGCGAGCTGAGCGGCGACGCCGGCAACCGTGTCATGTTCAAACTCAAGGACGATCCGCGCATTACCAAGGTGGGCCGCTTTATCCGGCGGTTCTCGTTGGATGAATTGCCTCAGCTCCTCAACGTCGTCAAGGGCGACATGAGCTTGGTCGGCCCACGCCCGCCGCTCACGTCGGAGGTGGCGGGATACGAAACCGATGCAAGACGTCGGCTGCTGGTTCGCCCCGGCATCACCGGCCCGTGGCAAGTGTCCGGTCGCTCGGACCTGAACTGGGAAGAGACCGTTCGTCTCGACCTCTACTACGTCGAGAACTGGTCGATCGTTGGCGACCTCCTGATTTTGTGGCGAACGGCACGTGCTGTGCTCAGCTCGCGCGGTGCTTACTAGGGTTTTTTGCCGGTAGGCTTGGCCTCTTATGACTGATGGCTCTATGACTGAAGATCGTCCCGAGGTCACCTTTGTTGAACTCGGCATCGATGACCGCCTGCTGCGCGTGCTCCGCGACGTGGGATACGAAACCCCCTCGCCCATCCAGGCCGAGACGATTCCGCTCCTTCTCGAAGGCAAGGACGTCGTCGGCCTCGCGCAGACCGGCACGGGCAAGACCGCTGCCTTCGCCTTGCCGATCCTCGGCCGCATCGACCCGTCCCGCAAGGACACCCAGGCACTCGTCCTGGCGCCGACCCGTGAGCTCGCGCTCCAGGTCGCCGAAGCATTCGTCCGCTACGCCTCCAACATCCCCGGTCTCAACATCCTGCCGATCTATGGGGGCCAGAACTACGGCGTCCAGCTCGCCGGGCTCAAGCGCGGCGCCCACATCGTCGTCGGCACGCCCGGACGCGTCATCGACCACCTCGACAAGGGCAGCCTGAAGCTCGGCGCCCTCGAATACCTCGTTCTCGACGAGGCCGACGAGATGCTCAAGATGGGCTTCCAGGAAGACGTCGAGCGCATCCTCGCCGACACTCCCGAATACAAGCAGGTCGCGCTGTTCTCGGCCACGATGCCGTCGGCGATCCGCCGCATCTCCAAGCAGTACATGCACGACCCGATCGAGATCCTGGTCAAGACCAAGACCGTCACCGCCGCCAACACCCGCCAGCGCTGGCTCTCGGTGTCGCAGGGGCAGAAGCTCGACGCGCTGACGCGAATCCTCGAGGTCGAGACCAGCGACGGCATGATCATCTTCGTCCGCACCAAGCAGGCCACCGAGGAGCTCGCCGAAAAGCTGCGCGCCCGCGGCTACAACGCCGCCGCGATCAACGGCGACCTCGCCCAGCAGCAGCGCGAACGCACCATCAACCAGCTCAAGAGCGGCAAGCTCGACCTGCTGGTCGCGACCGATGTCGCCGCCCGCGGCCTCGACGTCGACCGCATCAGCCATGTGATCAACTACGACATACCGCACGACAGCGAGGCGTATGTCCACCGGATCGGCCGTACCGGTCGCGCCGGCCGCACCGGCGAGGCGTTGCTGTTCGTCACCCCGCGTGAACGCCGGCTGTTGTCGTCGATCGAGAAGACCACGCGCCAGCCCCTCACCGAGATGCCGCTGCCGTCGGTCGAGGACGTCAACGCCCAGCGCGCCACCCGCTTCGCCGAAACGATCACGGCCAGCCTGGGCTCCTCGCAGTTCCACCAGTTCCGCGGACTGATCGAGGAATACCACCGCGAGAACGAAGTTGCCATGAACGACATCGCCGCGGCACTGGCCGTCATGAGCCAGGAGGACAAGGAGTTCTTCCTCAGCCCCGAGGACCCGAAGCGCGAGCGGGCCCGTGCGGCCGAACGCACGCGGGATCGTGAGACCCGCGACAACGGCCCGCGTGAGCGTCGTTCGAGCGAAGGCTTTGCGACCTACCGGCTGCTGGTCGGCAAGCGCCACAAGGTCGGTCCCGGATCGATCGTCGGCGCCATCGCCAACGAAGGCGGCCTGCGCCGCGCGGACTTCGGCAACATCAGCATCCGCGGCGACCACAGCTTGGTCGAGCTCCCCCAGGACCTGCCGCAGAGTGTCTTCGACAAGCTGAAGTCCACACGCATTTCGGGCCAGCTCATCCACATCGCGCTTGATGACGGTCCGCCGGCCGAACGCCGCGAACGCAGCACCCGCAAGTCCGACCCGAAACCGAAGTACGGCGACAAGGATCGCAAGCCGCGCCACCGCTGAATCCGGCCTGATTAGGGCCTGTCTTCCTATTCGCAGGAACTCTCCGTCGCTTCATTCCTGGTGCGAACAGCTGGAGTCGCGGTGAGTTTGGGGGCTTTCGACTGGTCCTTGCCGGTCCGCATGCTCACGGCGATGGCCTGGGCTCGCCGGGGTGCAACAGCGCGCTCACGAGCGCGACGGGGCGGCCGATGTGGACACTGGTGAACAGGTCACTCTTCTTGCCGTTGATCGTCGCGCCTGTGATGCGCCCGCCGAACGGCGCGTAGGCGCGTACGTTGACCAGCATCGAATCATCGGGCGTGCCGAAGCTGCGCCCGATGATTGACACGGGCAGGCGCTTCGCGTCGCTCGGAGCCGTCGACTTGAGGGTCGTGGTGGCGACGAGCGTTTGTACGCCGTCTTTGGAGCACTGTTGTGATTTCACCTCGTTGGAGGTCTCGAGGTAGTACTCGATTTTCGCGCCGGTGCCGTCATTGAGGTAGAGCCCGACCTGAGGCGTCTTTCCGGTGTCACCACGCAGTGCCCCGGAGACCTGTGTCTCCTTGAGGACGTTCTCTTCGTCTTTGTGCTTCGACCAGATCAGGACCCGGCCTTCCCGACCGGCTTTCACGAGTTGCCGGACGACTTTGGTCGAGTCGCCGACACCGGACGACAAGGTCTCGAAGATCTGTTTGGCGGCGGAGGCGAAATAGATGTCCTGGGCCAGGCTCTGGGGATAGTCGATGTAAACTTGGTTGAGCAACTGGTCCACGGCATTGTCCGAGGTCAGTTTCGTGCCGTCGGCAAGGGTGACCGGTCCGGTTCCGCGCAGTGCATACGACAGCGCGATCGGATCGACGGCAAGGACGCCGGCGACCGAGATGTCCTTGTGGCGTTTGAGAATGGCTTGGGCAAGATCGGCGGCGCGCGGTCAATCGGGAGTGAAATTGACGTCGCGGATGTCTCTGGCCATCTTGGGCGCATAGATTTCCATCTCTTCATCGGTCAGTTTCCTGACCGGCTTGTCGAGCCGCGGGAGGTCCGCGACAGATCCCTGGGTGCCGAGTTCGATCCGGCCGTTCTCGACGCTAACGATTGCCCAGGCACCGGGAAGTCCGCCGGTCGACCGGATTTCGGCGTTGTTCTGGAAGATCACGAGGTAGGTGCGCTTCTCGTCGCGGCCCATCATGCTCGGCAAGACTTTGAGCGCCGTACTGGCGGCACCAGCTGCCTGATGCGCATCGTGGACTTTGCTCTGCAGTTCCTTGACCGGTTTCTGCAGCGGGCCGGCCAGATCAGCGGGGTCGACCGCCGTCAGGTCGTGGTCGCCGTCGGCGAGTATGACGCTTGCCTGCGAAACCGCCGGAGCCAGTCGCTCCATCGGTTTGAGATCGATCCGGCCGTCTTTCGGTCTGAACGTATTGAGGCCCACCGAGGAAGCGACGTCGACGACCGGCGGCAACCCTTTGTCGGCGAGTGTGTCGAGCACCTTGGACACGGTCTGGACCGCGGAGATATTTTGCCGGCAATCGGCACCTTGGAGCCCGCCGTCCAGAGCATCCCATCGGTGTTGGACCGCGCATCTTCAGTTGATTTCCGGAAGGCGATCAAGGCAGTTTTGCTCTTGGGGGTGTCGCCTTGGGAACTGGTGTCCTTGAGCGTCTGAGCGTCCGAGGCAGCCTGGCGAAGTGCGGCACTGGCGGGGAACGCCTGGAGCAGGAACACACCGACCAGCGCCGCGAGGACGAGACCGAGAAGCAAGGTCGGTATCCATATCGCTTTGCGACGGACAATGGAATGGCGGGAAGGCCCACGCTTACGAGCGACGGAAAGATCCTCAGAGTTGGAGAACGGGCCCGCGTTTTCAGCCATGGCCCGGTTCTCCTTTTCCGTTCGCCGGCTCTTACTATGCTAAACGTCGCGGGATGATTACGCTGGACCGCTCGGCTTGTGTCATCCGCAGCAGCCGCAGGACGCGGCGACGATCTTGATCAAGGAGACCGGCTATCTATCGAATGACGAATGCGCAGTTGCACTATGAATGGGGCTCGCATGCGGCAATCCCGTCTTTCCTGGGCAACGATGCCGACGGCCGGCCGGTGGCCGAGTTATGGATGGGTACGCATCCTCAGGCGCCCTCATCGGTGGAAGAGGCTGTGGGTCTCCTGACCCCCCTCGTCGCTGTCTCGGGTGAGTTGCCGTTCCTCATGAAGGTCCTCGCCGCGGACAAGCCGCTGTCTCTCCAGGTCCACCCCGGCCGGGCGCTCGCCGAGGCCGGCTTCCGCGAAGAAGAGGGGGCGGGCATCCCGATGGACGCGCCCGAACGCTCCTACAAAGACCCCAACCACAAGCCTGAGATGGCCTACGCGCTCACCACCTTCGACACGCTGGTCGGCTTCCGGCCAACGGCAGAGATCCTGCGGGTTCTGGCCGCGATCGACACGCCGCTGACCAAGAGCCTTGGCGAGGACCTGCGCGCCAACCCCGGCTTCGCCGGCATCGTGCGTCTCGTCGAGCGAACGCTCACCGAGGAGGTAGCACCGGTCGAGATCACCGAAGTGGTCGACGCCTGCCGTGTGCTGGCCTCGAGCAACATCGACATCAAGCGGGCTTACGCGACCGCGGTCGAGGTCGCCGAATACTTCCCCGAAGACGTGGGCATCGTCATCTCGCTGTTCCTCAACCGCGTGACGTTGCAACCGGGGGAGGCCGCGTTCCTCGGCGCCGGAGTCATCCATGCTCATCTCAGCGGCATGTGCATCGAGATCATGGCCGCCTCGGACAATGTCCTTCGTGCGGGCCTGACCACCAAACACATCAATCCCGAAGGGCTCATACGCTGCCTCGACAAGGGCATGTCCCGGGTCGCCCGCGTGACACCCGAGCAGTGGGGCTTCTCGACCGAAGTCTTTCGCCCTGACGCGGTCGAGGACTTCGCCTTGTCCGTGACGCAGTGTTCGTATGCCGAACCCGATGGCACGGTTTTGCCCAACCTCGGTCGGCGCATCCTGATGTGCACCGGCGGCGAGGTCACGGTGCTCAACGAGCGTGGCCAGAGCCTCGAGTTGGAGCGGGGGGACTCGCTGTATGCCGGTCCCGACGACGGCTCGCTGCGGATCATCGGCATCGGTGAGGTCGCCCAGGCTTACGAGCCGACCAAACGCACGGCCCAGTCCCACCTGGTCGACCTGGTCTAGCTGGCTGCACGCTGGTTGAGCCGCCGAGGGACGAGGC
Source organism: Actinomycetota bacterium (assembly GCA_030856025.1). Lineage (GTDB taxonomy): Bacteria > Actinomycetota > Actinomycetes > Propionibacteriales > Nocardioidaceae > JACMOZ01. Next base: position 9,102 of record JALYQD010000032.1, read on the forward strand.
GTGTCGAAACCAAGGGCCCTAACCCGATGGCTTCTTCCGCCGTTTTGAAAGGCCTGGCAGTGCGTCGAAGTCCCCTCGTATGAGTGCTTCGCGCTTTGCACGCGACCATCCTTGAACTTTTTTCTCGACGCCGTACGCCTGGGCAACACTGTCGAAGCACGAACTGAAGACGAGCGTCACCGGCAAACGGCGTTTCGTGTACTCCGCGCCCAGGCCATTTTGATGCTGCCAGAAGCGGCCTTCAAGATTGCGGGTGCTTCCGACGTAGTAACTGCCGTCGGAGCATTCGAGTATGTAGACCCAGGCCATGGACGTAAGCCCACACCTTGTAGTCGCTGGTGTCACCTGGTTTGTGCACAGGCCTGGTTTCGAGACGCTCGCTGCGCGAGCTCCTCAACCGGCGAATGGGTTTCGAGACGCTCGCTGCGCGAGCTCCTCAACCATCGAAGGGTTCGGTTACAGCAGGTCTTCGCGTCCGCGGGCCTTCCAGGCCCCGGGCAGCTCCTTGACCCGTTGGGCGTGTTCGCGGGTGGTCACGAGCAGTGCGTCGCCGGTGTCGACCACCACGGCATCGGGGATGCCGATGACCGACACGGCTTTGCCGTCGGGCGCGATGACGAGCCCATCGGCGTCGAGGAACAGCGCATCGCTTGCGGTCTTCGACAGCTCCGAAAGCGAACCGAAGTCACCGAGGTCGCTCCAGTCGAACCGACCGGGGACCATGGCTACACCGCCGAGCTTTGCAACAGGTTCGGCAATTGCGTGGTCGATCGCGATGCGCTCGAGCATCGGCCAACGTTCGTCGAGCACGCTCTGGCGGTCGCCCTTGTCCCAGGCGTGGGCGATTGCGGTAAGACCTTCATACAGGCTGGGCCGGAGCTCGGCGAGGTGGCCGAGCAGGACCTCGGCGCTGGTGACGAACATGCCGGCGTTCCATGCGAAGCCGCCGCTGTCGACATAACGGGCGGCCGCCTCGGCGTCGGGCTTCTCGACGAATCGTGAGACGCCGACCGCGTCCGGGGCGCCGTCGACGCTCAGCCCAGTGCCGGCTTCGATGTAGCCGAAGGCGGTCGACGGTTCGGTGGGTGTGATGCCGATCGTGCAGACCTTGCCCGACCTGGCCACCTCGACCGCCTGGGCGACGTCGCCGGCGAACTGTGCGGTGTCGGTGATGACGTGGTCGGCGGCAAAGGACCCGACGATGGCACCGGGGAACTCGAGCTCGATCAGGGCGGCGGCGAGGCCGATCGCCGGCATCGAGTCGCGCGGCGATGGCTCGACGATGAGGTGCGCGAGCTCGGGCAACTGGGCGGCGATGGCCTCGGCATGTGCCGGGCCGGTGACGACGTGGATGTTGGCGGCGCCGATGAGGGGTTCGAGGCGGTCCCAGGTCTGTTGGATCAGGCTGCGACCGGTCCCGGTCAGGTCGAGGAGGAACTTCGGCTTCGTCGCGCGGGACAGCGGCCACAATCTCGTGCCCGCGCCTCCGGCCGGAATGATCGCATGAAAGGACTCGATGTGCGGGGCCGTGTTCACCGGGTCATCGTAGCGTCAGAGCGGGCACGCCTTTATGGTGAACGCGTGGAAGTTCTCGCGGAAATTGTGCGCTCGGGTTTTGTCGAAGGCCGTCACCACGGCGTCATCCTGAGGGTCGATCCCGAAGGCAATGTCGTGTGGTCGGTCGGCGATCCGGACACCGTCATCTTTCCCCGTTCGGCCAACAAGCCGCTCCAGGCACTGGGCATGCTGCGCGCCGGTTTGCCGCTGGACGGTCGCCTGCTCGCGCTCGCTTCGGCCAGCCACTCGGGCGAGCAGTTCCACCTCGACGGCGTACGCGAGATCCTCGCGTTGGCCGGTCTCGATGAGTCGGCGCTGCAGACGCCGCCGAGCTACCCGCTCGATCCGCACGTCCATGCCTGCTACCTTCGCGCCGGCGGGGTGCGGGCACCCATCTGTATGGACTGCTCGGGCAAACATGCCGCCATGCTGCTGACCTGTGTCACCAACGACTGGCCGACCGACACCTATCTCGCCCCGGAGCATCCACTGCAGCAGACGATCGGCGACACGTTCACGGACCTGACCGGCGGCACTCCCGCGACAGTCGGAGTCGACGGCTGCGGCGCCCCACTGCTTGCAACTTCGCTTGCCTGCCTGGCCCGTGCGATCGGCATTATCGTCCAGTCACCGGCGGGCACCCACGAGCGTCGCCTGGTCGATGCCATGGTGGCCTTCCCCGAGTACCTCAGTGGCACCGCGAGGGACGAAATGCAGCTGATGAAGGCATTCCCCGGGGCGATCGCCAAGTCCGGTGCCGAAAGCGTCTATGTCGTCGGAATGCCTGATGGGAGCGCATACGCACTCAAGATCGACGACGGCTCCGACCGGGCCCGGGCGGTGGCAATGGCCAAGGCCCTGACACTGGCCGGGCACCAGCATCCGATCCTCGACGAACAGCCGGTCATCCTCGGCGGCGGCAAGCCCGTGGGCTTCATACGGGCCGTGTTTTAGCAGGTCAGAAGCCTGATGTGACACACGTCGCAAACCACGCGGCTTGCATTTGCTAACTTTTGCAAGCACACTTGAGTCATGGCAAAGTTGAGCATCAACAGGACCGTCGAGGGACTCGGCGAATACCTGCGTGAACAGCGGCGCCTGGCGCAAATGTCGCTTCGGCAACTGTCGGAGAAGTCGGATGTTTCCAATCCGTATCTCAGTCAGATCGAACGCGGACTGCGTCGCCCGTCGGCGGAAGTCCTGCAACAGATCGCGAAGGCTCTTCGGATTTCCGCTGAGTCGCTCTACGTCCGTGCAGGGATTCTCGATCTCGATGAGTCGGGCAGCCGCATGGTTGAGGACGCGATCGGCCTCGACCCGCTGCTGACAGAACGGCAAAAGAACGCACTGCTCGACATCTATCGCTCATTTGTCGGCACAGAAACCGCTGAAACCGAAGACCTCGAAACTGAGCAACCCAAAGAAGTTTCAACCGAAGCAAACACGGAGGAAAAATGACCATCACTGACACCATCAACGCCCAGGTGAAGTCGCTCGTCGCAGACGTCAAGGCTCTCCCCGAATCGTTCAAGAAGGTCGACGTCAAGGACCTGCGCACGCAGGCCGAAAACCTCGCCAAGTCCGCTCTCGGCCAGGCCACCGGCGTCTACGCCGACCTGAGCAAGAAGGGCGAAGAGCTCGTCTCGAAGGCCAAGGGCCTGAAGGTCGACGACCTCAAGAAGACTGCCGAAGACGCGCAGAAGAAGGCCGAAGACGTCGCCGAAGACGTTCAGAAGAAGGCCGAATCCTTCGTCGCCGACGCTTCCAAGAAGGCCGAAGAGTTCGTTGCTGAAGCCAAGGCGACCGTCACCAAGGTCACCAAGAAGGCCGAAGCCACCAAGCCTGCCGCCAAGCCGGCTGCGAAGCCTGCCGCCAAGAAGGCGCCGGCCAAGCCTGCCGCCAAGAAGGCTCCTGCTGCGAAGCCTGCTGACGACAAGGCCTGAACACCAACACCGTCAACCGGGTCCCGTCGAAAGACGGGGCCCGGTTTTCTGTTGCGCCAGGTTTGCCGGTTGAGCCGCCGACGTACGAGGCGTGTCGAAACCAAGAACCCCGATAGCCTTGATCCGTGTTTGACCTCTTCGCCGTCCAAAACAGTGTCATGCTGCTCATCTCGATCGCGCTCTTCATCGCCAAGTGCGTGGCCGTCGTCGACTGCGTGACGCGCCCGGAGGCGAAGTTCCAGGCGATCGATACATTGCCGAAGCGGACATGGCTCATTCTGCTTGGCCTCGGACTGGTCGCACATCTTGTCAATTGGAGTCCGCTCGGCCTGCTCAACCTCGCCGGCACCGTCGCCGCACTCGTCTACCTCGCACAGGTCCGCGGCTCGGACTGAGCGCCTGCTCGCCGGGCTCGGTGTTCAGTACTCTCCTATGTGCCCGGTCGTCTTCTGATCAGACCCGGCGCCTTGAGAAGGCGGTCGCGATGACGATCCCCATCGCCGTGCCGAGGGCATTGGCGACCACGTCGGACACCGTCGAAAACCGATCGGGTCGAAGTGTTCGTTGCAGCAGCTCGATGCTGATCGAGCTGGTCAAACCGATCGCAAACGCGACCAAAGGATGCGATCGGAGCAGCGCGATGAGGAACACGCCAAGCGGTATGAACAGGGCGACGTTGGCGCCGAACTCGACGAAGCCGTAGTCGACCCACCGAGGGGCTCCCCAGTCGTGAAGCCGCGTGACGGCGGAGTTGAGCGTGCTACCGAGGGGGCCGGTCCACGGGAGTCGGCCACAGGGCGATCAGGGCGAGGGCACACCCATACGCGACCGCCAGGCCCATGAGGATGCGTGAGCGCGGCGGCATACGCGGAAGTCTAGGTTTCCCGCCGCGGGCCGGGTGGCTAATCGAGCGGAGGCGGCCGTTAGTTTGCTCACCTTTGGGGTTCCTGCGCCACATCAATTGGCCATGGGTCCGGCTTCCTGGATAGGGTCTTTGAGCGACTTTATCC
>JALYQD010000146.1 GCA_030856025.1 Actinomycetota bacterium
GCAGCACCCTGGCCAACGGTCTCGAGCTGCGGCAGGTCCGCGTGCCGTTCGGGGTGGTCGGGATGATCTACGAGGCCCGCCCCAACGTCACCACCGACGCCGCGGGGATCTGCCTCAAATCGGGCAACGCGGTCCTGCTGCGCGGCTCGTCCAGTGCCCGGTCGAGCAACGCCGCCCTCGTCGCCGCGATGCGCGGCGCACTGGCCGGCAGCGGCCTGCCGGAGGACGTCGTACAGCTGGTGCCGGGGGAGACCCACGACAGTGTCAAGGCGCTGATGCGCGCGCGCGGACTGGTCGACGTGCTGATCCCGCGCGGTGGCGCAGGGTTGATCCGCAGCGTCGTGGAGGAGTCGACCGTGCCCGTCATCGAAACCGGTGTCGGCAATTGCCACGTGTATGTCGACGCCGACGCCGATCTCGACATGGCGCTCGACATCACCGTCAACTCCAAGACCCATCGCACGAGTGTGTGCAACGCGGCCGAGTCGCTCCTCGTGCACAAAGCCGTCGCCGATGCGTTCCTGCCGCGCGTCATCGCCGCCCTCCAGGTGCGGGGGGTGACGATTCATGGCGACGAGGCTTTCCAGGCGCTGAGCCCCGATGTCGTCCCGGTGACGGTCGAGGACGACGATGCCGAATACCTTGACCTCGACATCTCCGCTCACGTCGTCGACTCGCTCGACGAGGCCATCGACCACATCCGGGCGCACTCCTCGGGCCATACCGAGGCCATCGTCACGGGGTCGCTCGCCGCGTCCCAGCGCTTCGCGATGGGCGTCGATTCGGCGGCCGTCATGGTCAATGCGTCGACCCGGTTCACCGACGGCGGCGAGTTCGGTTTCGGCGCCGAGATCGGCATATCGACCCAGAAGCTCCACGCCCGCGGCCCGATGGGACTGCCCGAAATGACCACCACGACGTATGTCGTCACGGGCTCCGGTCAGATCCGTTGAACGACTCGGCGCCGGTCGGGACCACCTGCGCCGGACCGCCACGATAGATTAGGGCCATGTCGATGATTCTTGCGGCCGCCGAGGGCGCCGAACACACCCGCGACCTTGGTATCCACCCCTACGCCGTTGGCGTCATCTCGCTCGCGGTCTTCACGATCCTGATGCTCGCCCTGCTGTCGTTCGGCAAGGGACGCGAACACTCCTGATGGGCCGATGAGCAGCGCTCGCCGCCGCGTGGGTGTCATGGGTGGCACGTTCGACCCGATTCACCACGGCCACCTGGTCGCTGCCAGCGAAGTCCAGTCCTGGTTCGACCTCGACGAAGTCATCTTCGTGCCGACCGGTCAGCCCTGGCAGAAGTCCGATCGCACCGTCTCGGCCGCCGAGGACCGCTATCTGATGACGGTCATCGCGACGGCTGCCAATCCGCGTTTCGCGGTGAGCCGGGTCGACATCGACCGCGAAGGGCCGACCTACACGATCGACACCCTCCGCGATCTCAAGGCGTCGTTGCCCGACGCCGATCTCTACTTCATCACCGGCGCCGATGCCATGGCCGCGCTCTTGACCTGGCGCGACCACGAAGAGCTTTTCGACCTCGCGACCTTCGTCGGCTGTACCCGCCCCGGCCATGAGATGGACGAATCGACACTCGAGGGCCTGCCGAAGGAAAAAATCACCATCGTCGAGATCCCGGCGCTCGCCATATCCTCGACGGATTGCCGTATGCGCGTCGAGCGCGGCGAACCCGTCTGGTACCTCGTGCCCGACGGAGTCGTCCAGTACATCGGCAAACACAAGCTCTATGGGAAGACCGCATGACCGCGACCGCACAAGCCCTCGAACTCGCCCGACGCGCCGCCGCTGCGGCCGAGGACAAGCTGGCCGAGAACATCGTGGCGTTCGACGTGTCGGAGCAGCTGTTCATCACCGACATCTTCCTCATCTGTTCGGCCAACAACTCTCCACAGGTCCGGGCGATCCAGGACGCGATCGAGGAACAGATGCTCGCAATCGGAGCCAAGCCCGTTCGCCGCGAAGGCGCGCGGGAAGGTCGATGGGTCCTGCTCGATTTCTTCGACATCGTCGTCCACATCCAACATCAGGAAGACCGCGCGTTCTATTCGCTCGAGCGCTTGTGGAGCGACTGCCCGAAGGTCGACCTCGCTTGAGCCGGCAGATCATCCTGTGGCGCCACGGACAGACCGCGTGGAATGCTGCCGGACGCGTCCAGGGTCAGAGTGATGTGCCGCTCGACGAGGTCGGCATAGCCCAGGCACGGTCGGCGGCGACCCGCCTGGCCACACTGAATCCTGCGCAGATCCTAACGTCGGACCTCGTCCGTGCTTCGGCTACTGCGCAGGCACTGAGCGACCTGACCGGCGTACCGTTCGAGGCCGACAAGAGACTGCGCGAGATGGCGTTCGGTCTTCGCGAAGGGCTGACTTCGCGTGAGGCCTGGGAGAATCACCCGCGCGAAATGCGCGCCTGGGTCACCGGCGACGACATCCGGATGCCCGGGGGAGAGACCTACCGCGAAGCGGGCAAACGATTTGCCGACGTCCTCAACGAGGTCAGCGTCAACGTGGAGCACGATCGACCCGTCGTCATCGTCGCCCACGGCGCCGTGCTGCGTGTCGGTGCGTGCACGTTCGTGGGCATCTCTCAGGAGCACTGGCGGTCGTTCGGCGGGTTCAACAACTGTGCGTGGTCGGTGCTTGAGGAGTCCCGGTTCGGAGATCGCAAGATCTGGCGGATCACGGAGTGGAATGCAGGCACTTTGCCCGAGCCCGTCCTGTCCGACGACACCTGACCCGGTTTGGGTCCGCCGGGCGCCTACGGTTAAGATCGACTTGCTCGATTTTGGTCCTCCTCAGGGAGGATCTTCGGGGGCATTGGCGCAGTTGGTAGCGCGCTTCCATGGCATGGAAGAGGTCAGGAGTTCGAATCTCCTATGCTCCACAAATCCGAAGGCCGCCCTTGTGGCGGCCTTCGTCTTTTGGTTCGCCGACACGGGTCTCGTCGCGCATGAGGTTGCTAGGTTGGATCCCGTGCCTACGAAGAGTCGACCTCAAATCGGCCTCGTGCTGGTGATTGTGGCGATCGCCGTCTTCCAGATCTTCTCGGTCACATTTGCCGCCCTGCCGACCAACAAGGTGTCGGCCAGGCTGAGCTCGACCACGGAATACCTCAATCCGTACTTCACCCAGAACTGGCGCCTCTTCGCGCCCAATCCAATTGCCGAAGACAACGCGTTGTGGTTCCGCGGCGAGTATGTCGCCGACGGCCAGACCAGGACGACCGATTGGATCGACTGGACTTCGGTCGAGCTTGACCTGGTCCATCACAAGATTGTGGGCGGGCGTGCCGGCTACACAACCAGCAAGATGGTCGGCGCGCTCAACACCCGGTACTTCGCTCTCAATGCCAGGCAGCGACAGCTCGCGGCCGACGACCGTGACGCGAGCCTCGCGGGCAATGCGGCATTCAGGAAACCACTCGTCGCGTCCGGCGGCGATCCCGAGCTGGTCGACCTCTACCTGCGATATGAGACCGCTGTCATCCGGCTCGGGACATCGGTGCTGCGGGGTGCGCATCCGGACACCACGTTCACAGCGGTGCGCTACCGCATCGTGCGTCAGCCGGTCGTTCCCTACGAGGACCGCAACATGAGCGCCTCACAACGCCGGCAGGTTCGCCCGCCCGAGGAAATCCGTCGGAGCGGATGGCGCAAGCCGATCCTTAGCCCCGAGTCCGGCAACCGGACCGTCGCCGACTTCCTTGCGCGGCACCGATGATCGAACGCACCTGGAGCTGGCTGACAGGGCAGAAGCATTCACTGTATGGGCTCGCGGTCACACGCATCATGCTCGGATTCATCATCTCGACGCAGCTGATGGCCAACTTCCCCGATCGGCACTACACCTGGGGCGATGGGGCGATCTGGACCGATTCGGTGCGAAGCGGCAAGGACTGGCCGGGGTTCCTCTATGTGATGTTCGTCCGTTCGGGCGGGCACGTTTTCGATGCCGTCTACATCGCGACCATCGTCGTCGGGCTGTTGCTGATGGTGGGCTTCTATACGCGCGCCTCGACCGTGATGGCGCTGTTCTTGTGGGTGTCCCTGTACGTCTCGAACCCGTTTGTCGGTTCGGGCGGCGATGCGGTGTTGCGCATGGTGCTTCTCTACATGTGCTTCGTCGATGCTGGCCGCCATTGGTCGGTCGACGAGCGGTTGAGCCGGCGCCGCGGAAAGATCATCCGACGCACTCCCGCGTGGTTGTCTGCAACGATTCACAACGCCGCGCTCGTCCTGATCATCCACCAGGTGGTGATGGTCTACGTGGGTTCCGCGTTCTGGAAAGTCCAGAGTCCGCTCTGGATGGGAGGCACCGCGGTCTATTACCCATTGCAGACCGAGGCGTATTCGCCGTGGCTGGACTACATCCACCTGTTG
>JALYQD010000162.1 GCA_030856025.1 Actinomycetota bacterium
GACCAACCCTGATCGGCGAGCAGCCGGTGTCGCGCCGCGGCCAGGGCGGTGAAGTTGGCCATCTGGGCACCCGTCACCAGGCCGAAGGACACGTGCCCGGGCAGCCCCAGTATGTCGACCAACCAGGCTCCGGCGACTTCCTCCGCGGCGGCAGCGGCGGGGGAGGCGACCGCAAGCCCGGCGTTCTGGTCCCAGGCTGCGGCCAGCCAGTCCGCGGCGAGCGCGGCCGGAGTCGACCCACCGATCACGAAACCGAAGAACCGTCCGCTCGGTGTGGCGAGCAGACCCGGCTCGGCGGCGCGAGCCAGCGAGTCGATCACCTCGCCCGCTTCCGAAGGGCCTTCGGGTATCGGCCCGCCGAGCGCGTCCATCAACTCCCGGCGATCTGCGACGGTCGGGCGTACGGGGCGGTCGGGCAGGCTTTCCAGGAACTCCAGGGAACGTCGATGAGCGACCGAGAGAGCCGCCTGCCAGTCGGGATTCAGCATGTTCAGTGCCTAACCGCGGAGGATGTTCTGGTTGACCCGGAACACTTTTCCTGGATCATACGCCGAGTCTGCGACTGCTTCGGACCTCTCGTCGAAGCCGCCTTCGATCTGACGGGCTGGGCAAGGCCTGGTTGGCTGGATTTCGAGCAGAATTGTCAGTGCTCTCTGGTATTCCTATTAGGAATAAATAGGTAGAGTCTCATTCTGAGAAAACTGAACCACTCGAAAGGCGCACCATGTCCACTGCTCAGGCAGTCGAGGCTATCGACCTCGTCAAAAAGTTCGATGACAACACGGCGGTCGATGGCGTGAGCTTCGTCGTCCCCGAGGGCACGGTGCTCGGGCTGCTGGGCCCCAACGGCGCCGGCAAGACCACCCTGGTTCGTATGCTCACGACGCTGAGCGTCCCGACCAGCGGCACCGGTCGTGTCGCCGGCCACGACATCCTCAAGGAGCCCGACGCCGTACGCCGGAGCATGGGCCTGACGGGACAGGCGGCCACGGTCGACGAGCTGCTGACCGCGCGCGAGAACCTCAAGCTGATCGGCCGTCTCTACGGATTGCCGAAGAAGTACATCAAGGAGAGTTCCGATGAGTTGCTGGAGCGGTTCTCCCTGACCGAGGCGGCCGACCGGACAGCCAAGACCTATTCCGGCGGTATGCGCCGGCGCCTCGACCTGGCCGTCAGCCTGATCGCCGCGCCGCCGGTCTTGTTCCTGGACGAACCGACGACGGGCCTCGATCCGCGCAGCCGTACCGAATTGTGGGAGGTGCTTCGCGGACTCGTCCGCGAAGGCACGACGTTGCTGCTGACGACCCAATACCTGGAAGAGGCCGACCACCTGGCCGATGACATCGTCGTGATCGACAAGGGCAAGGTCATCGCTGCGGGCACGCCGACACAGCTCAAGGATCAGGCCGGTGCGGCCAGCGTCGTGTTGACCCTGACCAACGCATCGGACCTGCCGAAGGCCGAAGAGCTCATGCGCGGTTGCTCGCCCGAAGTCCATGTCGACGAAACGGCTCGCCGCCTCACCGCGAAGGCCTCCGGTCTCGGGGACATGACCCGGATAGCCGACGTCTTCGAAGGCAGCGGCATCCAGGTCGACGACCTCGGCCTGAAGCGTCCGAGTCTCGACGACGTGTTCCTGCACCTGACCGGCCACCATGCCGAAGACGCCGATGAGATCGACGCCGACGACATCCAACAGCATGAAGAGGCAATGTCATGACCACGATGATCACCAACAGCCGCCCGCCGATCTCGCCGCCGTCCCTGTTCAGGGCCTCCGCGACGGTGGTTTGGCGCAACCTCATCCACATCAAGCGGATGCCCGAGATGCTCATGGACGTGACGGTCCAGTCCGTCATGTTCGTGCTGTTGTTCGCCTACGTGTTCGGCGGCTCCATCGACGTTCCCGGCAGCAACTACAAGGAGTTCCTGCTCCCCGGCATCATGGTCCAGACGATGGTCTTCTCCTCGGCCGTCGTCGCCATGGGCCTGACCAACGACCTCCAGAAGGGCATCGTCGACCGGCTGAAGTCCTTGCCGATCTCACGGTCCTCGGTGCTTGTCGGGCGCAGCATCTCCAGCCTGATTCATTCCAGCATCGGCATCGCGGTGATGGGTGTGACCGGCGTGCTGATCGGCTGGCGGATCCGGGACGGGTTCGTCAACGGCATCCTGGCGTTCCTGTTGCTGCTGTTGTTCGGCTTCGCGATGATCTGGCTCGGCATCTGGGTCGGTTCACTCATGCGCACGGTCGAAGCCGTTCAGGGATTCATGTTCACGGTGATGTTCCCCCTGACCTTCGTGGCCAACACCTTCGCGCCGACCCAGGACATGCCGTCATGGCTCCGGTTCATTGCCGAATGGAACCCGGTTTCGGCGATCACCCAGGCTTGCCGCGATCTCTGGGGCAATGGCTTGCCGGCGGGAGCGGACTCGGCCTGGCCGATGCAGCAAGCGGTGCTCGCATCGATCGCGTGGTCGATCATCCTGACCGCGATCTTCGCTCCACTTGCGCTCTCGGCCTACAAACGCCGCTCGAGGGACTGATCGCCCCAGGATGTGGGTACCTCCCGGCGGTGCAGAGCCCTTTCACGCCGGGGTCGTGCCCACATTCGGGTGGATCGCCGGTGGCGTGAGATACCCACAATGAAGATTAGCCTTACCTAAGTTAGGCTTACCTCCGTTATCAACCTGACGGATGGGAAGCCCATGCTCAAGCGCGCCGCGACGTTGACCGTCGCCGCCACTCTCACTGCCGTAGCCCTCTCGGCCTGCGGCTCGACCAAGTCCGAAGACAATTCGTCGGCCGGCGGCCCCTGGAAGTACACCGACGCCTCCGGCAAGACGGTCAAGCTCGACAAGACGCCTAAGCGCATCATTGCCCACGCCGGCGAAGCCGCGGCCCTGATGTCCTTCGGCATCAAGCCGGTTGGCATCTATGGCGACATGCCGCGCAAGGACGACCCCAACCTCAAGGGCCTCGACCTCGATGGCATCGCCAACCTCGGCGAGGTATGGGGCGAAATCGATGTGGAGAAGGCTGCGACCCTCAACGCCGACCTGATCGTCGCCGACTGGTGGCCGGTCGAGAAGCAATACTCCGGACTCGAAGAAGGCACCAAGGCCTCGAGCAAAAAGCTGACGAAGCTCGCGCCGATCGTCGGTTCGGCTCAGGGCGACTCGATCGTGACGCTCATCGAGGGATACGAAGAGCTCGCCGAGAGTCTGGGCGCCGATCTCGACGACTCGAAGGTCGCCGCCGGCCAAAAGGAATTCGACACCGCGGTGGCCAACTTCAAGAAGACCACCGCGGCGAAGAAGGGTCTGACCGCCCTCGCGGTCTCGCCGACCGAAGACCTGCTGTATGTCGCGGTCCCCGAGCACGCTCCCGAGCTGCTGGACTTCCAGAAATGGGGTCTCGATGTCATCGAGCCCAGCGCCCCGGACAAGAAGTTCCCGTACTGGGAGAACCTGAGCTGGGAGAACGCCGACAAGTACCAGCCGGACCTGTTGCTCATGGACGACCGCGCATACCCGGGCAACGTCAAGCTCGCCGACAAGCAGCCGACGTGGCAGAACGTCAAGGCCGCCAAGTCCGGTGCGACCGTGCCGTGGCCGGCGTACTGGCTGCACACGTACCCCGACTACGCCAAGCAGCTCGAGGCGCTGACCAAGGCTCTCAACAGCGCGGACACCTCGATCGGTTCCTGAGGCAATGTCGACGGCGACCATCACACCGAGCGACCGGCCGACGAGGACGCCACCCGTAAGGGATGGCGGCGCCCTCGCGACCGGGCTCGGCGTGCTGGCTGTCATCCTGCTCGTGACCGTCATCGGCAGCATCACGCTGGGATCGCGCTCCATCACGCTGGGCACGATCATCGATGCGTTCACGAACTTCGACCCGTCATCAACACCGCAGACCGTCGTCCGCGACATGCGCGTCCCACGCACATTGCTCGGACTCCTCGTCGGTGCGGCACTCGGCCTGAGTGGCGCCCTGCTCCAGGGCGTGACCCGAAACCCGCTGGCCGACCCGGGCATCATGGGCATCAACGCGGGGGCCGCGGCCTTCGTGGTGCTGGGCATCTCCGTCCTCGGCATCCGCGATGTCGGCGGTTACGTATGGCTGGCCCTCGCGGGCGCGGCATTCGCCACTGTCGTCGTCTACTCGGTGGCCTCTCTCGGTCGCGAAGGCGCAACCCCGGTCAAGCTCGCGCTCGCCGGCGCGGCCGTGACGGCCGGGCTGTCGTCGATCACGACGGGCATCGTCATGACCGACCTCGATGCCCTCAACGAAATGCGATTCTGGCAAGTCGGTTCGCTCGGCGGGCGCTACATTCCGGTGTTCTGGCAGGTCCTGCCGTTCATCGTGATCGGCCTGGTGATGGCGATGGCCTGCGGGCGATCGCTGAACGGCCTTGCCCTCGGTGACGACACCGCACGAGCGCTGGGCCAACGGGTCGGCGTGACCCGCTCGATGATCTTCCTCACCGTGACGATCCTGTGCGGTGCGGGGACGGCTGCCTGCGGCCCGATCGTGTTCGTCGGCCTCGTCGTACCCCATATCACCCGGGCGATCTGCGGACCCGACTATCGCTGGATCCTGCCCTACTCGCTGATCCTGACCCCGGCGATCTTCCTCGCCGCCGACGTCTTCGGCCGACTCATACTCAGCCCAGGCGAGCTCGAGGTCGGCGTGGTCCTGGGCATCCTCGGCGCCCCGGCCTTCGTCGCCCTCGTCCGCTACCGAAACCTTGCGGAGCTCTGACATGCCGGCAACGGTTCTCGATCGCCCGAGTTCACCCGTACGCGACGACAGAGCCTCGCGGCGCAGGCGGACGGTCAAGGTGACGGCGGCGCTGGCTGTTGTCGCCTTCGTGCTGTTCGTGCTGACGATGATGGTCGGCAGCTACGTCGTGTCCGCGCCGGATGTGGTCAAGTCGGTATTCCACCTCTCCGACGACGGCGGCATCGACTTCATCGTGCGCGACCTTCGCCTGCCCAGGGCGGTCGCCGCCCTCTGCGTCGGACTGGCGCTCGGGCTCTCCGGCACTCTCTTCCAGCAACTTCTCTCCAACCCGCTGGCCTCTCCGGACTTCATCGGCATCTCGGCCGGGTCGAGTCTTGCGGCTATTTCGGGCATCGTGCTCTTCTCGGTGAGCGGTTACCAGATTTCGCTCCTCGCGCTCTTCGGAGCCATGGGAAGTGCGCTGATCATCTACCTGATCGCCTGGCGCGACGGGATCAGCGGATATCGGCTGATCCTCGTCGGGATCGGCGTCTCCGAGTTCATGCTTGCAATCGTGACCTACCTGATCGCCCGCGCCAACATCTATGACGCCCGGGAAGCGATGCACTGGCTCGTCGGGTCGATCGGCCTGTCGGGCACCAGGGAACTGCGCGCCCTGATCGCCGCGCTCGTCGTCCTGTTACCGGTTGCTCTTGTGCTCAATCGGCCTCTTCGGGCGCTGGAGCTCGGTGACGACACGGCGAAGGCGCTGGGAGCGCGGGTCGAGCTCTCGCGTCTCGGACTCATCGCCGTGTCGATCGCTCTCGTAGCGTTCGCCACGGCCGTCGCCGGCCCCATCGCCTTCGTCGCACTGGTTGCCGGCCCGATCGCGCGGAGACTCCTCGGCCCGGCTTCGGGCGGCATCATGGCGGCAGCCCTCGTCGGCGCGGTCGTCGTGCTCGTTGCCGACCTGGCCTCGCAGCACCTCTTGCCGCTCGCGCTGCCGACCGGCGTCGTCACCGGAGCCGTCGGCGCTCCGTACCTCATCTGGCTCCTGGCCACCGTCAATCGGGAAGGACGCGGCGGATGACCCGTTTGCGCAGCACCAACCTCACACTGGCCTACGACACCGAAAAGATCGTCACGAACCTCGACGTCGGGATCCCGGACGGCAGGATCACCGTCATCGTCGGCGCCAACGCGTGCGGCAAGTCGACACTGCTGCGCGGGCTCGCACGGCTGCTCAAGCCGATGGAGGGCGCGGTCTATCTCGACGGCAGAGCCGTGCACGATATGAAGACCCATGACGTGGCCAAGGTCCTCGGCCTGTTGCCCCAATCGCCTGTCGCCCCCGACGGCATCACGGTCGGCGACCTGGTCGGTCGCGGTCGTTATCCGCACCAGGGCTGGTTCCGCCAGTGGAGCGACGAGGACGACCGGACAGTCGCCGATGCGCTCGAATCCACCGGCACCGCCGATCTCGTCGATCGACGCATCCAGGAGCTGTCCGGGGGACAGCGCCAGCGCGTATGGGTGGCGATGGCGCTCGCCCAGGAGACGGACCTGCTGCTGCTCGACGAACCGACGACGTTTCTCGACATCAACCACCAGGTCGAGCTCCTCGACCTGCTCACCGACCTCAACCGCGCTTCGGGCAAGACGATCGTCATCGTGCTCCACGACCTCAACCTGGCCTGTCGCTATGCCGACCACATCATCGCGATGAAGGGCGGGACGATCCTTGCCGAAGGCGATCCGCGCGACGTCATCAACGCCGCCGTCATCACCGAGGTGTTCGGACTGGCCTGCGAAGTGTGCCCCGACCCGGTCAGTGGCACCCCCATGGTCGTGCCCCGGGGCCGCCACCACGCCGCAGCGTTGACTTAGGGCGGCCTCGGCTCAGGCGCCGAGAGCATAGCCGGCTTGGACTTCCTGCTCGATCGCATCGAGGAACTCGGACGCGAACCAGGGGGCCTGATTCCATGGGGCGACCGGCAGGGGCTCGGGTCTGCGCTGATAAGTGTGGCCGGTGCTGGTGGTCCATACGAACACGCCCGGCTCCGGTTGTCGTACGGAGAGAAGGCCCTCGGTCTTGAGCCGGTGGGCTCGGCGGTGGAGTGAACCCAGGTTGGCGGCCGTGGTCGGCGCCGGGTGGGCGAGTGTGTGGTCGGCATCGCAGTTCGCGGCAGAGACCTCCGAGGTGGGGAAAACGCTCGTTCCGTCACGGAACTGGATCGCCATCTGCAGATCGGCAGGAGCGAAGCGGCCGAGGCGCGCGACGTCGAGGAGGTTGCCACGCTCACCGGTCAGCAATCGCCAGAAGATCGTGCCCGGGCGTAGGGCCATGGACCGGATGTAGGACGCTGGCACCGACGCGGAACGGTCGGCGAGCTCGCCGGGTGCTTCGGAGACTCCCATCAGCGATTGGATAGGGACGACCACGCCGATATTGGTGCCGGGCTTGGTGCCGGCGACGGTGGAGCAGACGGTGCCGAGCAGGGACTCGGCGAGCACGTCGGCGCGTTTTTGGTCGTGAGTGCGTCCATCGTCGGATCCGATGTGGCGCGCAAGCCGTTCGAGCTTGTTGTCGATCTCGGCGGCTTCGACGCTGGGGATCAGCGCCGACAACCAGCTCATGCCATCCTCCCCGGGCTCGACATAGACGCGTCGATCGCGGAGTGCCTGGTCGTGTCGCTGTTCGGCCAGATCGGGCTCGACGCGACTCACGAACCGACCAAGCCAGCGCCGCAACTGACTCACGGTCCGCGTCGGGGCGACCAGCGTGACCTCTTGGTCGAGTCGGACAAGGGAGTCGGGTCGACGTAACCGGTAGGCCTTCTCGACGATCGCCCCGACGTGGGCAGAGCTGATCGTGCCGGCATGCCAGGCCCGCCACACGGACGGAAGATTGGCGCGAGCCAGCCGGGCGGCGGCGAGTGCGGACTGCAAGGTGCCGACCGGGACAGTGAGGGCCAGGGAGAGTTCGTGGATTGCGGCGGATGCTTCCAGACTTCCCGTTGCCGCTCCGCCAAGCCTCTCTCCGCGCGAGCGCGCGGCCGCGATGAAGGAGAGCATGTCGATCACCTGGGCGCACTCCGCAGCGCGCGTCCGCTGCTGACGTAGCACGAGGCGGTCAATGAGAACTGAGTCAGCAATCACGGGGCTCCCAACGCATACGGTCGAACATATGTTCGATCATATCGGAACGCTGAGACAATGTCCCACGGCTCGCGGAAGGTTGGTCGAGTTCAGCGCCGGCGAAGCTCGCGACGCTGCTCGGCATCGCGCCAGCGTCGTTCCTCATCGGGCGTGGAGGGATGGTGCTGCCGGACCAGTGCGGGCTTACGGTCGTCATCGATCGCGACCATGGTGAAGTAGCAACTGTTGGTATGGCGCACAAGATGCTTGCGGATGTCCTCGGTAGTCACCCGGATCCCGACCTCCATCGACGTGCGTCCGGTGTAGTTGACCGATGCCTCGAAGGTCACCAGTTCGCCGATGTGAATGGGTTCGCGGAACACCACGCGATCCACCGAGAGCGTCACCACGTAAGCCTGCGCGAACCGTCCGGCGCACGTGAAGGCCACCTGGTCGAGGAGCTTGAGGATGGTGCCACCGTGCACGTCGCCGGAAAAATTGGACATGTCAGGTGTCATGAGCAGCGTCATCGACAACTTATGCCGGGGCTTCTTCTCGTCGGTCACGGCGCCAGTCTTCCACGGGCAATGCCCGACTAGCCGTGCTCGGCGGCCTTCGCGATATTGCGCTGCATGGACCCGAAGACGAGGCCGTGGAACGGGAACACCGACCACCAGTACAACTGCCCGGCCAAGCCGCGCGGATGAAACAGTGCCCGTTGATGGAAGGTGGTCGTGCCGCCTTCTGTCGATCCGACCGACAACTCCAGCCATGCCAGGCCGGGCAACCGCATTTCGGCGCGCAACCGCAGGAAGCGGCCGTCGTCGAGTTCTTCCACGCGCCAGAAGTCGAGCGAGTCCCCGACCACGAGGTCTTTGGGGTTTCGGCGTCCGCGGCGCAATCCGGGCCCTCCCCACAAACGGTCGATCCAGCCGCGCACCCGCCAACCGAGCGGGAATGAATACCACCCGTTGTCGCCACCGATGCCCTCGATGACAGACCACAGTGCGTCCGGCTCGGCCGACACTTCGCGCTCGCGTTCATCGACATACAACGAACCTCCCGCCCAGTCCGGGTCGGAGGGCAACGGCTCGGAAGGCGCCGCGGCCGTCGACGCCGACGACCATCGGGTCGGTACGTCGAGCTCCTGGATCTTTGTCAAGGCAAGTTCGACCGCCCGCTCATAGCCGATCAGACCCTCGGGCAGATCGGGTATGAATTCGGCGATGTCGCGATCGCGGGCGACAACGGTGTTGCGCAGGGACTCGACGAGCGGGCGCGCAAGGCTGCGCGGGACCGGTGTGATGAGGCCGACCCAATGACTGGAAAGCGTCGGCGACAGGACCGGGACGGGAACGATGCGTCGTCTCGAGAGCCCGGCGACCTTTGCGTAGCGCTGCATCATGTCGAGATACGACATGACGTCCGGACCGCCGATGTCGAAGGCCCGGTTGACCTCGGCGGGCATGGTGGCGCAGCCGGCGAGATAACGCAGGACATCGCGGATGGCGATGGGCTGGATTTTCGTATGCACCCATCGCGGCACGACCATGACAGGCAGACGCTCGGTCAGATAGCGCAGCATCTCGAATGAGGCCGATCCCGAACCGATGACGATCCCTGCCTGCAGGACGGCGGTCGGGACGCCCGAGCTAAGGAGGATCTCACCGACCTCGGCTCGTGACCTCAAGTGCTCGGAAAGCTCCTCGCCCTCGGGTTGCATGCCGCCGAGATAGACGATGCGTTGCACACCGCAACTCCTGGCGGCGGAGGCGAATGTCTCCGCGATCTGCCTCTCGGTCCGTGCGAAGTCGTCGCCGGTGCCGATTGAGTGCAGGAGGAAATAGGCGACGTCGATGCCGGTCAACGCCTCGGCGACCTGAGGCGAGTCCGTGGCGTCGCCGATCGCGATCTCGACCCGCTCGGACCAATTGTGTGCGCGTGCTTTGCGCTCGTCACGCACCATCACCCGGACATCGAATCCCTGGTCGAGCAGGACAGTGACGAGCCGGCCCCCGACGTAACCGGTGGCGCCCGTGACCAGGCATTTCCTGGCGGTAGAGGTCATCGCCCCCCTTTGATTTCCGCCTCGAGTGCGTCGCGCTTGAGTCCAAGACCCAGGCGGCTGTGCTTTGCGCCATACAGGAAATAGATCAGGAAGCCGATGAGGAGCCAGACCAGGAACCGCACCCACGTCTCGACCGAGAGGTTCAGCATGAGCCAGAGGCAGGAGAGGATCGCCAGCGTCGGGATCCACGGCACGGCCGGGACCTTGAAGGATCGCTTCAGCTCGGGACGGGTGCGGCGCAGGATGATGACGCCCGCCGACACCAGCACGAATGCGAACAGCGTGCCGATGCTGACCAGCTTGGAGAGCTCCGACAAGGGAACGACACCGGCGAGGATGGCCACGAAGACGCCGGTGGCGATCGTGATGACGTACGGGGTGCCGAACCTGGGGTGAACCTTGGCGAGGTTCCTCGGCAGCAGGCCGTCGCGGGCCATGGCGAACAGCACTCGAGCCTGACCGAGCATGAGCACGAGGACCACGGTCGTCAGGCCGCATACGGCACCGAGGGAGATCAGCTTGCTGGCCCACCCGGCTCCGTTGGCGCTGAACGCCAACGAAAGGGGGGCTCCTGTGTTCATGCGGTCGTCGCTGTACTTGAGCATGCCGGTGATCACGATCGACACGGCCATGTAGAGGACCGTGCAGATGACGAGGGAGCCGATGATGCCGCGCGGAATGTCCTTCTTGGGATCCTTGGTCTCTTCGGCCGCGGTCGCGACGATGTCGAAGCCGATATAGGCGAAGAACACGACCGAGGCGGCGGCGATGATGCCGTAGGCACCGAAATGGCTCGGCGTGATGCCGAAGATCAGCTGCAGCATCGTCTCTTCCCCCGCCGATTCGCCTGTGCTCGGCTTCGAGGCGGGTATGAACGGCTGGTAGTTGGCGAGCTTGATGAAGAACAGCCCGGCGATGATGACGAACATGACCACCGAGACCTTGATGATCACCAGGATGCCGGTGACGCGACCGGAGAGCTTGGTGCCGAGGACGGCGAGGACTGTCAGGGCCAGCACGATGGCCATGGCCGCGAAGTCGGGCTTCGCGTCATCGCCGGCCAGCCAGCTGGGCAGGGCGAACAAGTCGTGGAGATAGGCCGACCAGCCGCGGGCCACGACGGCTGCGCCAAGGGCGAGTTCGAGCACCAGGTCCCAGCCGATGATCCAGGCGACGAGTTCGCCGAGGGTCGCATACGAGAACGTGTAGGCGCTGCCGGCCACGGGGACGGTCGAGGCGAACTCGGCATAACAGAGGGCAGCCAGTCCGCAGGCGATGCCGGCGAGCACGAACGAGATCACGATGCCTGGGCCGGCGTTGATGTTGGCCTGCTGACCGGTGAGGACGAAGATGCCGGTGCCGATGATCACGCCGACGCCGAAGAACGTCAGGTCCCAGGCGGTGAGTTCCTTCTTGAGGGTCTCGCCGGGCTCATCGGTGTCCTGGATCGATTGCTCGACGCTCTTGACGCGGGAGAGGGACTTCATCAGTCGGGTGGTTCGCATGCGACCCATACTTGACCAGATGGGTCGCAGTCCGCAACGCGGGTGCTGATGGTCTGCCCGGGGACATCATCCGATGCGCATTCCTCATCCGCCGAGCGAACCGACGGCCCGCGCGATCACGAGTAGCGAGGTGAGGAGGGCTGCTGTTGCCTGCACGCCCATAAGCAGTTTGGCGCGAGTCGAGAGCGGCATGGTGTCGGTGGGGCTGAAGGCACTCGAGTTGGTCAGGGAGACATAGAGGTAGTCGACGAAAGTCGGGATCCAGCCCGACTTCTTGCTCGACGAAACCGCAACCTCTGTGATCGTGTCCGCGTTCTCGTCCTGGGAGAACCGCCAGTCCGCCGGATTCATCTTGTCGCGCGGGACGGTTCTCCGGGCGACGGGCCCTCCCCTGTCGAGCTCCCAGAACAACAGCGCGAAGCCGATCACGTTGGTGAGCCATACCTGCATCGCCGCGACAAGGAGAGGACCTCCAGGAGTGCCCTTGTGCGTCAGCGCCTCGACCAACATCGCGAGTGCCACCATGTTGGTCACGATGACGAGCGAGGCCAGCGCGATGGAGGCGAGACGCGACCAACGGGTCTCGCGTGTCATCCTCCGGGGATTGGTCGCGATCAAGGCGATCAGCAGAACGAGCTCCAGGGCGGGGATGACGAAGCGGGGCGCGAACAGGAGCGATCCGGGCAAGAGCGCGTAGGTGAGTCCTGCGACGACCACGGCCGCGGCAGGCGGCAGGCGACTTTCACCTTCGTTGTTGCGTCGACGGTCGACCTCGTTGCTCATAAGCAGACTAAAACACACAATGACCGAGCAGCTCGACCGAATGGCGGGGGTCTCCTGGAACCGCTCTCCGGCGTGCTCACCGTACGGTTGTGCGTGACGGAAGGACACCCATGACAGATGAGACCCTGAGGTCCGTGGAGCTGACCCGGATCGGTAAAGCCGCTTTCATCGCGACCAACGTCCGCGGGACCACGATCTCCATGAGCGATGGCAGCAACGACGACTTCACCCCGATCGAGCTGCTCCTCGCAGCTATTGCCGGGTGTTCGGCGATCGATGTCGATCACCTGATTGGCAAAAAGGTCGATCCGGAGCGTTTCGACCTCCACGTCCAGGGCGACAAGATCCGTGACGAGGGTGGCAATCACATGACGAACCTGCGCGTCACCTTCGACGTTGCTTTTCCTCCGGGCGATGACGGCGACGCGGCTCTGGCCCGGCTTCCCCGTGCGATCCAGCAGACCAACGACCGGCTCTGCACAGTCAGTCGCACGGTGCAGCTGGGTGCGCCGGTGGATATGGGCATCGCCGAATCCAGGTGAGCCTGGCCATGATCAACTGCTGCGTCGATCTCGACGAGGCCGGACTCGGTCCTACCGTGTATGCAACAAGTCGATGATGTGGTCGAGTTTGACCGTGTGCTCATCGAGCCGCGTGGTGTGCGCGTTGACGGTGCGGCCGATCGTCCCGAGTAAGTCGTAGATGTCATCGACGTCATTGCGCAGTTGACGAGTAGTCCGGTCGCCGCCAACAGGTGTGTCCATGGCGTCAACGATATGCCGGGCCTCGACCATGCGCCACGGGATCGGGCTCATCTGTGGACAGAACCCTCGGTCACGACCAGACCCGAGCAATTCAACGCCGTGACACGAGTCGGTCACGGAACTCGGCCTCGCGCTGGAGCCGCGCCAGATCGCGCTGTCGACGCGACGAGATCACCGCAGCGAGGAAGTCCTCGGGCGCGGTGCCGGCCGGCGGCGCGGGCGCGACGTACCTCGCAACCTCGTCGGCAAGCCTCCCGCCGATCGAGGCGCGAGAGCCGGGGTCGATGGTTGGCAAGCGGCCAAGGAACTGGCGCACCGCCAACATCAGGCCGGTCGGCAACGAGGCCATGTCCGCCCCGTCTGCCCAGGTCGCGAGATGCGGCGGCATGACCGCCGGCCGGGTGAGCTGCAGCTTCACGCGTTCGCGAACGACATACGTGCCGGCGGCGAAATCCCCGAGCCGCTTGCCGCGCGAGCTCACCAGCGCGGAGAGGAATGCCGGCGTCCCGCCGAGCAAGTAGATCTCGACGAAGCCGATGAGTGCGCGCACAAAGGCGTGTTGAAAGCTGATCGGTCCCGCATCATCGCGGACCGTGCGAAGTCCGAGGGCAAGCTTCCCCAGCGACTTGCCCCGGGTGAGCGTCTCGAGCGTGGTCGGGATGACGATGAAGACGACGACGATGGTCCCGATCATGGCCACGGCGACCAGTGCTCCGTCGGCGCGGATCGAGGCCGCCCCGGCGATCAGGATGGCCACGATCAGCAACAGGATCGTGGCGGAGAAGTCGATCAGGCCGGAGGCGATCCGCGAACCCACACCCGCAGGCGGCAGGTCGAGGGCGACGGCCTCCCCGGTCACGAGATCGTCGGCGGTGAGTGTGGCGAACTCCGGGCTGGACATGGCACGCCTAGGCTATCGGTGTGGACCTCGACGCCTACGTGCTCGCGCACGCCCACGAGTGGCAGCGCCTCGACCAGCTGGTCCGCAGCCGCCGCCTCAGCGGAGCCGAGAGCGACGAGCTGGTCGAGCGGTACCAGCAGGTTGCCACCCACCTCTCCGTCGTACGCACCTCGGCGCCGGACGCCTCCCTCGTC
>JALYQD010000172.1 GCA_030856025.1 Actinomycetota bacterium
CTCTAGGGGCAAGATTTGCGCGCATACGGCCGTTGCGTCCGCAGGAATCGGCCCTTTGCGCCCAAATCGCGGTGTCTTGGGTTAGGCATGCCTTCGTTGAACCCTCAGATGAATAAAGGCACACTTGTGTTGTGAAAAAGATCCGGGTCGAGCAGACGTCGCCTGTCGACGATGCGCCAACCCGTGAACGCGTCGCCAATTCGATCTTGGAAGAGGGGCCGTCCACGGCGGTCGACCTTGCCCAAAGGCTTCACCTCACCCCCGCCGCGGTGCGTCGCCACCTCGACCTGTTGCTGAACGACGGCGTCATCGAAGCGCGTGAAAAGCGCATCAACGGCGCACGGGGACGCGGCCGACCGGCCAAGGTCTTCGTTGTCACCGACGCCGGCCGCGACCACTTCGATGTGGCGTATGACGATCTGGCCTCCACCGCACTGCGCTACCTCCAGGCCACAGGGGGAGAGGAAGCCGTACAGGCCTTCGCCCGCCACCGCATCAGCCAGCTCGAAGAACGCATCCGTCCGTTGACCGAGGCTGCCGCTCCCGAAGACCGCGTCCGGATCCTCGCCGAAGCCCTCACGACCGACGGTTTCGCCGCTTCGGCCAAGACCACGGCGCACGGCTCGCAGATGTGCCAGCACCACTGCCCGGTCGCCCACGTGGCCGAGGAGTTCCCGCAATTGTGCGAAGCCGAGACCGAGGCGTTCGCCCGCCTCCTCGGCAGCCACGTCCAGCGACTTGCGACCATTGCCCACGGTGATGGCGTATGCACGACCAACGTCCCGCTGTATTCCGCCGCAGAGTTCATCCCCCAGTCTTCAACCGCTCCCCAGTCTTCAACAGCAGAGAGGGTCACGACATGACGACAACCTCACACGAACCGAACAAGATCGAGCAAGCCAACCCGGAGCTCAAGGATCTTGGCCGTTATGACTTCGGCTGGTCCGACACTGACACCTCGGGCGCCAACGCCAAGCGCGGCCTGAGCGAAGAGGTCGTGCGCAACATCTCGGCCCTCAAGGACGAGCCCGAATGGATGCTTGAGCTCCGCCTGAAGGGCCTCAAGCTCTTCGGTCGCAAGCCTATGCCCAACTGGGGCGCCGACCTCAGCGGCATCCACTTCGACAACATCAAGTACTTCGTGCGCTCGACCGAGAAGCAGGCGGCCACGTGGGAAGACCTGCCCGAAGACATCAAAAACACGTATGACCGGCTGGGCATACCCGAGGCCGAGAAGCAGCGCCTCGTCTCCGGCGTCGCGGCCCAGTACGAGTCCGAAGTCGTCTACCACTCGATCCGCGAAGACCTCGAAGCCCAGGGCGTCCTCTTCCTCGACACCGACACGGCGCTCAAGGAGCAGCCGGAGTTGTTCCGCGAGTACTTCGCGACGATCATCCCGATCGGCGACAACAAGTTCTCCGCCCTCAACTCGGCCGTATGGTCCGGTGGCTCGTTCATCTACGTGCCCAAGGGTGTCCACGTCGACATCCCGTTGCAGGCCTACTTCCGCATCAACACCGAGAACATGGGCCAGTTCGAGCGCACGCTGATCATCGTCGACGAGGGCGCATACGTGCACTACGTCGAGGGCTGCACCGCGCCGATCTACTCCTCGGACTCGCTGCACTCGGCCGTCGTCGAGATCATCGTCAAGAAGGGCGCACGCTGCCGCTACACGACGATCCAGAACTGGTCCAACAACGTCTACAACCTCGTCACCAAGCGCGCCGTCTGCGAAGAAGGCGCGACGATGGAGTGGGTCGACGGCAACATCGGCTCCAAGGTCACGATGAAGTACCCGGCCGTCTACCTCATGGGCGAGCACGCCCGTGGCGAGACTCTGTCGGTTGCCTTCTCGGGCGAGGGCCAGCACCAGGACGCCGGCGCCAAGATGGTTCACGCCGCACCCAACACGTCGAGCTCGATCCTGAGCAAGTCGGTCGCCCGCGGTGGCGGACGTTCGTCCTACCGTGGACTGCTCCAGGTGCTCGAAGGAGCCAAGGGTTCCAAGAGCACGGTCAAGTGCGACGCGCTGTTGGTCGACCAGATCAGCCGCTCCGACACCTACCCGTATGTCGACGTGCGCGAAGACGACGTCACTCTCGGCCACGAGGCCACGGTGTCCAAGCTCAGCGACGACCAGCTGTTCTACTTCATGAGCCGAGGCATGGAAGAAGACGAAGCCATGGCGATGATCGTCCGCGGCTTCGTCGAGCCCATCGCGCGCGAACTCCCGATGGAGTACGCGCTCGAGCTCAACCGTCTTATCGAACTTCAAATGGAGGGTGCAGTCGGTTGACCGTCACCAATAACGTCTCAGAAGCTGTCGAGACCCCGTCAGGGCGCGAGTACCTTCACGCCCCGGGCTCCTTCGATCTCGATCATTTCGACGTTCCCAACGGGCGGGAGGAGTCCTGGCGCTTCACGCCGATCAAGCGGCTCAAGGGTCTTCACAATGGGACCTTCGCAGCCGACGGCAAGATCGTCGCCACCGTCGACGCCGATCCCCGGGTGAGCATCAAGGCCGTCGGCCGTGACGACGAACGACTCGGCTCGGTCTACACGCCGAGCGATCGCGTCAGCGCCCAGGCGTGGACCAGCTTCGACAAGGCGACCGTCATCTCGATCCCGGCCAACACCGAGATCGACGAACCGGTCAACGTGACCCTTCGTGGCGAAGGCACCGACGGTGCCAGCTTCGGCCACGTCTTCATTGACGTCGGTCAGTTCGCCAAGGCGACCATCGTCCTCGACCATGTCGGCAGTGCCGTCGTGGCCGCCAACGTCGAGGTCAAGGTCAACGACGGCGCCAACGTCACCCTCGTGTCAATCCAGGACTGGGACGACGACGCGGTTCACGTGGCACATCACCACGGCAATGTCGGCCGCGATGCGACCTACAAACACGTGGCCGTGTCGCTGGGCGGCAACCTCGTACGCATCAACTCCTCGGTCGACTATGCGGGCCCCGGTGGCGAGGCCGAAATGCTCGGTGTCTACTTCGCCGATGCCGGTCAGCACATCGAACACCGCCTGTTCGTCGACCACAACGCACCCAAGACCAAGAGCAGGGTCGAGTACAAAGGCGCTTTGCAGGGCCAGGACGCCCACGCCGTATGGGTCGGTGACGTCCTCATCTGCAAGGTCGCCGAAGGCATCGACACGTTCGAGAGCAATGACAACCTCGTGTTGACCGATGGCTGCCGAGCCGACTCGATCCCGAACCTCGAGATCGAGACCGGAGAGATCGAGGGCGCTGGCCACTCGAGCACGACCGGCCGTTTCGACGACGAGCACTTGTTCTACCTGGAGAGCCGCGGCATCGAAGAAGCCGAGGCCCGCAACCTCGTGGTGCACGGTTTCTTCAACGCCATCATCCGCCGTATTGGAGTCGAGCAGATCGAAGCACGGCTGATGTCGGCGGTCGAAGGTGAGCTCGCCAAAAACAGTACCAATTTCGGGGCAAGCGACATCTTCGTGGCAAGCGACCCGACTGCGTGAGCGCATTTGTCCAGGCAGCCGCATACGCCGATGTCCCCAAGGGAGGTGTTCTCGCCGTTGAAGTCGATGGAATCGAGATCGCCCTTGTGCGCGACGGCGACGAGGTCTATGCCATCGCGGACGAATGCTCACACGCGGCGATTCCGCTGTCCGAGGGCGACGTCGAAGGTTGTGAGATCGAATGCTGGTTGCACGGCTCGCGCTTCGATGTCCGCACCGGCGAACCGGTCAACTTGCCCGCAACAGAACCCGTACTTACTTACCCCACCAAATTAGAGGGAGACACCGTCTTGGTGGATCTCTCATCGCACAGGAGCTGAACCTATGGCAACGCTAGACATCAAGGACCTCCACGTCTCGGTTGATACCGACGAGGGTGAAAAGAAGATCCTCAAGGGTGTCGACCTGACTGTGAAGTCCGGCGAGATCCACGCCATCATGGGCCCCAACGGCTCGGGCAAGTCGACTCTTGCCTACTCGATCGCGGGTCACCCCAAATACAAGATCACCGGCGGATCGGTCACGCTCGACGGCGTCGACATCCTGTCGATGAAGGTCGACGAACGCGCCCGCGCCGGCCTGTTCCTCGCGATGCAGTACCCCGTCGAGGTTCCCGGCGTCTCGGTCGCCAACTTCCTCCGGACCGCCAAGACCGCGATCGACGGCGAGGCCCCGAAGCTCCGTACCTGGATCAAGGACGTCAACGAAGCGCTCGAGCGTGTCACGCTGGACAAGGAATTCGCCCAGCGCAGCGTCAACGAAGGCTTCTCCGGCGGCGAGAAGAAGCGCCACGAGATCGCTCAACTCGAGCTCCTCAACCCGCGCTTCGCGATCCTCGACGAGACAGACTCCGGACTCGACATCGACGCGCTCCGCATCGTCGCCGGCGGCGTCAACCGCTACAGCGAGCAGGGTGACCGCGGCGTCCTCCTGATCACGCACTACACGCGCATCCTGCAATACATCAAGCCCGATTTCGTCCACGTGTTCGTGGCCGGTCGTGTCGCCGAGCAGGGCGGCCGTGAACTCGCCGACCAGCTGGAGGCCGAGGGCTACGACAAGTACGTACAGGCAGCAGCACAGTGACGTTTGGAACAGTGAGCTTCGCTCATCAGGAGGAGACAGAGTGACTGAGACCAGGGCGTCGACCTACGACGTGACACGGATCCGGGAAGACTTCCCGATCCTGTCGCGCCGCCTTGCCGACGACAAACCCCTGGTCTACCTCGACAGCGCCAACACCTCGCAGAAGCCTGCGAGCGTGATTGCCGCCCTCGACGATCACTACCGGATGCACAACGCCAACGTCGCCCGGGCGATGCACCAGCTCGGCGCGGAGGCCAGTGAAGCGTTCGAGAACGCGCGCGACAAGGTTGCCGCGTTCATCGGTGCGCCCAGCCGCGACGAAGTCGTCTTCACCAAAAACGCCTCCGAAGCGCTCAACCTGGTCGCCAACGTCCTCGGCTCCGCCGGCCGCGTCGGCCCCGGCGACGAAGTCGTGATCAGCGAGATGGAGCACCACTCCAACATCGTTCCGTGGCAGCTGCTCACGCAGCGCACCGGCGCGACGCTCAGGTGGTTCGGCGTCACCGACGAGGGCCGGCTGGACCTCTCCGACATCGACAGCCTGATCACCGAGCGCACCAAGGTCATCTCGGTGACCTGGGTGTCCAACATGCTCGGCACGGTCAATCCGCTCGACCAGATCATCGCGAAGGCGCGCTCGGTGGGAGCGCTCGTCGTCGTCGATGGTTCGCAAGCGGTGCCTCAGCTCCCGGTCGACATGGCTGCTCTCGGCGCCGACTTCGTGGCCTTCACCGGTCACAAGATGGTCGGCCCAACCGGCATCGGCGTGCTCTGGGGGCGCTATGACCTCCTCGCCGAGCTCCCGCCGTTCCTCGGCGGCGGCGAAATGATCGAAACGGTCACGATGGAGCGGTCCACGTATGCCGCCCCGCCGTCACGGTTCGAAGCCGGTACCCCGCCGATCGCCCAGGCCGTCGGCCTCGGCGCCGCGGTGGACTACCTCAGCGCCCTTGGCATGCACAACGTCGCCGAGCACGAGCGGGAGATCACCGCATACGCGCTCGGCCGGCTCCAGGAAGTCGGCGGCCTGACGGTCGTCGGCCCGAAGGAAGCGGTGATGCGCGGGGGAGCGATCAGCTTCACACTCGAGGGCGTGCACCCGCACGACGTCAGCCAACTGCTCGACTCGCAAGGCGTGGCTGTCCGCGCCGGTCACCATTGCGCCAAGCCCGCGCACCTGCGTTTCGGCGTCCAATCGACGACTCGTGCGTCCTTCTACCTCTATACGACGCTCGAGGAAATTGATGCGCTCGTCGAGGCGTTGGACTTCACGAAGAAGTTTTTCAAGGTCTAGGACTGCCAATGGATCTCAACATGCTCTACCAGGAGATCATCCTGGATCATTACAAGCACCCGCACGGTGCTGGACTTCGCGAGCCCTTCGAGGCCGAGGTCCACCACGTCAACCCCACGTGCGGCGACGAAATCACCCTGCGCGTCCACCTTGAGGGCGACAAGGTCGCCGACATCTCGTATGACGCCGAAGGCTGCTCGATCAGCCAGGCGTCCGCATCCGTGCTCAACGATCTGATCCTGGGCAAATCCGTCCAGGAAGGTATGGACCTGCATGCCGAGTTCAGCGAGCTCATGCAGAGCCGTGGCCAGATCGAACCCAATGAAGACACTCTCGAAGACGGCATCGCCTTCGCCGGTGTCGCCAAGTTTCCCGCCCGCGTGAAGTGCGCGCTGCTGTCGTGGATGGCCTGGAAAGACGCCGCCGCACAAGCTCTCGCCGCATCAGAGGAGAAATCATGACCGAACAGACCGAACAGACAGATCTGCCCGAGGTTGACCTTACGGCCGCGAAGCCTACGACCGGCGAAGATGTCATGGAGGCGATGAAGGATGTCGTCGACCCCGAGCTCGGGATCAACGTCGTCGACCTCGGTCTCGTCTATGGCGTCGACGTCGACGAGCACAGCAACACCGTGCTGTCGATGACGCTCACGTCGGCTGCGTGCCCGTTGACCGACGTCATCGAGGACCAGACCCGCGCGGCACTCGAAGGACTCGTCAACGAGTTCCGCATCAACTGGGTCTGGATGCCACCGTGGGGCCCGGACAAGATCACCGACGACGGCCGCGAAATGCTCCGCGCCCTCGGCTTCAACGTCGGCTAACCAACGCTCGCGAGAGAGTTTGTCCCGCTCGCGAGAGAGTTTGTCCCGCTCGCGAGAGAGTTTGTCCCGGACAAACTCTCTCCTCACCGGGACAAACTCTCTCTTCACCGCTGTCATGAAGGAATACCTTGCTCACCGTTTCGAATGTAGAACTGCGCATCGGCGCCCGACTCCTGATGTCGGACGTCAGTTTCCGCGTGGGCAACGGCGACAAGGTCGGCCTCGTGGGTCGCAACGGCGCCGGCAAGACGACGCTGACCCGCATACTCTCCGGGGTCGGCGAACCGGCCAAGGGCACGATCACCAACTCCGGCACGATCGGCTACTTGCCGCAGGATCCGCGTACGGGTGACCTGAGCACGACCGCCCAGGACCGCATCCTCTCTGCCCGTGGCATCGACTCCGCCGTGCGCGACATGCGCGCCGCCGAGACCGACATGGGTTCCGACGATCCCAAGGTTGCCGAAAAGGCGATGAAGCGCTTCACCCGCGCCGACGCCGAGCTCCACGCCGGCGGCGGCTACGCGGCCGAGTCCGAGGCAGCCATCATCGCCAAGAGCCTGGGCCTGCCCGACCGCATCCTCGGTCAGCCGCTGTCGACCCTGTCGGGCGGTCAGCGCCGACGAGTCGAGCTTGCCCGCATCCTGTTCTCCGACGCGGACACTCTGCTCCTGGACGAACCGACCAACCACCTGGACGCCGACTCGGTCGTATGGCTCCGCGGCTACCTCAAGCAGCACAAGGGCGGCCTGATCGTGATCAGTCACGACAACGCCCTCCTCGAAGAGACGGTCAACAAGGTCCTGCACCTTGACGGCAACCGCGCCGAGATCGACGTCTACAACATGGGCTGGAAGAACTACCTCGCCCAGCGCGAGACCGATGAGCACCGCCGCAAGCGCGAGCGCGCCATCACGGTCAAGACGGCCGACCGCCTGACCGAGCAGGCCAACCGTATGCGCGCCAAGGCCAGCAAGGCCACAGCTGCCCAGAGTATGCTCAAGCGTGCCGAGAAGATGGTCTCCGGCCTTGACGACGTGCGCGCCAAGGACAAGGTCGCCAGGATCAAGTTCCCGACCCCGGCGGCATGCGGCAAGACGCCGCTCATGGCCCGCGAGCTCTCCAAGTCGTATGGATCCCTCGAGATCTTCACCGACGTCGACCTCGCCATCGACAAGGGCAGCCGCGTCGTCGTCCTGGGCCTCAACGGTGCCGGCAAGACGACCCTGCTCCGCATCCTCAGCGGCACCGATAAGTCCGACACCGGCGAGATCATTCCCGGCCACGGACTCAAGATCGGTTACTACGCCCAGGAACACGAAACCCTCGACACCGAGCGCACCGTGCTCGAGAACATGCAGTCGGCGGCGCCCGATCTCACCGACACGCAGGCGCGAAGTGTTCTCGGATCGTTCCTGTTCACCGGCGACGACTCGCAGAAACCTGCCGGAGTGCTTTCCGGTGGCGAGAAGACCCGCCTCGCCCTGGCCAGCCTTATCGTCTCGAGCGCCAACGTCCTGCTCCTCGACGAACCCACCAACAACCTTGATCCGGCTTCGCGCGAAGAGGTCCTCGGCGCCATCCGCGCCTATGAGGGCGCCATCGTCCTGGTGTCGCACGACGAGGGCGCTGTGCAGGCCCTGGAGCCCGACCGCGTCCTGTTGTTGCCCGATGGCGACGAAGACCTCTGGAACGACGACTACGCCGACCTCGTCAGCCTGGCGTGACGCCCGCAACGTCATCCCCAACGTGCGCTATAGGACACGCTCGGGATGACGTTATTCTCAATGCGTGACTGACTACAAAGCGGCGGGCATCCTCATCGAACGAGACGACGCCGTCCTGACCATCACGCTCAACCGACCGGAAGCGCGCAATGCGCAGACCCCGGCCATGTGGCGAGCCCTCGCCGACGTCGGCGCCAACATCGACCCGGCGATCCGCGTCGTGGTTGTCCAAGGCGCAGGCGAGTCGTTCTCGGCCGGCCTCGACCGGCGCATGCTGACGCCCGAAGGCATCGAGGGCGAGCCGCACTTCCTCGAGACGGCTCAGCTCGACGACGCCGGTTTCGATGCGCAGATCGCCGAGTACCAGTCCGGCTTCATCTGGTTGCGCAATCCGCAGTTCGTCTCGATCGCTGCCGTTCAGGGTCACGCTATCGGCGCCGGCTTCCAGCTTGCCCTGGCCTGCGATATCCGGATCGTCGCCGATGACGTCCAGTTCAACATGAAGGAAACCGCCCTCACGCTCGTGCCGGACCTCGGCGGCACCAAGCCGCTCGTCGAAGCGGTCGGCTACCAGCGGGCGCTCGAGATGTGCGCCACCAGCCGCATCATCGGCGGTCCCGAAGCGCAGTCGATCGGCCTGGCGTTGGCCAGCGTCCCGCGCGACGAGCTCGACGTAACGGTTGTCGACCTCGTGGGCGCCTTGCTCGTCCCGCAACATGGCGCCGTCATTGCGCTGAAGGACCTCCTCACCGGCACCTTCGATCGGTCATATGACGATCAGCTGGCTCGCGAGCGCAAATCCCAGCGCGGTCGGTTCTCGGCGATGCTGAAGCAGCTCGGCGGCAAAAGCTAGATCAGCCGGAGGCTGATCCGACAGCGCTGCGATGCTCCGACAAGATGAGAGCCCTGCGGCGCTCGCGTTCCTCGACCCAGGCGAAATAGAACCAGCCGAACGTCGCGAGGGCGGCGAAAAACCACCACTGCAACGCATAGAAGAAATGCGCCCCCTGGCCGAGTTCGGGCCGCGGCTCCGCTGCGAGCTTTTCGGCTGCGGGCGGCGTCTCGGTACGGAGGTTGAGGTAGCCGTCATACAGCTTGTAGGGCACATATGACGCCATACCGGCACTCGAGATGGCACGCACCTGTCCGTCGGACGGAATGTTGGGCGGCTGGCGATCGCCGTTGTTGGCGCGCAACCACCCGTTGACGGTGACTTTTCCCGGAGGCGGCACCGGGACCGTGGTGGGCTTGGCCGAGTTGTTGGTGGTGGCGATCCAGCCGCGATCGACGAGGACTGCCGCTCCCGACGGGAGGACCAGCGGGGTGACGACATCGGCGCCGGGAGCTCCGTCGCGGGTCGAAAAGCGTACTGTCACCTGATGCTCGGGGTCATAGGTACCGGTGACCCGGACACGGGTCCACTGCTGGGTTTCGGTCTGGGGTTTGCCGATGGTCAGGACCGAATCCAGGTCGACGGGATCGGCCTTGAAGTGCTTCGCGATGACCTTGTTCTCGGCGATCCGGCTCTCGTGCCGGTGCCACTGCCAGAGTCCGAGCCGCGAACAACCGGCCGCCAAGACGATGACGAAGATCGCGAATCCGATCCAGCGGCGACTCAGGATGAAGCGAAACACACCATGACGGTAGTTGGCGGGGCCACGGTCCGCGCTGCAGGGTGGGGGATACCGCATAGGATGGGACATATGGACAGCGCACGGAACGGACTGATCGACCAGCACGGGCGGGTTGCCACTGACCTGCGCGTGTCGCTGACCGACCGCTGCAACCTGCGCTGCGAATACTGCATGCCGGCCGAAGGCCTCGACTGGCTGCCGTCGGATGAGACTTTGACGGACGAAGAACTCATCCGCCTGATCGGCATCGGCGTCGAGATGCTCGGTGTCCGCGACGTCCGTTTCACCGGAGGTGAGCCGTTGCTGCGGCGGAGCCTCCCCAAGATCGTCGCCGAGACCAAGGCTTTGCCTTCGCGTCCCCGCACGGCCATGACGTCCAACGGGCTGGGACTCAAGCACACCGCGCAGGCACTGGCCGAAGCCGGACTCGATCGGGTCAACATCAGCCTCGACACCATCAACCGTGAATCGTTCGCCAGGATCACTCGCCGCGACCGCCTCCCCGATGTCATCGAGGGACTGGCCGCCGCCCGCGAAGCCGGACTCAAACCCGTCAAGATCAACGCCGTCCTGCTGCGCGGCATCAACGACAAAGATGCGCCGGAGCTGCTGCGGTGGTGCATGGACAACGACTACGAGCTCCGCTTCATCGAGCAGATGCCGCTCGACGCGCAGCACAACTGGAACCGCGAAGCCATGGTCACTGCCGACGAGACGCTCAGCCTGCTGGGAGAGTCGTTCCGGCTCACGCCGATGGACGGACGCGGTTCGGCTCCGGCCGAGAAGTTCCTCGTCGATGACGGTCCGCACACGGTGGGCATCATCGGCTCGGTCACGCGACCGTTCTGCGGCGATTGCAACCGGGTGCGGCTGACGGCCGACGGCCAGATCCGCAACTGCCTGTTCGCCCGTGACGAGTCCGATTTGCGCACGGCATTGCGTACGGGTGCGACCGACGAAGTCATCGCCGACCGCTGGCGCACCGCCATGTGGGCCAAGCTCCCCGGCCACGGCATCAACGACCCGGCATTCCTGCAGCCGACCCGACCCATGTCCGCTATCGGCGGTTAAAACGCATCCGAGCGCATCGGGACTGACTCTTTCCAGAAGTCGCGGGCGCTCAAGAAAGCGCGGAGGGTCTCCTCGTGCTCGTCGCAGGCCAGCCAGATCTTGCGCCGGTCGGGCGTATGGACCTTGGGGTTGTTCCAGACCAGTTCGAATGTCGCGGGCGCACCGCAGCCGCGTGCCGAACACACGAGCTCGTCAGTCATTCTTTTCCCCCGGGGGCAGTTCGCCATAGGGCTCCTGGGTGATCGTTTCGGATCCCGCGCCCTTCCTGCGGACACCGGCGTTGGCGAGGACGACTGATGTGTAGGGCAGCAGCAGCGCGGCCACGATGAACACGACTGCCAGCCAGAGCACCTGTCCCCAGAACACGACGGCAAGAAGGAAACACACCGTGCGGATGGCCATCGAGATGGCATACCGCTTCTGTCGCCTGTTGATTTCCTCGCTCTGCGAGGTGCTGGCCGATGTGATGCTGAAAACCTGCTGTTCGCGGCGGATCGGCTTGCTGTCCATACCGTCTACGGTACGCGCCTTTGGCAATCCGACATGATGGGCACATGAGCAATCGCACGTACCGCATCAGTGAAATCGTCGGCACCTCCACCGACAGCATCAACGACGCCGTCGAGAACGGTGTCAAGAGGGCCGGCGAGACCCTCCGTCACCTCGATTGGTTCGAGGTCACCGACATCCGTGGGCAGATCACGGACACCGATGTCTCGCATTATCAGGTGACAATGAAGATCGGCTTCCGACTCGAAGACGACGAGTAGTCGACCACCGGGCCGGCTAGTCCGCGGCGTCGGCGGCTTCGACTTCTTCGCGGGTGATGCCGAGCAGGTAGATGATCGCGTCCAGGTAGGGCACGTTGAGCGACGTATGGGCCTTGTCGCGCACCAGCGGCTTGGCATTGAAGGCGATGCCCAGTCCCGCGGCCGCGAGCATGTCGAGGTCGTTGGCTCCGTCTCCGATGGCCACGGTGTTCTTGACCGGGATCCCGGACCGTTCAGCGAAGTGTCGCAACGCGTCGGCCTTGCCGGCACGGTCGACGATCGGGCCGAGGATCTTGCCGGTCAGCTTGCCGTCGATGACCTCGAGCTCGTTGGCCTCGTAGTAGTCGATCTCGAGCGCCTCGGCGATGCGCTCGATGATCTGGGTGAAACCGCCGCTGACCAACGCAAACTTGTAGCCGAGGCGCTTGAGCGTGCGGATCATGGTGCGGGCGCCGGGGGAGTAGACGAGCGACTCATAGATCTCATCGAGTGCCGCGGCATCGACGCCGGCGAGCAACGCCACCCGCGATTCCAGCGATGCGCCGAAATCGAGCTCGCCCTGCATGGCCGCGGCCGTCACCTCGGCGACCTGCTTCTCGAAGCCGGCGCGGGCGGCGATCATCTCGATGACTTCGCCCTGGATCAGGGTCGAATCCACATCCATGACGATCAGCCGCTGGGCATGACGCAGGATGCCGTGCTCCTGCACGGCGACGTCGATGCCTTGCGCCGCGGCCTCGGCGGCGAGGTCCTTTTGGAGGACGTCGGGCTCGGCGCCGGACACCTCCATCTTGATCGCGGTGACGGGATAGCGGGCCAGTCGCAGGATCCTGTCGATGTTGCCGCCGGCGGCCTTGATGCGGGCCGTCATCGCGGCAACCGCGGCGGGATACAGGGGTGCGCTGAGGATGGTGACCTGTGTGCGGCCGACCCGCCGGGCCCGGTTGTCACCGGTTCCATACTCGATCGTGACGTCGAGTCCGAAGTTTTCTCCGACTCCCTGTACCGAGCGTTCGAAGGCATCGCGTTCGTCGGCTATTGTCAGCAGCACGCCGAGCACAAGGCGTCCGCGCAGCACCAATTGTTCGATGTCGATTATCTCGACGCCGAAGGCCGCCAGCTCCGAAAATAGCCTCGTGCTCACACCACTTTGATCCGGCCCGGTCAACGTGACCAGGACGGTTGGATCGGTGAGGTGCACGGTGGGCACATGCTCTGTCATCGACACGAGGCTATCGCTCGCCACGGTTGCGCTCACGATAGGTTTGCCATCAACAGTTCGAAGACCCATGGGAGAGTGCATGCGCGCGGCGATTGACCTCAAGAACGTCAGCGTCGTACGTCCGGGCAAAACCCTCCTCGATCGGGTCAACTGGAGCGTTCATCCGGGCGAGCGGTGGGTCATTCTCGGCCCCAACGGAGCAGGCAAGACCACTCTCCTCCAGGTCGTCGCGGCGACCATGCACCCGAGCTCGGGCAAGGTCCGAATACTCGGTGACCGCCTCGGGCGCGTCGACGTCTTCGACCTGCGCACCCGCATCGGATTGACCAGCACTGCAGTCGCCGACAGCATCCCGGCGAGTGAGTCCGTGCGCGACGCGATCGTCTCGGCCGCCTACGCCGTCGCCGGACGCTGGAACGAGCGGTACGACGAAGAAGACTTCGCCCGCGCCGGGCAGATCATGGGCGAGCTCCGCATCGCGACGCTGGCCAATCGCACCTTCGGCACGTTGAGCGAGGGCGAACGCAAACGCGTGCTCATCGCGCGTGCCCTCATGACCGATCCCGAGCTGCTGCTTCTCGATGAGCCCGGCGGCGGCCTCGACCTCGGTGCCCGCGAAGACCTGCTGCTCAGTCTCGAGGTCCTCGCCGGTGCGCCGCAGGCTCCGGTGCTGGTGATGGTTTCGCACCATGTCGAGGAAATTCCGATCGGCTTCACCCACGTGCTGATGATGCGCGACGGTCGTATCGTCGCGTCCGGTCCGATCGGCAAAACGCTGACGGCCCAAAATCTCGGTACGGCGTTCGGCATGCGGCTAGATTTGTCCGAAGCGGACGGCCGCTACACCGCACGTCGTGCGGCATACGGTCACCGCGCCACCGGCACAGTATGAGTCCCGCTCAGCGAAAGCTGTCGGGGATCGGAGAACCGTCATGAGTGATCTCGGCAACTGGATGAGCGACCACCCCGGACTGACCTGGGCCGGCGTCGCATTCGTGCTGGCAGTCCTCGAGTTGCTGAGCCTCGACCTCGTGCTCCTGATGTTCGCGCTCGGCGCGCTCGGCGGAGCGGTCGTCGCCGGCCTCGGCGGTCCCTTGTGGCTGTCGATCGTCGTCTTCGTTGCCATCTCGATGGGACTCCTGTTCGTCGCTCGGCCCTCCATCGTGGCCAGGCTCCATGCGGGCCCCACCCTGACGCAAGGCCATCAGGCCCTCGTCGGCCGCGTCGCCGTGGTCATCGAACCCGTCACCTGGCGCGGCGGCCGGGTCCAGCTCGCCAGCGAGAACTGGTCGGCACGCACCGCATCCGAAGACGAAAGCTTTGAGGCGGGCACAGACGTGCTTGTCACACAAATCGACGGCGCAACAGCCGTCGTCACCGGGAAGGCAACATCATGATTGCATCTGCCCTGACAGTCTTCTTGCTGTTCCTGGCGATCCTCGCGATCGTCGTGATCAGCATGACGGTCAAGATCGTGCCGCAGGCCCGCACCGGGATCGTCGAGCGATTCGGCAAGTACCGCGCGACACTGCCGGCCGGCCTCAACATTGTCATGCCGTTCGTGGACAAGGTCCGCTACATGATCGATCTGCGCGAGCAGGTTGTGTC
>JALYQD010000004.1 GCA_030856025.1 Actinomycetota bacterium
GGCGATGCGTATGTGCTCGCGGAACGACTCGTGCTGGGCCGCCCGCCCGTCTTCGCCGGTGCGGTAGTAGTCGAGGCCGGTCTCGCCGACAGCCCTGACTCGGGGTTCCGACAGTGCCAGCAGCTCGATCCTGGCGAGGGCGTCGGCCAGCCCGTCCCCGAGCCGTGGCGCCTCGTTGGGGTGGATCGCGACTGTGGCGACGATCTCGTCGAAGGCGTTGGCGGTTTCGACGGCCCACTCCGAACCCTCGAGATCGCAGCCGACCTGGACGATCCTGGTGACGCCGACGGCCGCGGCCGCGTCGAGGGCCTCCTGAACGCCGGGACCGCCATACTCGCGGGCTGTATCGAGGTGGCAATGGTTGTCGACGACCGGATGCGGAAGCGGCTCCGGTGCGGGAGGCGCCTCCCCCTTCACCGCGACACCGCGGTCACTCGCCGGCCTCGATGCGCGGGAACAAGGAGGACGGCTTGGTGATCGTGGCACCGGCCGGCAACTGGCCCCAGTGCGCGACCGAGGACATCAGCTGATCGGCGAGTGCGCCGAGAGTGGCTTCGGCGCCGAGCGAGTCCCACAGCACGGCGGAGGCCTTGGGCGTCACCGGGTTGAGGACGACCGCGAGCACGCGAAGGCCCTCGGCGGCAGTCGCGAGGATCGTGGCAAGCCGGTCGCTGTCAGGAGCGTCCTTGGCAACCTTCCACGGCTCTTGCTCGGTGAGATAGCCGTTGAGCTCATCGACGATTCGCCAGATCGCAGTCAAGGCATCCTGCGGGGCGACGTCGTCGATTGCCCGATCGGCTTCGGCCACGGCAGCGGCGACGGTGTCGATGACCTTGTGCTCGGCCGGCGTCGCTCGACCTGCGGCCGGCAACTTCCCATCGAAGTACTTGCCGATCATGGCCGCGACCCTCGAGGCCAGGTTGCCGAAGCCGTTGGCGAGCTCGGCGTGATAGCGCGCGTGGATGTCCTCCCACGAGATCGAACCGTCGCTGCCGAAGGTGAGGGCGCGGGCGAAGTAGTAGCGGTAGGCATCGGAGCCGAACGTGTCGACGATCTCGTCCGGTCGTATGCCGTTGGCCTTCGACTTGCTCATCTTCTGACCGCCGACGAGCAGCCAGCCGTGCGCGAACACCTGGTGCGGCACCGGCTGGCCCGCGGCGAACAGCATGGCCGGCCAGATGACCGCGTGGAACCGGGCGATGTCCTTGCCCACGAGCTGGATGTTGGCGGGCCAAACCTGGTCGAACTTCTCCTGGTCGACCCCATAACCGGTTGCGGTCACGTAGTTGAGGAGAGCCTCGATCCATACGTAGAAGACGTGTTTGTCATCCCACGGGACCTGGATGCCCCAGTCGAAGGTCGAGCGCGAGATCGACAGGTCCCTCAGGCCGCGCGAGACGAAGGAGATGACCTCGTTACGGGCCGACTCGGGCTGGATGAAGTTCGGGTTGGCATCGTAGAAGTCGAGGAGCTGTTGCTGATAGTCGCCGAGCCGGAAGAAGTAGTTCTCCTCGGAGACGAGCTCGACGCGGCTGCCGTCGAGCTTGGAGACCTTGAAGCCTTCGTCCTCGCCTTCGCCGTCTGCGACGTCGTCCTCGCTGACGAACTCCTCGCTGCCCACGCTGTAGTGGCCGGAGAACTCGCCCTTGTAGACGGCGCCGCGATCGTAGAGGTCCTGCCAGAACGCCCTGGAACCGTCGATGTGGCGTTGCTCGGTCGTCCGGATGAAGTCGTCGTTGGCGACGTCGATCGTCTTGAGCAGTGGCTTCCACTCGTCCTCGACGAGCTTGTCGACCCATTCCTGTGGGGAGACGCCGTTTTCGGTGGCCTTGCGGAGCACTTTCTGCCCGTGCTCGTCGGTGCCGGTGAGGTACCAGACCTTTTCGCCGCGCTGACGATGCCAGCGCGTGATGATGTCGCCCATGACCGTCGTGTAACCGTGGCCGATGTGCGGCGCGTCGTTCACGTAATAGATCGGCGTCGTGACATAAAAGGTCGAATCGGACATGACTCAAATCCTATTGCGTGCGGCCAACCGCCGTCCCCGCTGGGAGTGACGTTGCGCAGGCGACACGCCGTGAAACGCCTGCCGAACGTCACTCCCAGCGGAAAGTCAGCTGTGGGCGGCGGCGTAGACGTCTTTTTTGCGGGCCCCGGTGATGTCGACGACGGCGGCAATGGCGTCCCGGCGGCTCTGGCCCTTGCCCTCGAGCTCGGCCACAAGCGCCTTGAGCTCTTCGGGCTCGTATGAGCGTTGCTCGTCGTCCGCGCCGGCGACGACGATCGTGACCTCGCCGCGGATGCCATGCTCCTCCGCGGCGGCCCAGTCGGCGAGTTCGAGCAGTCCCCCGCGCTTGACCTCTTCATAGGTCTTGGTCAGCTCACGGCAGACCGCGGCCGCGCGCCCTGGACCCCATACGTCGGCCATCGCACGGAGAGTGGCTTCGGTGCGGTGCGGCGACTCGAAGAACACCATGGTGCGCTGCTCGCGCAGGTTGTCGGTGAGTCGGCGTTTGCGTTCGCCGGCCTTGCGGGGCAGG
The DNA here is from genome assembly GCA_030856025.1 of Actinomycetota bacterium. GTDB lineage: Bacteria > Actinomycetota > Actinomycetes > Propionibacteriales > Nocardioidaceae > JACMOZ01. The sequence goes on from JALYQD010000004.1 coordinate 2,541, forward strand.
AAGCCCTCGAAGCAGAACCGGTCGACCGGGAGCCCCGACACGGCAAGAGCGGTCAGGACAGCCGACGGTCCGGGCACCGAGGTCACCTTGACGTCGGCCTCGATCGCGGCGACGACGAGTCGATAGCCCGGATCGGACACGCTCGGCATGCCGGCATCAGTCACGACGACGACGGTGCCGCCGTCCTTGAGGACCTGCACGAGCTCGCCGGTGCGATGCTGCTCGTTGCCCTCGAAGTAGGACACGATCCGGCCGCCGATCTCGATGCCGAGCTCGCCGACGAGCCTCTTGAGCCGGCGCGTGTCCTCGGCCGCGACCACGTCGGCGGTCGTCAGGACCTCGGCGAGCCGGGGCGAGGCGTCCGCGACCTGGCCGATCGGTGTCGCGGCGAGTATGAGCATGGGTTCATCCTTTCAGGTCGCCTACGATCGAGTCGTGACGGTGAGCGAGAAGACCCGAGGCTGGGCAGGCCCCCTCTCCGTCGCCCTCCTCGCATTCGTCTTGCGCGTCTGGAACCTCGGCCATCCGAAGGTCTTCCTGTTCGATGAGACCTACTACGCCAAGGACGCCTACTCGCTCACGAAGTTCGGCTACGTCCAGGACTATGTCGAGAAGGCCAATGGCCGCATCCTCGGCAGGAAGTTCACCGGCCTGTTCACCGGTGAGCCCACGCAGATCGTCCATCCCGACGGAGGCAAGTGGATCATCTCGATCGGCGAATGGTTGTTCGGGATGGACCCCTTTGGGTGGCGCATCGCCTCGGTGGTCGTCGGTTCGCTGACGGTCCTGGTCCTCGCAAGGCTCGTACGACGCCTCACCGGTTCGACCGTCATGGGTTGTATCGCCGGACTGTTGCTGTGTTTCGACGGCACCCACTTCGTCATGTCACGGCTGGCGCTGCTCGACGTCTTCCTCGTGTTTTGGCTGGTCAGCGGGGTTGCCTGCCTCGTCGCCGATCTCGACTGGATCAGGGCACGGCTGGACCGCATACGCATCTTCCGGCCATGGCAGCTCGCCGCGGGGGTGTGTTTCGGGCTTGCCTGCGGCACCAAGTGGAGCGCTGTCTATGCGCTCGCCGCGTTCGGCCTGACCGTCGTCGCATTCGATGTCCTCGCTCGCCGCCGTACCTGGAAGCAGTCGGACGGACACCGCCACGGCAAGATACCGGGCTGGGTCAGCACCACCCTCGTCGTCGGCTTCCCCGCGTTCGTCACGATCGTCGGAGTCTCCTTCCTCGTCTACCTCGCCACGTGGAGCGGCTGGCTGCTGCATCACGACCTCTTCGAGCAGCGTTTCGGCCGCGGCTACGGAGACAATCCCGCTTGGGGAAGCTATGTCGAGACGCCCGCCAAGGGATTTTTCGGCGAGGCCCTGCAGGCACTCAGGTCGCTCTGGAACTTCCACCAGATGACCTATGACTTCCATACCGGCAAATACCTGGCCGGGAAGACCCACCCTTACCAGTCCAACCCGATCGGGTGGCTCGTGCTCGAGCGGCCCGTCGGTGTCGATGCGCAGAACGATCTGCCGGCGGCATCGTGCGGCGCGCCCGCCGGTTCGACATGCATGCGTCAGATCCTCATCCTGGGCAATCCGGTCATCTGGTGGTCCGGCGCTCTCGCGTTGGTGGCTGCGATCGTCGCCTGGATCACTACACGCGACTGGCGTTGGGGCGTGCCGCTGATCGGTGTCGCGGCGACGTGGCTGCCGTGGTTCCTCTACGCCGACCGGCCGATCTTCTCGTTCTATGCGGTCGCCATCATTCCGTTCACGATCATCGCGATCGTGCTGGTCATCGATGGCCTCTGGAAGTTCGCGGCAACCCCGCGCACCCGCTACCTCGTCGGGCTGCTGACCGGCATCCTTCTGGTCGCGGCGATCGCGACGTTCTGGTTCTTCCATCCGATCTACACCGACGCCCTGATCAGCTATGACGACTGGCATCGCCGGATGTGGTTCAGGCGCTGGATCTGAGCCGGCGATTAGGCAGGTCGGTCAGGATTGCGGCAGGACCTTCCCGGCAATCCAGGCGATCTGTTCGGCCGCTTCGGCCGAACTCACCGACGGGCGCATGATGTGGCTCAGCACCAGCCGAACGACCGCGTCGGCGGCGCTCTCGAGCTGGGCGTCGGTCAGCTCGAGGCCGGGATGCTTGTCCTGGATCACGCCGACCACGGTCGCCCTGGCCGTGTCGATGACGGCCTGCGACTCGGTGGTCAGTAACGGCACGAGGTCGTTCTCGCGCTGTTGGATCGAGGCGAGGACAGCACGAAGAAGCGGACTGGATTCGGCCATCGTGAGTGCGCCTTCGCAGGCACCCCTGATGCCGCCGACGACGTCGTCGTGGTCCACCAGCTGCGTACGCACGACCTCGAGGAAACGGGCGAGCTCGCGCATGACCAGCTCATCGGCGAGCTCGGGCTTGGACCCGAACTCGTTGTAGACGGTCTGGCGGCTCACACCCGCGATCTCGCCGATTCGCGCCATCGTGACGTCCGACCAGCTCGAGGCGACGGTGATCTCCTGTGCGGCGTCGAGCAACCGCTCGTGCAGCATCGTGCGCATCTCCGTCTTGAAGTTGGTGTCGCGCACGTTGATGGTCACAGGATCACGCTATCTGCCAGTGCCGCATCCTCATCGGCCAACACGTCGGGACGTACGCGTTCGCCGGCTGCGATCCACTTGCGTGCCTGACGTATGTCCCCGGGACGCCCGATCGTCACGGCGCCGAGAATCTTGTCGCCATCGAGGAAGAACGCGCTGAAGTCGTGGTCGTCGATCGACCCGCGGATGCGCACGTCGTGGCCCGCTTCGGGCCAGCCGGTCACCTGCAGGTTGATGCCGTATTGATCGGACCAGCACCAGGGCACCTCGACGAATGTGCTGTCGGCGCCGGCCATCGCCTTGCCGACGGCGGTGCCGTGGTTTTGCGCGTTCTGCCAGTGCTCGACCCGGTGGCGCCCGCCCAGCACGCCGTTGGCCATGTTGGCCACGTCGCCGGCCGCATAGATGCCGGGTATGGAGGTCTGCCCGCTCGCGTCGACAACGATGCCGCCGCCCACCTGTGGCGGGGCGACCTCGATACCGGCGGCCTCGGCGAGACCGGTGGCAGGCTCCATGCCGACGGCCACCACCACGACCGGTGCCGACCAGGTGCGACCGTCGGCCGCGCGGACGACAGTTTCACCGCCATCGTCGACGATGCTCTCGACCGTCACGGCCGTATGGAGCTCGGTGCCGTGGCTCTTGTGGAGGTCGACATACATCTGACCGAGCAGGGGTGGGAGCAACCGTGGCAGCGGAAGTGGAGCGGTTTCGAGCATCGTGACCTCGCAACCGAGTCCGCGGGCGCTGGCAGCGATTTCGGACCCGATGAGGCCGGCACCGACCACGATGAGGTGCTGACCGGCGGTGAGCCGGCCCTGCAGTTTCGGCACGTCGGCGAGGGTGCGCAGCGTACGAACGCCCGAGACGGTCGCTCCGTCCGAAGAGGGAAGCGCTCGCGCGGTGCCACCTGTCGCCAGCAACAACTGGTCGAAAGCGATCGGTGAACCGTCGGCCAGGACGACCTTGCCGGCAACCGGATCGATCGCCGTGACGTGTGCGCCGGTGACCAGTTCGACGGCGTTGTCGGCATACCAGGTGGCGGGCTTGATCCTGATCTGGTCGGGCGTCTTGTCGCCGCGGATGATCTCCTTGGAGACCGGCGGGCGACGGTAGGGCAGTTCGGCCTCGTCGCCGATCAGCAGGATCTCACCGTCGAATCCCGCTGCCCGCATACCGGCAGCGGCGCTGACGCCGGCAATGCCCGCGCCCACGACAACCGCACGAGTGATGGTCATCAGGCGGAGAGCACTTCCGCCATGGTGAAGTCGGCCTTGGCCGCACCGCAGTCGGGACACGTCCAGTCATCGGGGATGTCGTCCCAGCGGGTGCCGGGGGCGAAGCCCTCTTCTTCCCAGCCCTGGGCCTCGTCATACTCGAATCCACACTGTTCACAGCGCCAGACCTTCATGCGTAGTCCTCTCGTCGGGCGGCTTCCACCGCGATGTCTCTGTCACTGCGATGCCCCTCGGCATCGAGCAGGTTGAAATCCTGTTGTTCGCGGACGCCGCAGTCGGGGCAGCACCAGTCCCGATCGATGTCGGCGAACGGCGTCCCCGGCGGCCAACCCTCATGGGGATCGCCGATCGCCTCGTCGTAGACGTATTCGCAGTTGGGGCACACGTATTTGCTCATGCTGCGACGCCGTACTTCTCGATCCACTTGTCACGGTTGCGCGGGTGGAGGTTGGCTTTGGTGATGTCGCCGTCGTAGTGCTCGACGACGCGCTTGTCCATCGTCTTGCGCCAGATCGCCGGGACCCAGGTGAGCACGATCATGCCGGCATAACCAGTCGGCAGGACCGGAGATTCCTTGAAGTCGCGCAGTGCCTGATAGCGGCGCGTCGGGTTGGCATGGTGATCGCTGTGGCGCTGCAGGTGGTAGAGCAACACGTTGGTGCCGATGTTGTTGCTGTTCCAGCTGTGGCTCGGGTTGACCCGTTCATAGCGGCCGGACTCCTGCTTGGCGCGCTTCATGCCGTAGTGCTCCAGGTAGTTGACCGATTCGAGCAACCAGATACCGACGGCGGCCTGCAGGACGAGGAAGGGGAAGATCTCCCAGCCGAAGGCGATCATCAGGCCGCCCCACAGGACGACGGAGAACGCCCATGCGTTGAGGACGTCGTTCTTGAGCGTCCAGTGCGACTCCTTGCGCCGTTCGAGGCGCCTCTTCTCCAATCCCCAAGCACTTTTGAGGCTGCCGAAGACGGTGCGGGGCATGAACTCCCATACGGTCTCGCCGATGCGCGAGCTCGCCGGATCCTCAGGGGTGGCGACGCGCACGTGGTGGCCGCGGTTGTGCTCGATGAAGAAGTGACCGTAGAAGGTTTGGGCAAGGGCGACGCGGGCGAACCAGCGCTCGTACTCCTCCTTCTTGTGGCCGAGCTCGTGCGCGGTGTTGATGCCGATCCCGGCGACCATGCCGATGCCGAGCGCGAGGCCGATCTTGTCGACCACGTCCAGCGGGGACGAACCGAAGAACGTGCCGCCGCCTAGGAGGTAGGCGCCCCAGACCAGCGAGACCAGCTGGGCCGGGATGAACAAGTAGGTCACCCAGCGGTAGTACTTGTCGTTCTCGAGTGCTTCGAGGACTTCTTCGGGTGGGTTGTTGCGATCGAGGCCGGCAATGATGTCGAAGATCGGGATGATGACGAAGACGAAGAACGGGCCGAAGTACCAGAGGAAGTCCTGGCCGGTCCACAGCACGAGCCCCCACGCGGCGAAGGGAATGAGCGGGATGATCGCGCCCATGATCCAGAGATAGCGCTTCGTGTCACGCCAGACGATCTGTTTCTCGCCCACCGTTGCCTGATATGCCATGTCGAACTCCTTTTGAGACCGGCTCGTCGTTTACAGAAGCGTAGCGAATGTAAAGCGATCTGACAATAGGCATGCTGATGTACATTTCCGGCTGGAACCCAGGCGTGCGTGAGCGCAGGCAAGTGCGGGGAGGGGTGTCAGAGGACTTTGCCCATGTTCACGATGGCCGGCGTCAGGATGAGGATGAACAACACCGGGAACATGCAGAAAAGCATGGGGAAAAGCAGCTTCAACGCCACCTTCGCGGCCTTCTCCTCAGCACGCTGACGCCGTTTCGTGCGCAACTCGTCCGCCTGGGTACGGACCACCTTCGAGATCGGGACGCCGAACTCCTCGGCCTGCACGATGCTCTTGAGGAATCGCTTCAGGTCGTCCACGTCGGTTCGGTCCGCCAGCGCCTGATAGGCGTCGCGGCGGCTCATTCCAAGACGTGAGTCCTGGACGACACGAGCGACCTCCGAGGCAAGTGGACCCTTGCCGTTCTGGCCCACGCGGGCCAGGGATGCTTCGAAGCCGAGTCCAGACTCGATCGAAATGGTGACCTGGTCGAGAACGTCGGGTAGTTCTAGGAGAATCTGCTGTTGCCGTTCCGTGGCCCGCCCTTTCACGATGATGTTCGGAAGGGCATAGGCCACGGCAAGTACGCCGATCATCAGCCCAACGTGCAACGTCGACGGATCAGCGCGTACCCACAGCATGAGCGGCAGGAAGAGCAGAGCGGGACCGAGGACCTTCAGCATCACCAGGGTCGGGATCCGCCACGTCGACGACTTGCCGGCAAGCACCAGGTTGCGCTCGAGTTGTTCCAAGCCCGAGGGGCGGATGAAGAGGCGGACAAGACCCAATTTGCTCGTCCGGACGACGAGTTGTTTCTTGTCCTTCGTCGTATGGGAGGCGATCGGAAGATTCGTTCGGCGAAGCCGGGCCCGCACGAGTCCGCGGGTCGATGTACCGAAATCCAGGCACACCGCAAACGCGGTGAGCGCCCCGGCGATCATCAGAAGGCCGATGAAGAGCGACTGTCCGGGAGCCATGATCAGACCTTCACGTTCACGATGATCTTCATCCAGACCATGCCGACGCTTAGGAGAACGCCCGACACGACAAAGGCGATGACGCCCGTACTCGTTGTGTACAACGGCCGCATGAATTCCGGGTTGATGAAGCTGAGGCCCCCAACGGTCAGGAAAGGCAACGCGACGAGGACCATGGCCGACATCCGGCCCTCAGCTGAGAGGGTACGGACGTCGCGCAGGAGCTTGTTGCGCTCCCGGATTGTCGAGCCGACCTTGTCCAATACCTCATTGAGGTTGCCGCCTGTCTCCTGCTGGATGCCCACGGCCTCGGCAACCCAGCGAAAGTTGACATTCTGCATGCGCTCGGCGGTCTGCCCCACTGCGTCGACGAGATCGCGGCCGATACGGTTCTCGTTCACGATGCGAGCCAGTTCTTCGGACATCGGTGGGTCGGTCTCCTTCGAGACAGTGTCGAAGGCCCTGGTCAGGCCATGACCGGCGCGCAGTGCGGCAGCAAGCAGCTGCAAGGTCTCGTCGAGCTGTCCGTCGAATGCCTTACGTCGTTTCCCGGCCAGATGCCTCAGCACGAGCTTCGCCATCAGCGGAACGGCGACGGCCGCGAGGAGCCCCAGCAGCGGGTTCCTGGAAAATGTGCCGACGATCATGGCGGCTACGAAGGCCAGAATGCTGACGAGCACGACCAGATAGCCCGGCGTCATGCGAACCGCGGCGAGCTCGAGCTCCCTGGCGGTGAAAGGCACCCAACCGCGCGACCTGAGAGTGTGGTCGACGAATTCGACCATCGCGTCTGTCAGCGCACTGAGCGGTGACTTCTTCACATTGCCAGGTGGACGACGTCGATCAAGCGGAACGCGGGCGACCGGAGCCGCGAACAGCCCATAGAGGGCCGCACCCAACGCGGCGGCGACCAGGAGCACTCCGGGGACGAGACTCATCAGGCATGTCCGGGCGGCGGGGTGAACAAGGTGGGGTTGTAGCGGATGCCGAGGTCATCGAACTTGTCGGTGAACCTTGGGCGGAGGCCGGTCGCTACCTGATGACCGAGGAACTTGCCGTCCTTGCTCAGTCCCGCGGTGTAGTCGAAGACAAAGGCGTCCTGCAGGACGACAGTGTCGTTCTCCATGCCGAGCACCTCGGTCACATGAGTGATGCGCCGTGTGCCGTCACGCAGTCGTGAGATCTGAACGATGAGGTTGACGGCGGAGGCGATCTGGTCGCGGATGGCGCGAAGCGGCAGGTCCATACCGGCCATCAGGACGAGCGTCTCGAGTCGTGCCACGGCATCACGCGGCGTGTTGGCATGGAGGGTCGAGATCGAGCCGTCGTGACCAGTGTTCATCGCTTGCAACATGTCGAGGCTCTCGCCGCCGCGCACTTCGCCGACGACGATGCGGTCGGGGCGCATGCGCAACGAGTTCTTGACGAGTTCGCGGATGGTGATCTCGCCCTTGCCCTCGATGTTGGCCGGCCGGCTCTCCAGGCTCACGACGTGATCCTGCTGCAGCTTGAGCTCGACGGCGTCTTCGATCGTGACGATCCGCTCATCTGCAGGAATGAACGAGGACAGGACGTTGAGCAGCGTGGTCTTGCCGGTCCCGGTGCCGCCCGAAATCAGGATGTTCAGCCGGGCACTAACGCACGAATAGAGCAGTTCGGCGATCTGTGGGCTCATGGTGCCAAAGGACACGAGGTCGGAGACCTTCAGCGGAATCGCCGAGAACTTGCGGATGGTCAGGGAAGACCCTCGCACCGCAAGCGGAGGAATGACGGCGTTGACGCGGGAACCATCCGGCAACCTGGCATCGACGAGGGGGGAAGACTCGTCGATACGCCGACCGACCTTGGACACTATGCGTTCGATGACTTGGCGCAAATGCTGCTCAGAGCCGAACTTCAGACCACTGTCGACGATGTGCCCGCCGCGCTCGACATAGATCCATTCGTGGCCGTTGACCATGATCTCCGTGACCGACTCATCGTTGAGGAGTCGCTGAAGTGGGCCGAGTCCAAGCGCATCGTCCTCGATGTCCCGGATCAGGCGCAGGCGCTCGTCGGCGGTGAGCAAGACCTGTTCGGAGGCGATGATGCGACCGAGCTCGTCGCGAACCATCCCGCGCAACTGAGAGTCCGTGAGCGAGGAATCGCTGATTCGGGCACCGATCGTCGTGAAAAGGGTTTCGATGGCGCGTGCCTTCAGCTCGGCCAGAGCATCAGTTGCCCGGACCGACGGCTTGGGCTCCGCGACGACCGCTGCCTGGCTGGCGCTGCTGGTCGGCGAAGCCGAGTTGACGTTGCCGTTGCGGGCCTCGTCGAGTCGGTCACTGAGGCTCATGCGAGATCCACACCCTTGTGCTGGAAGGCCCGCTTCTTGGCTTCCTTGCGGTTCATTTCGAAGCGCTTGACCAGTTGGCGAATCGCTTTGGCCGCCGCCCCGCCCTTCTTGTCGAGGAGGACCGGAATGCCGCGGTTCGCCGACAAATACACCTCCGACGCGCGGGGAACAACCACGTTGACCGGAATACCCACGACGGCTTCTACATCGCGGACGCTCATACCCGAGTGACGATCGGCGAAGTTGAGGACGAAGTGGCGCGAATGCGGAAGGATGTTCAACTGCGCCAGCACCTCGAACTCCTTGCGCACGTTGCGAACACTGGAAACATCCATGCTCGAAACCATGATGACTTCATTGGCTTCTTCCAATGCGGCGAGCGTGTGCTCGTCGAGGCCGGCACCGGTGTCCACGACGACGAAACGGAACTGAAGTGCGAGCTGGCTCAGCAGCTCACGCACCTGCTTCGGGCCGATTCGGTCTGCTGCCGCCGGCGACTCCGATCCGCACAACGCATAGAAATTCGACGGATGAACCGTCAGGAACGTCTTGAGGAGCATCGAGTCGACCCCGCCCGATGAAGCGAACGCGTCGGTCAGATTGTGCGCCGGGTTGAGGTCGAGGTGGGTGGCGATGTCGCCGAACTGCAGGTCGAGGTCGACCAGCACGACATCCATCGGCGACTGTTTCGCGAGTCCGACCGCAAGGTTGGACGCGATGGTCGATTTGCCCACTCCCCCCTTCGGCGAGACCACGACGATGACCTTGCTCTCCTCAACTCGCTCGACCGCGTCGTTTTTCGTCCGCTGCGCAGTGCGGCGCGAACTGTCCTCCTGAGCCTTGACCATCATGGCCCGGAGCTCTTCGTCCGTCGCGCTGGGAGGCAATACGTCGCGCACACCAACACGCATTGCCTCCAGCACGAGGGTGGCGTCAGGATCGGCCATGAGTACGACACTGACGCCGGGATGCATCGCGTCGACGAGCGATGCGATCGACAGGGCCAGCCGGCGATCAAGGTCTGGACCCAGCAGGATGATGTCCGGCAGGTAGTTGTCGATCATGAGGTCCCGGATGTCGAAGGACACACCTTCGACCAACGCGTGTGCGACCGGCACGACGAGGTCCTGGGGGTCGCGGCCCAGTCGCTGCTCGAGATCGCCTTCGCCGCCAAGGAGGAGAATCGTACTCATTTCAACACGTCCTTCGGGTCGATCACTGCTCGGCCGCCTGTGTCCGTCTTGGAGTTCTGGAGCGTGAGCCAGACCTTGCCGAACTCCGAGGCGTTGACGATCTTCTCGGCATCGATGGTCCTGACGGCCAACGTGATCAGAGCGGGCGCGTCGGCACCTTCGGCCGCATCGGGCACGTTCGAGCCCGACACACGGGTCACCAACACCTGTTGTTGCTTGATGAAGTTGGTTTTCTTGATCACACCCGCGTCTTGGGCGTCGTAGCTGGCGATTATGCCGACCCGGTCGCCGACCTTGAGCTTGCCTGTCACGAGTCGCGGCGCACCGAGCGAAATGCTGATCTCCTGGTAGCCCTCGGGGACTGCGGAATCGCTCTTGACCGCAACATTTCCGAAGCGCGAATTCAACAGTTGTTCGCCCTTCTTGAGCGGACTGTTGGTCGACTTGCCGACGACGGCATCGAGGCTAGCGAGCGCGCCGTCGACTCTGGCCGAAACTGGAACCTTGACGACCTTGACGCTGCGCTTCAGCCGGTCGCTTGGCGTCTTCGCCGGAATGTCGGCCTGCACCTGGAGCACGTCGACCATTTCCGCTCCCGCAAAGGCCCGATCGTTCGCACCCTGTGCGTAGTTGACCAGCGCCAGCACACCAAATGCGGCAAGTGCGACGGCGATCAATGCTGCAACGAACTTCTTCTTCACAGTTCTCTCTTTTCCGCGTGGCTAGTTCGACAGTCGGGTCTCGAGGCGAACGCCACCCAGGTCGGGTGCCGCGCTGTCATAAGCGAAAATCTGCTCCGGGTCCAGCACGACCGACCGCACGAAATAGCCCTGGATTCCCTGGCAGGTGACGGTCAGGATGCTGAGGCACGCCGGCGTTGCCGTGCTGTCATTCTTGGCGTTGCCCGGTTCTTTCCAGCCAGTGATCTTGAATGGTGCGAAGCCGACAATGCGCAGCGTGATGGACGACGACAGCACGGTCAGCGGCGAGGTCGACTCATAGATCGGCATCATCGCTATCGTGCCGAGCTTCAGCTTGTTGACACAGGCGGTCGGCGCGATGACCGGCGTCACGCTGGTCACAATCATCGTGGTGAAGACCTTGACCTTCATGTTGCACATCGACATGTTGCTGATGTCGAAGAGGTCAAGCGCGTCCACAAGTGCCGTCAGCCACACCGCTCCGGAACTCATGTTCAGGGTGTCCCCGGTGCTGCCCGTGCAGGTGCTCTGCGGGAAGAAGTTCGTCAAGGGGATTCCGACCAGGTCGAGCGCCGCAATGACCGATTTCACCGCGCTGCTCAACAGGTCGGTACGGATGAGCACGTGTTGCGTCGCCGGGTAGGCATTGGCCTTGTACTGGCAATAGCCGACGGCCATCGGCAGCAGAGGGTATCCCTCGGTCGGCGCTTTGTCCCAGGTGGCAGTCGCCTTGGCGTTGGCCGCTTTGGGGCCGACTCCGATCGCCGAGGCGAAGTTCATTGGAATGTTCTTTGCCGACTTGACGGTGACCGATGTCGACGTCGTGGAGACCGAGCCGGCCAACGAGGTGGTGGCTCCAGTGATGTTCTGCGACACGAGGAGGTTGGCCGTGTCCAGTGCGGGTGCTGATGCGCAGGTACTTCTGCGCAAAGCACAGTCCTGGGCAATGGCAAGCGCCGCATTGTCGACTCCGGTCTGCAGATGCTGGCGCTGTACGACGAGACTGCCGGTGTCGACACTCAGTCCGACACCCGCGATGAGAGTCGTGGCGAGGAAGCCGACGATGATCGCCGACACACCGCGTTCGTCGCGTTTCCGGATCGACCGCATCAGGTTCCGCTGCATCGCGCCACTGCCCTTCCGATGACGGTGTAGGTGGCACCGAAGAATTTGGTCGTTGTCGCTTTGTTGCTGTTGGTGATCGTGACGGTCACATTGGCGAACGAGCCGTCACCGGCTTGTGCGCATGACGTGAATCCGCTGGTGTAGCTGACGGCCGGCGTGAGCGTGCTGGGCATGCCCGCACCGATCGCAGCCGTCTTCGCCTTGGCCGCACTGTTCTCGATCGTCATCGACCGGGCCGCGGCGGCGGCAGCGTTGTTGTAAAGCGCTGAGGTCTTGAAGCGGTCGCCGAAGTCGACGATGCCCAGAATCAGCACGAGAAGCGTGGGGACGACGAGCGCGAACTCCAGAAGTGCTACGCCACGTTCGTCCCGGGATGATCTCCGCATAGGAAAACCGCCATCACGGCGTCCGGCCGCCCGACCCTCAGACAGAAGGAGGGGCGGCTGAACTTTCCGCGATGAATGTCAGACGGTGATTTTGGCGAATAGAGCAGTGATTTTGGTATCAAGAGTGACCATCGCAGCAACGATGATGGCCGCGATGCCAGCAGCCATCAGTGCATACTCGATGGCGGTGATGCCGTCTTCGTCCCGGCGCTTTTCCAGCGTGTGCAGCGTTGCGGAGACATATGCGATTACGTGATTGAACATAGACATTTTGTTTCTCCCTCTTACATTTTTAAGTCGCAAACGCGACTCTCCCTAAAGGGAAGGTAGAGGCTTGGAGTCGACCGTGTACGCGAAATGGCAAAAACGTAAAAAATTCGTAAACACACTGGGCAGGGCGTTTTTGCCCGGTGAATGTCGGAGCTTGCGGTTCAGATCCCGCTGAGAATCTCGCGTTGGCGCCGGCAAAGGAGGGCGCCGCACGAATTCGAAATCAAAAATCCCATGTGGCGCCTCCCTCGGTCCCGCTCCTGAGGGAGAACGTACTTGGAATCGGGTTGGCCGCGAGGGTTAACGCCCAAACACGGGCGGCGTGTCGTCCTGGGTGGCGAACTTCGTCAGTCCCACCAGGATCATTTCCGTCTTGGAGATGCACGTCTGGAGGACGACGTCGGTCACAGGCAGGTCGGCGACGGTGGCGTTGCCGCGGCGCGGAACCGTTTTGATCTCGGTGGCAACGTAGAGGCCCTCTTCGATCCCCGGTCCCGAGAGACTCGCGGCCTCCCCCAGCTCGAGCTCGGGAATCCATTCCGATCCGCCGCAGTAGTCGTGTTCGGCGACAAGCGTGGGCCGTGTGGGACCGAGGACCACAGACACGGGGCCGCGGCACTTGTCGATCATCTTGTCGACGGTCTCGATCGTCGCCTCGGCAACCGTCGTGCGCGTGAATGCAGCAAGCGGTGGTGCGCTGACGGTCGGGACACCCTCGCCGAATCCGGCCGCGCCGGTGGCATCGATGCCGTCGAGGCCTTCGGAGCCGACCGCACTCGCGCAGGCCGCAACCAGCATGAGCAGCAGCGCCGCGACAGTCAGACGCGCCGGCCGTACGTACATGCCGCTCCCTTCACCGGTCCTGCCTCATGATGACACCGTTTCGGCGTTGACGAAATCCACTTTTGCCATGAGACGGTTGGTTCTGCACAGACATTGATGAGTAGACGCGCATTTTTTACGCCTGCCGAGATCGGAGCCGTCCGTGACCGCAACCTCCGCGAAGCAAACGCCCCCGCCGGACGATCGTGAGCTGCTCGGCCGAGCCGCGCACGGCGATCGCCATGCCTTCGATCAGCTTTATGTCCGCCACGTCCGGCCGGTCTATTGGCAGGCATACGCGGTGCTCCGCAGTTCGCTCGATGCCGAAGACGCCACCCAGGAGGTCTTCATCACGACCTGGAAGAAGATTCGGTCCATCACTCTGGCCGACGATTCGCTGTTGCCGTGGCTGCTCGTGACCGCCCGCTACACGGCTCTCAACAAACGGCGGCAGAGCATCCGCGATGCCAGCCACCGCCAGGCGATGAGCGAGGAGATCCCCGACGAGTCGAGCTCGGTCGAGGACACCGTCGAGCACGATGCCCTCCTCGCCCGGGTCGACAAGAGCGTCGCCGAGCTGTCTGGCATCGACCGCCAGCTCTACGAGAAATGCATCAGCGGCGACAGGACGTATGCCGAGGCCGCCGAAGAGCTCGGTGTGTCCCACGGCTCGGTCCGCAATCGCGTGTCACGCATCCGCCAACGGCTTCGCGCCGACATCCACGTCCTTAGGGGTTCGTCATGAACACATCCATCCCCGAACTGAGCGACGAGCAGATCGAATCCATGAGGTTCGCCATCATGTCCGACGTCGACAAGTCCGCCCGTATGAAGACCCGCCGCTACCGGAAAGTGGTTGTCGGCGCGGCCGCCGTCGTCGCGATCAGCGGCATCGGTGTCGGGATCGCCGGCCTCAACAACGGCCCGGCGGTCTACGACGCGAGCACCGCCAGCAAGCCGGCCGGCGGTAACGAGTCACGGACGAATGCACTCGCCCCCGACCAGGCGAAATCGGGCGACAAAGCTGCGCCCGAAGACAGCGATCGCGAGATCGTCACGACCGGCTCCGTCGGCATGACGGTCGCGAAGCCCGTCGTCGCCGCGCGCAAGATCAGCACCTGGGTCGGCACTGCAGGCGGACGAGTCGATTCACGATCGGAGACGGCTCCAAGCGGCGACAACGGTGGCAGCGTTCACCTGGTCATCCGTATCCCGCAGGAGAAGGTCAACAGTTCCATCGACCAGCTGCGTACATACGGAACGATCGAATACGTCAACATCGAGGACTACGACGCGACGACTGAAGGCAAGGACCTGGATGCCCGTATCAAGGCCCTGCGCATCTCGGTCGACCGGCTCGAGGGATTGATGAAGAACTCGAAGTCGACCGCCGAGCTGATCCGTGCCGAGTCCGCGCTCACCGAACGCCAGGCCAATCTCGAGAGCCTCGTCGCTCAGCGCAAGGGACTGAGCGAGCGGGCCAGCCTGTCGGCGCTCGACATCGACCTCGCCGCCAAACCGATGGCCAACAGCGTCTCGCCCTCGGGATTCTGGGGCGGTGTCGTCACCGGCTGGAACAGCCTCGTCGCCACCATCGACGGCGCCGTACACGGCATCGGCGTCATACTCCCGTGGGGCGTCGCGCTGGGATTGCTGTCGGGCCTCGCCTGGCTCGCTACGCGTCGCCGCTCGCGCGCCTCCTAGACGATCGGCTGATCACCGCACCCCGGCAGTCATCGACTTCACCGGCCACGGCGGATCGCCCATGACCGTCGTGCGGGCAGAGATCGGCGTCGTCGTGTAGGCAGAGATGTTGGTGCCATCGGCCTGGATCGTACGGATCCTCATGTAGTAGGTCGTGTTGGCACTGAGGCCGTCGACGACCGCCGACGCTCCGGTGAATCGCCGATATACCGGGTTGGTCATCTTGGACGATGTCGAGTACTGGATGCGATATTTCGGCGCATTTGGAATGGCGTTCCACTTGACCGAGATCGAGCCGGACGTGCCGGCCGTCGCGACGAAGCCGGACACTTTGGCCGTGCTGACCGGCGGCGGGGTGGAGTCGCGCGGCGGCACCGGCAGGCCGAACGCGTCGGAGATCGACGGCGCATTCGCCGCGGCATGGAGGTATGGCGCTCCGACCACG
The DNA here is from genome assembly GCA_030856025.1 of Actinomycetota bacterium. Lineage (GTDB taxonomy): Bacteria > Actinomycetota > Actinomycetes > Propionibacteriales > Nocardioidaceae > JACMOZ01. The sequence goes on from JALYQD010000004.1 coordinate 17,979, forward strand.
TCCTCATACAGTCGCGTCATCCCGTGGTGGGTCAGCATGGTGTTGACGACCTTCGCCTTCTGGCTGGGATGCATCACCGTGGTGAGGACGACGTTACCGGCGCGCTTGTCGTCCTCGTCGGCAGTCAGCACCACGGCGAGGTGGCCGGACTTCCAGTCGGGACTGGCGAAGATCTTGATCATCCACCCCTTGAACCACTGGTCGGCGGCACCGAGGGAGCCGTCGTGGGCGTCATGGTCGAGGTTGGGAATCACCATGCCTGCATTGGGCAGCTTGCCTTGAGCGATGTCAGCATCGAGCTGACCGATCGGGACGTCGAACTTCTTGCACAGCTCGCGTTCGTTGACGAAGTATGGCCAGGGGTTGTGCTTGACCGCATAGGCGGAGCCGCCGCCCGTGGCGCAGTTGCCTGACATCCCGTCGGCATAGACCTTGGCGGTCTTGCCGGCTGCGATTGCCTGGCCGAACACGGACGAGCCGTGGACCGGGTTGGACGATGGGCCGCCGTTGTTGGTGATGCCATAGGTCTTGCCGCCAGCGATCGCGATGTAGTTGGGCAGCGACGGGTGCATCGTCGCGGTGTAGCGCGTCGCGTGGCCGTATTGTTTGGCGAGTCCGTAGGCGTAGGGCATCCCCGCCCTCATCTGCGCCAGGGAATGGTTCTCCTCGACGAAGACAAGCAACTTGGTGACGGTTGCGGCCGGCGGTGGCGCCGCAGCGGCCGGTGAGGCCTGCATGCTGCTGGCCGGCGCCAAGAACATGGCGGCCAGCAGCACGCCGATCGGCAACGTTCCTCTGAGTGTCGCAAGTTTCCGCATTTTGAGATCTCCCGGGTCAAATGCTTCGCGCGCGACCAGCAAGTCCCCCAGCTCCCTGGTATTGCCTGTCGCCAACAACATTAGGAGCGAACTTCGGGGTTTCGGTGGATTCACGGCTTGACCGAATTCGTGTCCTTTACCCCTGCAACGTCGGGGACGGTCGTTACTCTTCGCCCAGGAACTCGCGGACGACTCTCTTGGGCACCACCATTTGCCACGCATCGGTGACGAGCTCGTGCATCTCGTCGAGGTCGATCGCCTCGAGGCGCACGACGACCCAGTTGTAGCGCATGTCGCCCTGCTTGGGGAGCCGGAAGGTATCGGGCCGGGAGGCGACGAGGTCCTCGCGTTCGTCCTTGGGGAAGGCGAAGCCCATCAGGCTTTCGTCGCGGGAGAACGAGACGAACACGATGCTGCCGACCCGGAACTTGATCCGATCACGCACCACGGCCTCATAGGCGCGAGGGAAGGTCGACACGAGTCGGCGTACGTCCTCGATCGTGACCATACGACGAGCGTATGGCCGAGTCCTGACAAAACGGCGAAATCCCTTGACGACCGGACAGCTCGGGCGGATACTCCTAACTGTGTTAGACATTCCGAAGCGCGATAGGCAATCTGAACGCCGTGAGGCAACAAGGGTCGAGATCCTCGACGCCGCGTGGGAGATCGCCCGCGAAAAAGGACTCACCCACCTCACACTTCGAGATGTCGCCGCACGCATTGGAATGCGCGCTCCCTCCCTGTATTCCTATTTCGCGTCGAAGAACGACATCTACGACGCCATGTTCGGACAGAGCTGGACCGAGTACCTCGCGATCATGACCGAGGCCGAGCCGAACCTGCCGCGATCCCCTCGAGACGGACTGAAGAAGCTCTCGCACCTGTTCTTCGACTACTCCGTCGCCGACCTCGCCCGGCATCAATTGATGAACCAGCGAACGATCCCCGGATTCGTACCAAGCGAAGAGGCATACGCTCCCGCAGTCGAAGTGCTCGAACGAGCGAAACGCCTTTTCGTCGGGATGGGCATCGACGACCCCCGTCAGGTCGATCTCTACGTCGCCCTGATCGGTGGCTTGATCGATGCACAACAAGCCAACGACCCCGGCGGTGACCGCTGGGCCCGGCTGGTCGACGAAGCCGTCGACATAATCGCTGATCATATTGGGCTACCACGTTCCACCAGGAGAAAATCATGACCAGATCCACCCTCACGGCGGAGGCACCGTCGCGGACCTCCACCCTTGACCGGCCGACGCTGATGGCGCTGGCAATCACCGAATACGAGCGTTTTGCCGCCACGCTTCGAAGCCTCACGCCCGATGACTGGACCAAGCCCACCGAATGTCCCGGCTGGGATGTCCGCGCGATGGCCGGTCACTGTCTCGGTATGGCCGAGATGGCCGCTTCGATTCGCGAGCAAAGCCGGCAGCAGAAGCTCGCCCTGCAACGCGGCGGCCTCTACATCGACGCCCTCACCGCAGTCCAGGTCGAAAAGAATGCCGACCTGACCGTGCCCGAACTCATCGCACGATTCGAGAAGATCGGGCCGAAGGCGGCCACAGGCCGGCGGCGGGCACCGGGCATCATCCGCAGTCGCACTCTCCCTATCGTCCAACATGTCGGAGACCAGGAGGAACGCTGGACCACCGGCTTCCTCGTCGACACGATCCTGACCCGCGACCCCTGGATGCACCGTTTCGACATCGCCCGCGCGATCGGCAAACCGCCTGAGCTGTCAGCCGACCACGATGGCGTGATCGTCGCCGATGTGGTCGACGAATGGGCCGGGCGCCACGGCGAGCCGGTGCAGCTCACTCTCACCGGTCCCGCCGGTGGGCAGTGGACATACGGCATCGGCGGCCCGAGCTTCGAAGGCGATGCGGTGGACTTCTGTCGCACCCTGTCGGGGCGTGCACCCAGGGCCACGGGCCTGCTCACCACCCAGGTGCCGTTTTAGCGGCTCCCCCGACGCAAAAATGCGCCCACCCCGATTGGGTGGGCGCATTCTTCGGTGTGGAGCATAGGAGATTCGAACTCCTGACCTCTTCGATGCGAACGAAGCGCGCTACCAACTGCGCCAATGCCCCTCGACGATGAGGTTATCAGGGCACACCCCGTGGCAAACCTCGGCATACCGCGGCAAATATGCCCGGTGGGGATGAGGTTTACCCAGCCACCGTGGTAATCCCAGAACTGTTGGGAGTCAGTGGCCGACGGCGCGACGGGGCTGGTCCTGGCCTTCGGCCTTGCGTTCGGGGAAGTCGACGTCTTCGCCCTCGATGTGGCCCGATGTCCAGGCCCCCGGCTCGCCGAATTCGATCGTGCGGACGGTGCGCCCGGCGCGCGGCTTGGTGACGTAGGTCGGCAAGGTGACGGGGAGCGGATCCCACAGGACCTCGCCGGTCGTGGCGCCGACTGGCACGGCGATGACGATCTGGTCGTCGAGCGCGTTGGCTTCGAGTGCGACCTTCTCCATGACGTTTCTGCGGTTCGGCGCGATGTCTTCGAACTGACCCGACACGACGATGGTCTGTTCTTCGTCGGCGGCGGTGGAGCTCGACTTGGGTTTGCGGCCGATGCCGAGCTCGCCGCGGACCTGGATCCGGCAGGCGATCAGCCACGCCACGATCAGGGCGGTCGGGCCGGTGACCGACCAGAGCGGGATGTAGCCGAATCCGGCGACTCCCCCGACAATCGCTGCCAGCATCAAAAGGGTGATCAGGGTGCGACGGCGCCGACGAGCAGCCAGGCGCGCGGACGCACGCGTCAACGTCTGCACTGGGGCGTGGGTCGTCCGCAGCTCTTGTTCGGGCTCGTCCTCGGTCGTCTCGATCACTTCGGAGTCGGCGTCCTGGGCCACGGGCACCTTGTGGGGAATCACCCGACTCAGCGAGGAGAATTTGTCGATCGATCCCGACTTGGAGGCCTCGTCATATCGACGCACGGCAAGGGGCACAAAATACGCCGCCCACAGCGCGACGACGAATGCGAAAATCAGCCCATTACCCACGAGCAAAACGGTATGCCGTGGGAGCGATGATTCCCGGCACTACCGGCGGTGTGTCGCCTGTGAACTTATGTGACGGATGTGACTATGCGATTCAGGGCGCGGGATCGAGCCCGGCCACGAGCCCCTCGGGGACGTCTTCGGCGAGGATCTGGAAGAGGTAGTGGTCCCGCCAGTCACCGGCGATATGAAGGAATCTCGGCGCCATTCCGACCTTTTGGAAGCCCAGCTTCTCGACGACGCGGAGGCTCGCAGCATTCTCCGGACGGATGGCGATCTCGATGCGGTGAAGGCCCGTCGGCCCCAGCAAGTGGTCACACACCAGCGCCACGGCGGTTGGGATGATCGACAGGCCGGCATGACTGCGCGCCACCCAGTAGCCCATGTTGGCCCACCGGGCCGAGCCCCAGGTGATCCCGTTGACGGTCAGCTGGCCCACCACTTCGCCGTCATAGGTCACCGCGAACGGCATCGCCAGGCCTTGTCTGGCACGCGTACGAAGGGTGCGGATCATTTCGCGGTACGACGAGATGCCGGCGCCGGCGCCCTTGGGGAGCGTCGCCTCCCACGGGCCGAGCCAGTCGGCGTTGTCGTTGCGCAGCCGCGCCCAGGTCGAGGCGTCGCGCATCGCCAGGGGACGGAGGCCGACCCGACGGTGGTCGAGCGTGACCGGCCAGCCCGGACTCAGGTCTCGCCCCTTTGACTCTGGCCACTTTGAACGGTGCCGTGGTCGCCGCCACCGATCTGGTCGACGACGTGCAACAGGACCGGTGCGAGGACGGCGAGGCCATCCTTCACGCCGCCGGCGGATCCGGGCAGGTTGATGATGATGGTCGACCCGGACACTCCGGCGAGGCCACGCGACAGCATCGCGGTCGGTATGCCGTTGCCGACGCCGTAGGCACGGATGGCTTCGGCGATGCCGGGGAGCTCGCGGTCGAGGAACGGCCTGGTGGACTCCGGAGTGCGGTCGGTGGGATTGACCCCGGTGCCGCCGGTCGTCAGGATCACGTCGGCGTTGTCGGCGAGGGCGGCACCGATCGCCTCGGCCACCGGATCACCGTCGCCCACCACGGTCGGCCCCGTCACGTCGAATCCCCACGACGTCAGCGCTTCGGCGATGAGAGGACCGGTGTTGTCCTCGTAGATGCCGGCGGCCGCGCGATTGGAGGCCACCACGACGTGCGCCTTCACCGGGCCCACCGGGCGGGACTCACCCAATCGCCGCTCTTGCCGCCGGACTTGGCCACGACTTCGATGTCGGTGATCCGGGCATGCTTGTCCACGGCCTTGACCATGTCGATCACGGTGAGGGCCGCGACGCTCACCGCGGTGAGGGCTTCCATCTCCACGCCGGTTCGATCGGCCGTACGGACGGTGGCCGTGATCTCGACAGCAGCCTCAACCACGGTCAGGTCGACCTCGACCCCGCCGATCGCCAACGGATGGCACAGCGGGATGAGGTCGGGGGTGCGTTTGGTGGCCATGATGCCGGCGACACGGGCGACGCCGAGGGCATCGCCCTTGGGCACTCCCTCGCCGCGCAGGAGCTCGATGACGCGTGCACTGACCTCGACTCTGCCCTGCGCGGTGGCGCTGCGTGCCGTGACGTCTTTCGCGGTGACGTCGACCATCCTTGCGTGTCCCGACGAATCAAGGTGACTGAGCGAGTCCCGTGGATCCACACCTGTGCCCGACACTAGAACGGCCGATCGAGCACCAGCGTGCGCACCGTGTCACCCATGTTGAGGGCAGTTTCGTCCTCGCCGACCACGATGAGCGCATTGGCCTTGGCGAGCCCGCCGATGAGGTGCGAGCCGGCTCCCCCGATGGGCGTGACCTTGGCGCCACGGTGCGTGACCTCGAAGACACCGCGCACGTACTGGCGGCGTCCCGGAGGCGACTGCAGGTCGGCCGAGAGGACGGCGTGGACCATCGGGCGACGGTAGGGCGTGAGCCCCATCATCCGTCGGATCGCCGGCATGACGAAGACCTCGAAGGACACGTAGGCCGACACTGCGTTGCCCGGAAGCGTGATGATCGGGGTCTGTTCGTCGAAGACGGTGCCGAAACCCTGCGGCTTGCCCGGCTGCATCGCGATTTCGCTGAACTTCACCGTGCCGAGCGGCGCGAGGGCTTCCTTGACGACGTCGTGGTCGCCCTTGCTGATGCCGCCGCTGGTGACCACGAGGTCGGCACGCACCAGCTGATCGGACAGCAGGCGCCGGAACGCCTTGGGGTTGTCGGCGACCGCGCCCACCCGGTAGGCGATGGCGCCGACGCTGCGGACCGCAGCGGCCAGCATGAAGCTGTTGCCGTCGAAGATCGAGTCGTACTCGAGGTGGCCGCCGGGCTCGCGCAACTCGCTGCCGGTGGAGATGATGACGACGCGGGGACGCGGACGGGACTTCACCCGACCGGCGCCGAGCGAAGCGAGAAGCCCGACTTCGCGGGGACCGAGCACCGTGCCGGCCCGGAGCATCAGGTCGCCCGCCTTCACGTCGGTGGCGCGCGGCCGTATGCAGGCGCCGACGGGCGCCCCCTTGTAGATGACGACGCGGGCGTTGCCCTGGTCGGTGGCTTCGATCGGTATGACCGCGTCGGCACCCCGGGGAATCGGCGCCCCGGTCATGATCTTGACGGCAGTGCCGGCGCTGATGGCGAATGGCCTGGCCGAGCCGGCGGCAATCTCGCCGACGACGGGAAGGGTCACCGGATTGGTTCGGCTCGCGTCGGTGACGTCCTGGGCGCGAACGGCATAGCCGTCCATCGCGGAGTTGTCGAAGCGGGGCAGATCGTGTTCGCTGACGAAGTCCTCATGGATCGGCAGGCCGAGGGACTCGACGATCGGCTGGTCATAGGGCTCGAGCGGGCCGACGCCGCGAAGGATCGTCTCGAGGTGCTGCTCGACGGTGAGGTAGCCGGCCGGGATGCTTTCGGGGCGGGGCCTTGCCGCGGTCGGGACCTGGCGCTCGGGCTCTTTCGCCTGCTCCGCGGGGGACTCGGCTGCCGGCGGCGGCGGAGACGGATCAGCATTGGGGGCACCTTGTTGCCCGGGCGGTGCCGGTCGCTCGGGAGGGGTCGCGGCCTGCTCGGATTGTGACCGGCGCGCTGACTCCGAAGGGTCGCCACCAGGAGGTTGCCGAACGCTGGCGACAGCCCCGACGTCGACGGGCTCGGTCAACTCCGCGTCACCGGCGGGATTGAGCGGGAGCATACTTTGCTCTGCGCCGGGGTCGTAGGAATCCGAGGGCATGGGCTTCAGCCTAACCCTGCCCTAATGTCGTTGCGGGCGCGACGCTCGCAGGGTGGCCGGTATCCTCCAAGACCGCGTCGCCGCTGACGGTCACATCGTCGCCGAAATTCCAGTCTCCCTCAACCGTGAAGGACCGGGCCCCGACGAGCGACGGCACGGCCGGGAAGCGCGTGTTGAAATCGGCGATCGTGCGGAAGAACCTGTCGTCCAGGCGGATCAGGGGCGGATCGACCACTTGTGAACTGACCCGGAAGTCATCGCCGAGCCCGTAGACGTCGGAGCGCAGGAGCAGCAGGTCGTTGGTCGTCTTGACCGGCAGGAAGCGCGAGCGGTCGACCTCGATGGCGGTCGCCCCGTCGAAGACCTCCACGGCCGCACCCATCGCGGTTTCGATCTGCACGACCCGCGGGGACGACGGATCGGATGGGTCCACGTTCTTCTCGTTGCGGATGAGCGGCAGGCCCAGAACCCCGCTCCGCGAGCTGAGCGCGGCCTTGAGCTCACGCAGGTCGAACCACAAATTGTTGGTGTGGAAGTACGTGTGCTTGCTCAGGTCGGCGGCGGCATCACTGTCCTCGGCCGGGGTCTGCGCGGTCTCCCGCAACACCAGACGGCCGTCACTGCGCCGGACGACGAGGTGCCCGCCCTTCACATCCGCCGGGGTCCGTCGGCACACCTCGGCGGCATACGGGGCACCGGACGCTGCGAACCACGCCATCATGGCCGGATCGGGCGAGGCACCGAGGTTGTCGGCATTGGAGACCGTCGCGTATTCGAAGCCGTGCGCGAGGAGACGGTCGAGGACACCCGACACCGCAAGCGCGGTGTAGAGGTCACCATGGCCGGGTGGACACCATTCGAGTGCGGGGTCAGCGGGCCAGTCGACCGGCTGGAGCGTGTCGGCGAGGAGCCTGGGCTCACGGTTCTGCACGAAGTCGAGCGGCAGCCCCTCCACGGCGAGGTCCGGGTATGCGGCCAACGCCGCAAGAGTATCTTCGCGGGTGCGGAAGCTGTTCATGAACAGGACCGGCAGGCGCACGTCATACGTCTCGCGGATGTGCTTCACCTGGCCGACGATGATGTCGAGGAAGGACACCTCGGGCCGGACCTCGAGCAACGACTTCGCGCGGTCCATCCCCATCGACGTGCCGAGTCCGCCGTTGAGCTTGATGACGGCGGTCACCCTGGCGGCGGCCATCTTGTCGTCCTCGCTCACACTCAGCGACGACGCATGGTCGATGTCGGTGAGTGGCAGGACGTCGGCCTCGTGGATCTTGCCCGTCGCGCCGGATTCGAGTTCGCCGTAGTAGTGGGTGAACACGTCGACTGCCAACCGGTGCACGCCACCGTCCGCCATCTTCCGTTGTGCCGCGGACAATCCTTCAGCGTTCATGAGCCATAGGTTAGCGTCTTGGACATGGGTAAAGAGGAACAGCGTCTCGAGGCAATTGCCCAGCGCCGCGCAATACCGGTCGCGGACCGAGTCGAGGCTGCGAAGGCAATTGCCGCACACGTTCTCGCCCAGCCCATCATCGCCCAGTCGTCGCGCGTCGCCGCATACGTCTCGATGCGGTCCGAACCCGGGACCGGCCCGACGATCGCCGGCCTCCTCGATCGCGGCATCGAGGTCATCGTGCCCATCAGCCTCGAGGACGGCAGTCTCGACTGGGTCGTCTACTCCCCCGAGGCGGCCGTCATGTCGACCTCGCTCGGCATCTCCGAACCCGACGGCGATCGCCTCGGCGCCCAGGCCCTGTCCACCGCTGATTTCGTGATTGTTCCCGCGTTGGCGGTCGACGTCGCGGGCAACCGGCTGGGTCGTGGTGCGGGCTACTACGACCGGTCGCTCGGCTATGCGAACGCGCCACTATGTGCACTCCTGTTTGCCGGCGAAATCGCCGATGCGGTCCCTCACGAGGGGCACGACATCCCGATGAACATGGTCGTCACTCCGACCGGAGTCTTCCGCGTTCCTTAACTGTCGTTACGTCATCCCCAGCGGGGCCCATGGCGCGCGTTCGGGATGACGTTGCGCGTCAGCCCGGGCGGGAGGCGAGGTCGGGGCGGATCCAGTAGTTGAGCGAAATGATCTCGACATCACGCCCGGGGCGAGGCGCCTGGATCATCTGCCCACCACCCAGATACATCGCGACGTGGTAGATCGAACCGGCGCTTCCCTTGCTCCAGAACAGCAGATCGCCGCGTTGGATGTTGCTCACCGACACGTGCTTGGTCGAGGTGTACTGCGCTCCGCCGAAGTGCGGCAGGCTGACACCGGCGGCCGCCCAGGCCTTCATGGTCAGTCCCGAGCAGTCCCACGAATTGGGTCCGCTGGCGCCCCATTTGTAAGGATCACCGAGCTGCGACTTGGCGAAGGCGATCGCCTGCTCGACCTTGCTCGAGGATGCGGGCGGCGGGTTGACCACCGAGGGCTTCGGGGGCTTGGTGGCCGGCGGTTTGCTCGGCTTCGGTGGCTTCGGTGCAGGGTCGTCGGCCGGCGGATCGTCCGGGGTCGGCGTGCCCGGCTGGGCGTCGAGCTCCTGGTCGATCTGGTCCTGCCGGTTGCTGACCTCAGCCAGGGGTACACCTTCGATCCTGGAAAGCTTCTCGAGAAGTTCGGCACGCTGGGTCGTGGTGTCCTTGACCGCGGATTCGGCCTTGCCGATGGCCCGGTCGATCGCCGCCTTGGCCTTGGCCGCGTTGTCCATTGCCTTGCGCCGCTTCTTCTCGGCCGCGGCTGCCCGGTCAATCGCTGAGTCATACACAACGGTGCTGGCGCTGAGGGTGGCAATGCGTGCGGCCATCGCCTCCTGAGTGCTCGAGTATGCCGCCGACCGGTCGAGCAACTGACTCGGTCCGGCACTGTCGAACAAAGCGCCGAGCTTCGACATGCCGGTGCCCGATTGGAGGTCCTGGACGGTGAGCTCGGCCACCGAGTCCCGCTCACGACTCAGGTCCTTCTCGGCCGAGGCGACGGCTTCGGTGTTGCGTGCAACTTCCTCCTTGGCGAGTTGCGCCGCGTAGAGGGCGCCGTTGAGCCGTTCGGAGGCGACAGCGGCCTGGTCATACAGCGAATTCAGGTGCTGGCGGGCTTCGACCAGCTTGATCTGGATCGATGCCGCGGTCTCCTGATCGTCATCGACGGCGAGCGCGCCGGAGGACACGATAAGGATGAGGGCGCCGGCACTAGCGAGACTGCGAAGTGCCTGGGGGAAGACACGCATGGGATCAAACTAGTGCGAATTGACCCCATGGGGAACATAAGTCACAAAATTAACACCCGTCACACGGCGTGTCGCACTGGAATTACGCGTGTCGCAAGCGGATGATGCCGTCTTTCGCTCGATGCGCCCTGGGTCAGTTGGAGGCGTCGGGCCTCAGCGTCAGCGTGTCCTCGGTCGATTTGTCGACAGCGGCCCTGGTGAACGCCCAGGGCATCGTCTCCCCTTTGAGCCACATCTCCGTCTGGTCGACGTAGTTGCGGTGGAACGCGTGTCCCGAGTTGCCGGTGAGCTGGATCCACCGCGACCTGTTCAGGTTGGCCAGGTCGACGACCATACGCATCGACGGGATCGCGGTGACTTCATAACCCTCGGTGGCGTCCCACGCCGTTGCGTCGACGATCCCGCCACCGCCACCGACTTCATACGGGCCCCGGTTGAAGAGCGAGTTGATCAGGCCGACGCCCGAATCACCGAGCGTGGGGTTGACCAGGGTGAGCTTGTGGAACTTGCCCCACGCCCACTTGTGCGGATCGCGTGACTGCTTCATCGTGAGCTCGTCGCGCGCGTCTTGCATCGACTGGGCCAGGATCTCGTCGCGGGACTCGACTTTGTTGGAGGTCGTCACGTCGTCCCACCAGTGACTGGTTGGATCCTTCAGGATCGTGCGGGCGACGTTGAACCAACGCTCGCCGCCGTCGGGCCACTGACTCTTGGGCAGCTCGTCGTGGAACGTGAGCTTGAGGAGATTGCGCCAGACGGCGTTGAAGTAGGCGGCCGCGCCGGAGTCGGCGGTCTGCTGGAAGTCCCAGCCCCTGAGCTGGTTCTGGCCCTGGCGGTAGTAGGACTCTTCAAGCGGGATCTTCAGCAGCAACGGCACCAGCTGCTTGGCGTTGGGGCTGTATTTGTCCAGCTGGAGTTCGCTCATGTCGGCGACCGAGAGCTTCGGTTTCTTCTCGAGCAGGTCGCGGATCCGCTGGGACCGATAACCGGCGGCGGCGTCCTTGCCGAGGTTGGGCGCATATTGGTCGCCGATGACCTCCTGATTGGCCGTGACGATGAACCCTTCCCCCGGGTTGAGCACCGAAGGGAGCTGCTCGAACGGGATCGCGCCCTTCCACTCATAGTCCGGATCCCAGCCGGGGACCGGCCAGCGTCCGTCACCCTTGCCGCGGATGGGGATCGTGCCCGGCGCCTGGTAGCCGATGTTGCCCGCCTTGTCGGCGTAGATCAGGTTTTGCGACGGCACCGTGAACAGCTTGGCTGCGGCCCGGAAGTCGTCCCAGTTCTGCGCCGTGTCGAGTGCGAAGATCGCCTTGATCGTCGGCTCGGGGGCCAACGCCGTCCACTTGAGCGCGACCGCATAGTTGCCCGTCGTGCCCGGCACAACCGCCTCTTCGCCCACATCGGCGAGCTCGTCGTCCACGTCGGAAATGATCGGCCCGTGTCGGGTCGAGCGGACTGTGATCGTCCGGGTCTTGCCGTCCTTGACCTTGAACTTCTCCTTGCGAGTCGTCAGGGGCCTTTGCTTGCCGTCGTACTCGTAGGTGTTGCCGGTGATTCGTTCGAGATAGAGGTCCGCGACATCGGCATACATCGTCGTGACGCCCCAGGCGATCTTGTTGTTGTGGCCGACGACGACCCCCGGGAGCCCGGAGAAGGAGAAACCGGCGACGTCATACGGACAGGCAGCCGAGACCTTGCGGCAATGGAGTCCGACTTCATACCAAATGCCAGGCATCGACGGCGCGAGGTGAGGGTCGTTGGACAGTATGGGCTTGCCGGTCGATGAGTGGTCTCCGTCGACGACCCACGAGTTGGAACCGATGCCCTCCCCCGCCCCCAGCAGCGCCGGGAGCTTGTCGGCGGCCTTGCCGGCGCTCTCGAGCGAGGCGATGGCCGCTGCGCTGAGGGTCCCCGTGCCCTGCGGACAGGTGAGCGGATCAGGGCATGGCTTTGCGGTGGAGAACTTCCCGTTCTGGACGCTGCCTTCGCCGACGATCGGCTTGTTGAACGCCGGCATGGCGGGGTACAGCTCGTTGACCTGGTCCGGTGTGAGCTTCGCCGTCGACAAGGTGCGGGTGATCTCGTCGCTCATGTTGCTGCGCAGGTCCCAGGCCATCGCCTTGATCCATGCGAGCGAGTCGGCCGGCTGCCACGGCTCGGGGCGATAGTCCGGACCGGTGAGTGAGAGCACCGCGTATTCGAGTGAGAGCTTGCTGCTCGACTTGCCCTCGATGTAGGAGTTGACGCCTTGTGCGTATGAGGTCAGCAGTCGTTTGGTCTTGTCGTCGAGCTTCGCGAGCTCCTGCTCCGCCACCCGGCGCCAGCCCATCGTACGCACGACCTTGTCCGTGTCGAGGGCGCTCTTGCCGAACAACTCGGCGAGCCTGCCACTGGTCACGTGGCGGCGAAAATCCATCTCGAAGAATCGGTCCTGGGCATGGGCGTAGCCCTGGGCAAAGAAAAGATCTTCGGGATCATCGGCGTAGACCTGGGGTATGCCCTTGTCGTCGCGCTTGATGTCGACTTTGCCGTGGAGTCCGCTGAGAGTCACTTCTCCCGAGGTCTCCGGGTAGGACTTGCGTGTGGTCACGACCGCGAAAATGGCGCCCGCGATCAGGACCACGGAGAGGAAAACTGCGAGGGCGGTGAGGAAGCGACGCATTGCGCCATTCTGCACCCTCGGGGTGTCGGTGAATGACGGCACCGGGTGCTACGCGCGGCGCTTGGAGTCCCTGATCTCGCCGACCAGCTCCTCGAGCACGTCCTCCAGCATGATGACCCCGATGATCTCAACGTTTTCGTCGGCGACGCGTGCCATGTGCGATCCCCGGGACTGCATCGTCCGGAGTGCTTCGTGGAGGCCGGAGCTGATGCTGACCGTCGCAAGCGGACGTAGCCATTTGTCGGCGATCGTCTCTGTCCGTGCACCTTCGTCGGTCTCGAGCACGTCCTTGATGTGCAGGTAACCGGTGATGTCGCCACCCTCATCGGTCACCGGGAAACGGGAGAAGCCGGTGGTGGCGCAGGCATTCTCCACGTCGACCGGCGTGGCACTCGGCGGGATCGTGACCAATCCGTCCCGCGGCAGGAGCACTTGCGCGACGGTGCCCGCGTAGAAGTCGAGGGCACCGGACACGAGTCCGTATTCGTCGTCGTCGAGGAGGCCCTCACGACGCGACTCCTCGACCAGTCCGGCGACCTCGTCGTGACTGAATGTCGACGCGACCTCGTCCTTGGGCTCGATCCGCACGAGCCGCACCACCAGATTGGCAATGCTGTTGAGGGTGACGACGAACGGTTTGAAGACGGCGACGACGGCAAGCATGAACGGCCCGAGGATCAAGGCGGCGCGGTCCGGCCCGACCAGGGCGAGGTTCTTGGGAACCATCTCGCCGAGCACGACATGCGCGAAAACGACAATGGTCATGGCGATCACGAAGGACACCGGGTGGACGATCCCTTCGGGCACCGACATCCATGCGAACACCGGCTCGAGCAGGTGGGCGATCGCGGGCTCGCCGACAGCACCGAGGCCGAGTGAGCAGATCGTGATGCCGAGCTGGGCGGCGGCCATCACCTGACTGATGCTCTCCATCGCCTGGAGCGCCATCTTGGCGGTGCGGGAACCGGCGGCCACCCGGGGCTCCATCTGGGTACGACGAGCAGAGATGAGGGCGAACTCGGCCGCGACGAACAGCGCGTTGAGGGCCAGCAGGACGACAGTCAGAATCAGTCCGTAGAGAGGGCTCACGAGTCGTCACCGTCTTCGCCCGAGGTCGGGGTGCCACGCGTCGAGCCGTCGGTCGTGAGGGTCACGCGATCGATGCGGTGCCCCTCCATGCGTTCGACGATGAGACGGACCGTTTCGGGCTCGACATCGTCGTCCTCGGCGTCGGGGGCGGGTCCGAGGGTCAAGGCGACCTCGTCCCCGCGCACCGCCAGCCGGCCGAGGTTCTGGTTGATCAGTCCTGCGATCGTCTCGTAGTCGTCGTCCTCGGGCAGGGCGATGCCGGTCTGCTCTTCGACCTCATCGGGCCGGAGCAGTCCGGACAACGACCACGTGCCGTCGCGGCGATGGCGGCTCCTGGCCGACAACCGGTCGTGTTCGTCGGCGATGTCGCCCACGATCTCCTCAACAAGGTCTTCAAGAGTGACGACGCCGTCGGTCCCGCCGTACTCGTCGACGACGACGGCCATCTGCATGCCCTGCTCGCGCAGCAGGGAGAGCAGCGGATCGAGCTCGATGCTGTCGGGCACGGTCGTCGCGGGATCGGCGATGTCGGACAGCCGCACGTTTCGGCGGCGGTTGGGTGGCACACTGACGGCCTGCTTGACGTGGACGATGCCGACAACGTCGTCGGGGCTCTTGCCGATGACCGGGAACCGTGAGTGGCCGGTCTGCCGTGCCGCCTCGATGACGTCATACGCGGTGTCACGTGCCTCCAGGAACGTGACCCGGACACGCGGCGTACGGACGTCGGCGGCGGTGCGGTCGCCGAACGCGATGCTGCGTGCGACGAGGTCGGCGGTCTGGCCCTCGAGCGCGCCCTCCCTCGCCGACCGAAGCACGAGCGACCGGAGCTCGAATGGCGAACGTGCGGAGCGAAGCTCTTCCTGGGGCTCGACGCCGAGCCAACGAAGAATGCCGTTGGCGAGGCCGTTGAGCAGCATGATGGGCCATGCCATGGCCTTGGTGAAGATGCGTTGCGGCAGCTGAGTGATGCCGGCTGTCTGCATCGGTAGCGCCAGCGCGATGTTCTTGGGCACGAGCTCGCCGACGAGCATCGTGACGAACGTGCTCAGCAGCAGGGCGACGACGTATGCGGTGACGCGCGCCGTGGTGCCCTCGAGTCCGAGCTCCTCCAGGGGGTCATGCAACAAGGTGCCGAGGGCTGGTTCGGCGAGAAAACCGATGGCGAGGTTGGTGATCGTGATGCCGAGCTGGGCGCCGCTGAGCTGGGTGGAGAGTGTTCGCAGTGCCTTGAGTGTGCCCGTCGCGCGTGCGCCGCCCTGGGCTGCCGATCGTTCGACGCTGGCACGGTCGACCGTGACGAACGAGAATTCTGCCGCCACAAAAACGCCGCACATCAGCATGAGGAGAAGCGAGAGGCCGAGGAGCAACCATTCGGTCATCGAGGTGGACTCCGAGGGACGGGATCAGTGACGGATGGGCAACTGTACCCTTGGGGAGCGACACGAATCGAGCAGGAGTAGGCAGTGCCCACGTATCAATACCAGTGCACCGAGTGCGGTGACGCGCTGGAAGTTCAGCAGAGCTTCACCGAGGACGCCCTGACGGTGTGCCCCAACTGCAATGGCCTGTTGCGCAAGGTCTTCAGCGCCGTCGGTGTCGTGTTCAAGGGATCGGGCTTCTACCGCAACGACAGCCGTTCGACCACGAGCTCGAGCACTCCGGCGAGCTCCCCCGGCACCGACACCAAACCAGCCCCGGCGAAGACCGAGACCAAGAAGACTTCCGGCGCCGATTCGGCCGCCTGACCGCTGTCCTGACCCCTCTGTCCCAACCCTGTGGACAGCCCCGGGCGATGATGCCGGATCCGGCATAAAGTCCCGGTCATGACCCTGTCCAAGGAGAACGCCGCGCGACGCTTCGTCCTCACCCATCGTCGTGTCTTCGCTGCCGGGTTCGCCGGTCTTGCCGTGCTTTTCGCACTCGCCGCGCTGAAGCCCTCCACGCCGGGGAGTCCAGTCGTAGTCGCCCGTCACGATCTCGCCAGCGGAGCCGTCCTCACCGCCGGCGACCTGCGGACGACCACATTGCCGCCGGGAAGCAAGCCCTCCCATTCCTGGTCCTCGCCGGACAAGCTACTCGGCCGGCGCATCTCCGCACCTATGCGCGAAGGCGAAATCCTCACCGACTACCGGCTGCTGGAACCCGGTCTGCTCGACGGCTACGGCAAGGGACTTGTGCTGGCAACCATTCACATCGCCGAGCCGACCCAGATCGCGGCGCTGAGAGTCGGCGACCACGTCAATGTCGTCGGTTCCGACCCCGAGGGTGAAGCCGAGTCGACCGTCATCGCCCGACGCGCAGTCATCGCGTCGCTACCCCGAATGGAAGGCAATGACAGTTCCGTGGCTGTTGCGCTCGTCGTGCCCGAATCGGTCGGTCTCAAGCTGGCAACAGCCGGTTTACGTGCCCGGATGAGCGTTTTGTCGGTCCCTTGACCGGGTCTTCGATCGCGGTAATGTGTTGCCGTCCACACCAACATGCTTGGGGGAACAATGATCAAAGGCTTCAAAGATTTCCTGATGCGCGGCAACGTCGTCGACCTCGCCGTCGGCATTGCCATCGGCGTTGCGTTCACGACCCTCGTCGGCGCACTCGGCACGCATTTCATCAACCCGATCGTTGCCGTCGCAGGTGGCGACAAGGCCGAAGGGTTCGGTTTCAAGATCACAGACAGCGCGAAGACGTTTGTCGACATCGGTGGACTCATCAACGCGATCATCATCTTCGTCGTCACGATGCTCGTGATCTATCTCGCCGTCGTCGTCCCGATGCAGAAGATTCAGTCGCGACGCAAGACCGGCGCCGACGAACCCGAGGGCGTGCCCGATGACATCGCTCTACTTCGCGAGATCCGGGACTCACTCGCCAACCGCTAGGCGGCATCAACGATCGTCAGCCGTGATGAGGCGGCACGTCGCGCAGGAATTCTTCCTCGCGGGACGTGCCGCTTTTCTCGCTCCAGCCCTCTGACGTCTCGTCACGTGTCGTGGTGGGTACGAGGTCCCCGAGCAGCTCGGCAGCCCGCTTGAGGCGAGCCTTCTTCTGCGCGTCGGTCTCCTCGGCGGGTTCGGTCTCGACCGGATCGCCACTCACGCGGTCATCACTCACTGTGCCGCCGCTCAAGGCAATCGAACCAATCGGGGGTGAGCTTGGGGTATTGCGGATGCCAGCCGGTGCGGTCGCTGAACCGCTGGGAGCTCACGCGTTGTGATCGGGTGATGAGCTCGGCCTTCTGGCCGGCGAGCTTCATGACCAGGGGACCGTAGAACTTGCCTTCCTTGTGACCCGCCGCCTGCGCATAGACGTCGACGAGGTCCTTGCGCTGGATCGGTTCGGCGCCTGCGTTGTAGACGCCGCTCGGCACCGTGAGCGCGGCCGCTACCGCTGTGCCGACGTCATCGGGGTGGATCACATGACACCACCCTTGGCGGGGTCCCATGCCGGTCGGCTTGCCGGCTCGGGCGCGCTTGAGCAGCCAAGCCGAGTTTTCGTCCGGGCCGGTGATCAGGCCAAAGCGGAGGGACACCCCGTCGCCGTCCTCGCGGGCGAACTCCTCGACATGGGACTCAGCGACAACGATGGGTTCGGCGTAACGCGTGATGTCGATCGGGCTGTGCTCATCGATCCAGTCGTCGCCGTGGTCGCCATACACGAAGCTGAGGCTTTGCTGGACGACCTTCGTGACGCCGGCCCGGCGCGCGGCCTCGATGACGATGCGGGACCCTTCGGTGCGGATCCGGTCGTTGGCCTTCCACGCTCCGGGCGTCATACCGGCGGACCCGACGGGGACGTGCGTGGCCAGATTGCAGACGGCGTCGCAGCCGCGCATACCGTCAATCAGCTTGTCGCGGTCGTAGAGATCGCCGCGATGGGGCTCAGCGCCCGCGTTTGCCACCTGAGTCGCCTTGCCGGCCGATCTGGCCAGTCCGACAACTGTGTGGCCTGCCTCGTGCAAGGCGCGTATGGCCGATAAGCCCATGACGCCGGTTGCACCAGTGAGGAAAACCTTCACCGATCCACTCCCTTGTGGTGGTTCCTCCCGTGCGCACTGTGCTCGGAAGATGATTCGTTCTGCGCTTGTATGCGCTCCGAATGATTTCGAAAGGATAACAATTACGCAAGACCTGCCCGAATCAGGCCGTGACGAGGGGGACGACGTCGGCGATCGAATCGAGAACCTTGGTCGCCTGGTACGGGAAGCGACCGACCTCGTGGGCGGCGGTCGAACCGGTCAGGACGAGGATGGTGCGGAGGCCGGCTTCGAGCCCGGAGAGGATGTCAGTGTCCATGCGGTCACCGATCATGACCGTCGTCTCGGAGTGCGCCTCGATCTGGTTGAGCGCGCTGCGCATCATCAGCGGATTGGGCTTGCCGACGAAGTACGGGTCAACGCCGGTGGCCTTGGTGATCAGGGCGGCAACGGAGCCGGTGGCCGGCAACGACCCGTTCGGAGAGGGGCCGGTCACGTCGGGATTGGTGGCGATGAAACGCGCGCCGGACTCGATCAGCTGGATTGCGCGGGTGATGGCCTCGAAGGAATAGGTGCGCGTCTCGCCGAGCACCACATAGTCGGGGTCCTGCGTCGTCATGATGTAGCCGACGTTGTGGAGGGCGGTCGTCATGCCGGCTTCGCCGATGACGTATGCCGAACCGTCCGGGCGCTGCTCGCTGAGGAACTTCGCCGTCGCGAGCGCCGAGGTCCAGATCGCGGACTCGGGCAGGTCGATGCCGGCCACGCGCAGCCGGGCACAGAGGTCGCGGGGCGTGAAGATCGAATTGTTGGTGAGGACGAGGAACTTCTTGCCGGACGCGGTGAGCGCTGCAATGAATTCAGCAGCCCCGGGGATGGCCTTTTCCTCGTGCACGAGGACGCCATCCATATCGGTCAACCAGGTCTCGATGGGCTTTAGGTTTGCCATGACTCCATTCTCCCCTGTGGCGGGGGAAATCCGGAAACCGGCGGAGGTGTCGGGTCGAACCGGCGACACCCGTGCCGCTGACGGG
>JALYQD010000009.1 GCA_030856025.1 Actinomycetota bacterium
CTGCGCCACTCGCGACTTCGGGGATGGTCAGGCGTCGCGCTTCTTGAACAGTGCGAAGGCGGCGATGGCCACTATGGCGACCTCGACCATGAACACCGCGAATCCGGTCCACGGATCCAGCAAGTTCGGGTTGAACTCGACCGGAGTCGCGATCGACCCCGCGGCGTTGCCCGGCATCAGCTTGGTGATCCACTCGCCCAGCTCACCGGGGATCAACAGGACCAGGTTGCCGACGACGAAGATCAGGGCGAGCACGCTCGAGAGCGCCGCCGCCGTATGCCGCACAAGGAAACCGACAGCTGCCGAGAGCAGGCCGAGACCAGCCAGGAACAGGCCGCTTCCATACATCGACCGCGCCACGTCACCTTCCAACGCCAGGCCGATGCCCTCGCGGTTGAGGAAGTAGTTGCCTCCGACATAGCCGAGGAGGGCGGTGAGGGTCCCGAATACAAACAGCACGCCGGTGAGCACCAAGGCCTTGGCGGCCATCACGCGTCCGCGAGCGGGCACTGCGGCAAGCGTCGTCCGGATCATGCCGGTGCCGTACTCCGACGTCACCGTCATGACACCCAGGATGACTGCGCACACCTGCGCGAGCATCATTCCCGAGGCGATGAACGAGCCGGGCGATTCGTCGGCCTCGCCGCTCGCGAGCCACTCGGCGTTGCCGAAGCAAAGCAGTGTCGTCAGGCCGGCGCCCAGGACGACGAGGGCGGCCAACGTCCACCACGTCGACCGGACGCTGGTCAGCTTGACCCATTCGGACTGGACCGTATGGCCGAAGCCGGCCGGCTCGATCGCACGGTTGTCGGTGGGCCGTTCAAGGGTGAGCGCGCTCATCGGCCCGCCTCTACTTTCTCTCGGTTCGGGGCCCGGGTGTGGGCGTGGTATTCGACGCTGTCCGCGGTCAAGGCCATGAAAGCGTCCTCGAGCGAGGAGCTCACCAGTGTCAGTTCGTGCAGGGACAGTCCGTGCGATCCGAGGAGATCGCCGATCGCGGCGGCGGCGAGGCCCTGGACCCGCAGTTCTTCGCCCGCGAGACTGACGTCGAGGTTGTTGCGGAGCAGAAGGTCGGCGACTTCGGATCGCTGTGGCGCCTTGATCCGTACATAGGACGAGGCGTGCTCAGACATGAATTCGGTGATCGAGCTGTCGGCCAGCACCGAGCCGCGGCCGATCACGATCAGGTGATCAGCCATCAGAGCCATCTCGGACATGAGGTGGCTGGACACGAAGACCGTCTTCCCTTCGTCGGCAAGCTGGCGTGCGAGCGAACGCACCCAGCGAACCCCCTCGGGGTCGAGCCCATTGACGGGTTCGTCGAGGATCACGACCGGCGGATCGCCCAGCAGAGCGGCGGCGATACCGAGGCGCTGCCCCATGCCGAGGGAGAAGCGTCCGGCCCGCTGGCCGGCGACCGAGTCGAGGCCGACGAGCTCGAGCACTTCGCCCACACGGGTGGTGGGTATGCCGTTGCTCGCCGCCATCCAGCGAAGATGATCACGGGCTGAGCGGCCCGGATGGACCGCGTGTGCCTCGAGCAGCGCACCGATTTCGCGGAGCGGCGCGGGAGAGTCGCCATAGCGGTGGCCGTTGACGGTCACCGATCCGCTGGTGGGCCGGTCGAGGCCGAGGATCATCCGCATCGTCGTGGACTTGCCGGCGCCGTTCGGGCCGAGGAAACCGGTCACGCGGCCGGGTTCGACGACGAAGTCGATGCTGTCGACCGCGGTTTTGTCGGCGAACTTCTTGGTGAGGCCATGAGCGGTGATCATGCTGTCACCGGGCCGTTGAGGAGTGTCGGGTTCATGTCGATCACGATGTCGCGAACGGCACTCCAGCCACATCGGGGACGACCCCCGAAGCCACCCTGAGCGGACCCCGGGGCGGGGCTAGGCTTGGTGCTCGATCACCTCAGGGAGACAGATGTCAGAGACACCGGGAAGCCCCGCGTGGCGAGCCGACGCCGGCCGCAACCTGCTGGCCTTCGCCAAGCGCTCACGACTCGACAGTGGTTTCGGGTGGCTTCGCGACGACGGCACGATCGACCCGGAACGCTGTCCCGAGCTATGGATCAACGCGCGGATGACGTATGTCTTTTCGCTCGCAACCCTCGCCGGCGACTCCGGCTGCGCCGAGCAGGCTACGCACGGCGTCGACGCATTGGCCACTCTCTTCCATGATGACCAGTTCGGTGGCTGGTTCTCCTCGATCGGCGGATCGTCGAAGGGGTGTTACGAACACAGCTTCGTCCTCCTCGCCGCCTGCGGCGCGCGGGCCGCGGGCATCGAGGGCTCCGGGCCGGTGCTCGACGAGGCCCTCGCCATCCATGGCGAGCGCTTCTGGGACGAGTCCCATGGCCGATGCGTCGAGCAATGGTCGGCCGACTGGGAGACCCTCGACTCTTACCGCGGTGCCAACAGCAACATGCATACGGTCGAGGCCTACATGTTCGCCGCGGACCTCACCGGCGACGACGTATGGCGGACGCGGGCCCTGTCGATCTGCGACCGGCTCGTCAACCAGGCGGCCCGCTCCAACACGTGGCGACTACCCGAACACTTCGACGCCGACTGGACCGAGCTACCCGACTACAACGCCGACCGCGTGGACGATCCGTTCCGCCCATACGGTGCGACGCCGGGCCACGGCCTCGAATGGGCGCGGCTGATCGTCCAGCTGTCCGCCTCCATGTCCGACCCCGAGCCATGGCTTCTCGAGGCAGCCTCGGCGCTGTTCGACCGCGCGGTCGCCGACTGTGTTCGCGACGGCGAACCGGGCATCGGTTACACCACCGACTGGGACGGCAATCCCGTTGTGGCCGAACGTTTCCACTGGGTGATGGCGGAGGCAACCCTCGCCACCGATGCCCTGGCCAAGGCGACAGGCGAGTCGACGTATCGCCGCTACGCAGACCGATGGTGGCAGGAGGTCGACACCTACTTCGTCGACCCCGGCACCGGCAGCTGGCACCACGAGCTGTCCCCAGAAATGGGTCCGTCTTCGCGCACCTGGCAGGGGCAACCCGACGCCTTCCACATCTTCAACGCCCTCACCATGCCCGATCTGCCGCTCGCCCCGACGGCCGTCCTCACCTGCGCAAAGGAATCCTCATGACCGTGCTCGTCGTCGGAGAGTCGCTTGTCGATGTCGTGACCCAGGCCGATGGCGAGGAGACGCGCCGGGCCGGTGGTTCGCCGTTCAATGTGGCGATAGGCCTGGCGCGGCTGGGCGTGTCGACCCAGTTGGCCACACTCATCGGAGCAGACGACGACGGACAGATGCTGCGCAGCGCGCTCACCGGCTCCAGCGTCGATCTCGTGGAGCTGATCCCGCAGCCCGAGCGCACCGCGACGGCCGTCGCGATGATCGCGGCCGACGGCAGTGCGACGTATGCCTTCGACATCGCCTGGAACCCTTCGGGACTCCCCGACCCGACCGAATTCGCCGCCGTCCATGTCGGCTCGATCGGGGCCTGGCTGGCACCGGGCGCACTCGAGGTCGCCGCCCTAACGGCCAAGGCCGCGGCGGCTGGAATCCCGGTCACCTTCGATCCCAATATCCGGCTCTCCATCCAGGACGATCTCGCCGAGCTCCGCAACCACTTCGATGCCATAGCGCCACACGCGACGGTCATCAAGATGAGCGACGAGGATGCCGCCGGGTTGTTCCCGGGACGCCCCCTCGACGACCTGGCAAGCGAGCTGGCTGCGATGGGGCCACTCGTCGCCATCACCCGAGGCGGCGGAGGTGCCCTGATCTGCGCCGGCCGGGAGATCGCCTACACATCGGCGCCGGAGATCGAAGTCGTCGACACGATCGGCGCCGGCGATTCGTTCATGGCTGCTCTGGTCGGCGGGCTCGCGGCACTGTCATGGGGGCGCGAGCTCGACGCACACCAGTTGACAGGTCTCGGTGAGCTCGCGACCACTGCGGCCGCCATCACCTGTATGCGCCCCGGCGCGGACCCGCCCCGGCGATCTGAAGTCGAAGACCTCTTCGCCACGCTCGAGGGTTAGCTGCTCGGGCGGGCGCCCATGTGGCCGGCCGCCTGGGCTGCGGCCCGCGCGCCGAGCGCCATGCATTCGGTGACCGGACTCCCCTTGACCCGCTCGGCCAGGAATCCCGCGCAGTAGGCATCGCC
>JALYQD010000078.1 GCA_030856025.1 Actinomycetota bacterium
CCAGAGCCGCATCGCAGTCCAGCCCGGCCAGAAGGTCGACCCTGGCGCGGTCATCGGCTACACCGGTTCGACCGGCAACGTCACCGGCCCGCACCTTCACCTCGAAGTGCATCCCAATGGCGGCAGCGCGGTTGACCCCGCCCCTGCGCTCAATGCGCACGGAGTGACTCCTTAGTCATTGCACCAACAAAGAGAAGCCCACCACGGTCACCGTGGTGGGCTTCTTCCTTGCCCGCAACAGCTTTTCGGGCTACAGCTTTTCGACAGGTGCATACCTGAGCAGGAGCCGCTTGACGCCGCCCGAACCGAAGTCGACCGATGCAACCGACTTCTCGCCCGCACCGTCGACAGTGATCACCGTGCCCATACCGAAGCTGTCATGGACGACGCGGTCCCCCGGTTCCAGTGAGATGACCTCGCGGGAACGCTTCGACCTCGCCGCAACGGTGGAGGTCTTGAAGGTTTGCGGAGCTTGCCTCGTCGTGAAGGACGGGGCGTAGGACATACCGGTGCGTCGCCAGTCCACGAGGCTTTCGGGGATCTCCTCAAGGAACCGGGACGGCGGGTTGTGCGAGGGCGCACCCCAGGCAGACCTGACGGTGGCTCGCGTGACATAGAGCCGGGACCGCGCCCGGGTGACGCCGACGTAGGCAAGCCGGCGCTCCTCCTCGAGCTCCTTGGGATCGGTCATCGTCCGCATGTGCGGGAAGAGCCCGTCTTCCATGCCGGTGAGGAACACCACCGGGAACTCCAGGCCCTTGGCCGTATGCAGGGTCATGAGCGTGACGACCCCATCGCCGTCATCGGGGATCGAGTCGGCGTCGGCCACAAGGGCGACGCGTTCGAGGAATGCGGCCAGTGAGCCGGGCGGGAACGCGTCCTCGTCGGCGAAGACCTCGGCATTGGGTTCTTCGCCGACTTCGTCCTCATCCTCGACCGTGCCGGCATCCACGACGAACTCGCGGGCGACGGCGACGAGCTCGGCGAGGTTTTCGACGCGTGTCTCGTCCTGCGGGTCGGTGCTGCTCTCGAGCTCGGCGAGATAGCCGCTGCGGGTCAGGGCCGCCTCCATGACGGCGTCGGCGGCGTCGCCGGCAGCCGCCATCGCCTGGAGGTCGGTCATGAACTCGACGAAGCCGTTGATCGCATTGAGCGACCGGGTGGCGAGGCCGTCGGACTCGTCGGCCCGGCACAGGGCCTCCCAGAAGCTGATGTCGTAGCGCCTCGCAAGCGCGTCGATGGCCGACTCGGCCCGATCGCCGATACCGCGTTTGGGCACATTGATGATGCGGCGCAGCGACACGGCGTCCTTGGGATTGACCAAGGCACGGACATAGGCGAGGGCGTCCTTGATCTCCTTGCGCTCATAGAACCGGACGCCGCCGACGACCTTGTAGGGCAGGCCGACCCGGATGAACACTTCTTCGAAAACACGGCTCTGGGCATTGGTGCGATAGAAGATCGCCACGCCGCTCGACTTGACAGTGCCGTCCTCGGTCAGCTTGTCGATCTCGTCGGCGACGAACTGGGCCTCGTCGCGTTCGTCGTCGGCGACATAACCCACGACCTTTTCGCCGTCGCCTTCCTGGGACCAGAGCTTCTTGTCCTTGCGGCCCTCGTTCTTGGAGATGACGGCGTTGGCCGCCGACAGGATGGTCTGGGTCGACCGGTAGTTCTGCTCGAGCAGCACGGTCTTGGCGTTGGGGAAGTCGACCTCGAACTCGAGGATGTTGCGGATGTTAGCGCCGCGGAAGGCGTAGATCGACTGATCGGAGTCGCCCACCACGAGCAGGTCCGAATCGGGCTCGTCGCATAGCTCGCGGATCAGGGCGTACTGCGCATGGTTGGTGTCCTGGTATTCGTCGACCAGCACGTGGCGGAAGCGGCGGCGGTAGACTTCCCGGACCTCGGGGAACGCCTGGAACAGGTGCACGGTGTTCATGATCAGGTCGTCGAAGTCCATCGCGTTGGCGCCGCGCAGTCGCCGTTGGTAGTTGCCGTATGCCTCGGCGTAGACCTTTTCGGTATCGTTGCCGGCCCGACTGGCCGCGGCTTCGTGGTCGAGCAGCTCGTTCTTGGCGTTGGACACCCAGTTGAGGATCGCGCGCGGGCTGTAGCGCTTGGGGTCGAGCTCCATCTCACGGCACACGAGGGTCATCAGCCGCTTGGAGTCGGCGGCGTCATAGATCGAGAACGACGACGTGTAGCCGAACTTCGACACCTCCTTGCGCAGGATGCGCACGCAGGCGGAGTGGAATGTCGAGACCCACATGAGCTTGGCGCGCGGCCCGACGAGCTCGGCGACGCGTTCGCGCATCTCGGCGGCGGCCTTGTTGGTGAACGTGATGGCCAGGATCGAGCCCGGGTGGGCATTTTGCGCGGCGATGATCCAGGCGATCCTTCGGGTGAGAACCCGGGTCTTGCCAGAGCCCGCTCCGGCGACCACCAGCAGCGGTCCGCCCTCGTGCGCGACCGCGGTGCGCTGGGCCTCGTTGAGCCCCTGCAGAAGGGTTTCGGGCGTGGGTCGCTTGCTCGGCGGACGCGTGGCTGAAGGCACAGGAAACGGCAAAGTCATCGTGGGTCAAGACTACGGTTCGACGGCGACACGTTTTGACGCAGGCTCAAGGCAGAATGGCCGTATGAGTGAGTTGGCGGTGGACACGTCGAGCGTCGAGCCGCCGTTCGAGCAGGTACGCCGCCAGATCGCCGCGGGTGCAGCCGACCGATCGCTTCCACCTGGCCACAAGTTGCCGACGGTCAGGCAGCTCGCGGCCGACCTCGGGCTGGCCACCAACACGGTTGCGCGCGCTTATAGGGAGCTGGAAACCGACGGCGTCATCGAGACCCATGGGCGCAAGGGCACCTTCATCGCGAGCTCGAAGCTGGGCGACGAGGTTGCGCAAAAGGCGGCGACGACATACGTGCACGCCGCACGCACCCAGGGACTGTCGAAGGATGAGGCGATTCGCCTGGTCGAGAAGAACTGGACGGTCTGAAGCCTATTGGCGAAGCCGGCCCGGTGAGCGTCGAGCGGTCGGGAGGAGATCAGGAGTGGTGGAGCGGTATCTGTGGCCGGTCGGGGTGCGCCAGGCGACTTCGTCACCCTCGGCCTTGACTGTCCAGCCGGGCAGGTGCCTGATCGTATGAGATCGGCCGCACAGACCCTGCCCGTTGGCGGTGACGGTCACACCGCCCTCGGCGAAGGGTTGAATGTGGTCGAGCTGGCGAATCTTGCTATCGCAGCCGGGCTGGCGGCAACGACGGTCGCGGCCGGCGATGAAGCGCGCCAGCGGCCCGTCGAAGCGTCGGCGGCGAGAGTCCCGGCCGACAAGGTGCCCATCGACAGTGTCGGTGAACAGCCGCCGAATGAACGATCTCTCCGCTTCGCCGATGAGGCCGTGGGCGATCTCTGGCGGGATCGGGCCAAAGCCGTCGAGGAGGACAGCCGACTCGTCGGTGTGCATGAGGGCCTCGACCGACATGACGAGGCCGATCTCGACGTTGACAGCCGAAGCCCTGGACAAACCCGTCGCGCGCTCGACCAGAGTCGCGGTCATGATCTGGCCACGTGTCCGCTCGTCGCCGGATGACCGCAGTGCGGTCGCTCGGCAATCGAGCGCGTTGTAGGCGGCAACCATCTGCTCGGCCGGGCCGCGGATCTGGAGGATGGCCACGCCGTCGGACTCGGGAAAGAGCGAAACGAAGCTGTTGGAG
This sequence comes from Actinomycetota bacterium, assembly GCA_030856025.1. Lineage (GTDB taxonomy): Bacteria > Actinomycetota > Actinomycetes > Propionibacteriales > Nocardioidaceae > JACMOZ01. Next base: position 3,715 of record JALYQD010000078.1, read on the forward strand.
CGGCTTGTCTCGGAGCGCTCCCGTGCTGCTTCGGAATCGATCGAGATCGAGATTGCCCTGGCGAGGTCACCCGCTTTGCGGGAAGTGAGACCCGGCAACTGCCTGGCAAGGCGCCGATCGAGCTTCTCGCCCTGTTCACGGGCAAGACCAACTGCCTCGCGAACCACGGCGCGCGCAGCAGCCTCGGAAATGTCGCCATACTCGAAAACCGCAGCCACGCGAGGTAGCCTGCTCAACCCGATCGCGAAACCATACTGGGTGCCGGCCGCTGACGGCGAAATATTGCGAGCCATGGCCACCTCGCCGATGACGGACACGGAGTGGTCTCCGCTGCCCAGTTTGATGTTCGCGGCACGCTTCTTGTCGAGGGCGGCGATCTCAGCCGCCTGGCGGGCCTGAGCCACCCGGATCAACCGTTCATACGCCGAAATCGCGTCGATCTCATCCGCACCGTATGGATCGTTTTCGGGGTCGGAATCGTGGGCAGCAAGGACTCCGACGAGCTCTTCGAGGGCCACATGTTCGAACATATGCCCACGCTAGTGCGACCCACTGACAGTGGTTCCGGGCGCCGATTCAGGCGGCGGAAGACTCCATGGATCAGTCGTCAGGGCGCCGGTGATACGTTCGCGGGCATGGACCCGACTCTCTTCCTCGCACTGGCATTCGTCGGGGCACTGGCCCTCATGGGACTCGTACTCTCGGGGAAGGGGAGCAAGGACCGGACTCACGAGCCGCCACCCGAGCTGCCCGGGCACAAGATCCTCAGGGCCAACGAGGACAGGCCGCGCGACTAGGGCTACTCGGCCATCGTGTTGGGCTTGCGCCAAGTGCGCTCGAACGGGAGTCGCCAGGCGCGTGGCGCGATGAGCTGGTGGATCGCATTGGGCCCCCAGGATCCCGGGGGGTATGGGCGCACAGGCGGCGGATCGTTGAGCAGGGGTTCGGAGATCTCCCACAACCGCTCGATGCCCTCGGCCGTCGTGAACAGCGTGCGCTCGCCGCGCATCGCGTCGTGGATGAGCCGTTCGTAGGCCTCGAGGACATCGCCGGCGCGTTCGGTCTCCTGCATCGCGAACTGCATGCTGAGCTTGTCGAGCCGCATACCGGGTCCCGGCCGCTTGCCGTAGAACGACAGGGACATCTTGGAGGCGTCGGCCAGGTCGAAGGTCAGGTGATCCGGTCCGGTCAGCCCGACGCCTGAACCGGACGGGAACATGCTTTTCGGCGGCTCGCGGAATGCGATCGAGATGATGCGCGCGCCCTCGGCAAGCTGCTTGCCGGTGCGAAGGAAGAACGGCACCCCGGCCCAGCGCCAGTTGTCGATCTCGGCTCGCAGTGCCACGAACGTCTCGGTCTCAGACTCCCCCGAGACACCCTCTTCCTCGCGATAACCCGCATACTGCCCGCGGACGACATGCTGCGGGTCGAGCGGCAGCATCGAGCGGAAGACCTTGTTCTTCTCCTCGCTGATGGAGTCCGAATCCAGCGCCGTCGGCGGCTCCATGGCCATGAACGCCATCACCTGGAACAAGTGCGTGACCGCCATGTCCTTGAACGCGCCGGTGCCCTCGTAGAAACCGGAACGACCTGACACCGACAGTGTCTCCGGCACGTCGATCTGCACGTGCTCGATGAAGTTGCGGTTCCAGATCGGTTCGAACAGGCCGTTGGCGAAGCGGAAGGCCAGGATGTTGAGCGCCGCCTCCTTGCCGAGGAAATGGTCGATGCGGAAGATCTGTTCCTCGGCAAACACTTCGTGGAGCTGCGCGTTGAGCGACCTCGCACTGGCCAGATCGGTGCCGAACGGCTTCTCCATGATGATGCGCGAACGTTCCACCAGATCGGCGGCCGCGAGTGTATGGACGACGTCGAGCGCGGCCTTGGGCGGGACGCTCAGGTAGTGGAGGCGCTTGGTGCTGCCGCCGAGCTCGGCCTCCAGGTCGGCGGCAGCCTTGGCCAGTGCCTCGGGGCCGGCCTTGACGTTGACATAGCTCAGCTTGGGAGCGAAGTCCTTCCAGAGTTCGTCGGGCATTGGCCGCGTACTGAACTCGCGGCACGCCGCCTCGGTGAAGTCTCGGAAGGCGTCATCGTCGAAATCGTCGAGGGAGACGCCGATGATGCGGGACTCCGGGACGAGTCCCGACTGCAACAAGTGCATGATTCCGGGCAGCAACTTGCGGCGGGCCAGATCGCCGGTGGCGCCGAACAACACGATCAGATGAGGATCATTCACCGCTCCAGACTAGGACTGATCCGGGTTCAATGGACCAATTCGCGGTGACGACTCCCCTGGGCAAACACCATCTCCGACCGGCAAATTTGCCCGGCGGAGTCGAGGTTTACCCAGTGACCGTTGGCGGGTTCTAACGGTCAACCTGCAGCGTCAGATCAGTCGTCGGTCGTTGGCCCAGCGGGTCAACTCGTGGCGGCTGGACAGCTGGAGCTTGCGAAGGACGCTGGAGACATGGGTCTCAACGGTCTTGACCGAAATGAACAGCTCCTTGGCGACTTCCTTGTAGGCGTAGCCGCGGGCGATGAGCCGCATGACTTCGCGTTCACGCTCGGTGAGGCGGTCGAGGTCCTCATCGACCTGGGCAATCTCGATCGTGCCGGCGAACGCATCGAGCACAAAGCCGGCGAGCCGGGGCGAGAACACCGCGTCCCCGACCGCAACCCGGGCGATCGCGGCGAGGAGCTCGGGTCCGGAGATGTTTTTGGTGACGTAGCCGCGGGCACCGGCGCGGATGATGCCGATGACGTCCTCGGCCGCGTCACTGACCGACAGCGCCAGGAACTTGGTGTCCGGCTGGCGCACGTGCAGCCGCCGGATGACCTCCATACCGCCGCCGCCGGGCATGTGCACGTCGAGCAGAACGACGTCGGGCTTGTGTTCAGCGATCGCGGCGATAGCCGTCTCGACGTCCTCGGCTTCGGCAACGATGTCGACCGCGTCCTTGATCTCCGAGCGGACTCCGGCGCGGAACATCGCATGGTCGTCGACGATCGCGACGCGCAACTTGGTCATAGGGCATTCTCTCCCAGTTGGACGGCCGAGCCGGAGTCGGTCGGGTTGACCGCGGTGGTCCTGTCTACCGAAGCGCTGTCGGCCCCGTCCGTCGAGCGCAACGGTATGGACATGTGGACCTCGGTGCCGTCGCCGGGCGCGCTCTTGATGATCGCCGTGCCGCCGTGGCGCTCGATCCGGCCGATGATCGATCCGCGTACGCCCATCCGGTCGTCGGCGATCGTGTCGGCGTCGAAACCAACACCACGATCGCGCACGAACACGTCGACGCGCCGTTCGGCGACCTCGACGTAGACGTCGATGCGGTCGACGTGGGCGTGTTTCGCCGCGTTGATCATGGCCTCGCGGGCCGCCTTGGCCAGCGCCGAGACGTCGGGGCCGAGGCCGACGTCGCCGACTGCAATCACCTCGACCGGCGTCAAATGGTCCGTTTCGACATCGGCTGCGGCCGCCCTGAGAACCGCAACGAGCGAATCGCCGCTCTCGTTCTCATCGCCGTAGAGCCAGGCCCGAAGCTCGCGCTCCTGCCGGCGGGCCAGCGTGGCAACGGTGCCGGGATCGCCGGCGTTCTTCTGCAACAGCGCGAGAGTCTGCAGCACCGAGTCGTGCAGGTGGGCGGCGACGTCGGCGCGTTCCTGCGAACGCACGCGCTCGCGGCGTTCGGCACTGAGGTCAGAAGTGAGCTTGTAGATCCACGGGCCGAGGATCAGGCCGAGGCCGATCACGGCCACCCCCGTGGCCGACGCGAGGTCGACGAGCGAGCTCCAGCCGCGTTCCTGGCTCAGGAAGTAGAGGCCGGCAAAACCGACCAGGACGACGCCGGCGGCAATGCGCGCGGCCGATCCCCAGCCGGACGTCTGGCGCATCCACCGACTCCAGTTGGCGTCGTCGAACTGCCGCCAGATGAGGGCGAGCCCGACCAGGCCGATGAGAAGGGGGACGAGCAGTCGCCAGCTGATGCCGCGGCCGCTGACCTGGAGCAGCAACAGCAGCCCCAGCCCGATCGCGCATACGGCGGCCGTCTGGAGCGCCTCGAAGGCCGCCCGACGGCCGCTCGGCCGGCCCTGCTGGCGGTAGCCGGTGCGGGTCGCGCTCTCGAGTCCGGGCGAGAGCTCGGGTTCGCGCAGCGGCAGGAAGCGCCACAAGAGCAGATACGCGACCACGCCGGCGCCGTTGAAGAACATGGCAATGACGAAGGCGAGCCGGACATACATGACCCCGATGCCGAAATGCTCGGCCACACCGGCAGCGACGCCACCCACAAGGCGGCGCTCGGCCGGTCTATAGGCACGGCGGTATTCGGTCACACCTGATCGTCACACGTGGGCGAGCGCGAGCGCCACTGGGATGACCCTTGCCCGACCCTGACCCGCTGAGTCCCCCTGACCGGTGAAATCAGGGGTTCCCCCAATAGATATGGGACGCGCGGGAGTCGAGGATGGGGCTATGAACGAAACTCCTCCAGAGGCCGACACTGGCTTCGACCCGCACAAGGTGCGCAGCATCGTCGACGTCAAACGATCCTCCGAAGACCGAATGGTCGCCGGTGTCTGTGCCGGCCTCGCCAAACACTTCAACATCGACCCCGTCATCCTGCGGGTGATCCTCGCGGCCCTGACGTTCGTCGGTTTCGCCGGCGTCATCCTGTACCTCGCCGGCTGGTTCTTGCTTCCCGCCGACAACGAGGACAAGAGCGTCGCGGCGACGTGGTTCAAGCTCGACGAGAACGAAGAACAGTTCCGTGTCGTCGGCCTGATCGTCGCGGGGGTCTTCGCCATCACCGCGGGAACCGGCCTCTTCGGCAACAACTGGGACGCGCCGTTCCCGTGGCTCGGCCTCATCGCCCTGGCCGCGGTCTACTTCTGGGTCATCAAGCCGGCGCAACGACGCAAGGAGCGCACCATGTCCACAACCGAGGGGCCCACAACCACCGGACCCACAACCACAGTGGTCGAGACCCAGAACGCAGATGGCGAGACGGTCACACAGGAGCTCGTCATCGAGAAGGAACCGAAGACGCCATGGTCGCCCGTGCTCACACTCGTCACGTTGTCCTCGTCGCTCATCGCCGTCGGCGCCGTGGCGCTTTATGCCAACGCCAACGGTTCCCTCCCGTGGACGACATATGCCGTTGCCGCCCTCGGTGTCACGGCTGTCGGGCTGCTGATCGGGACCTTCTTCGGCAACGCCGGCCCGCTCATCCCGATCGGCGGCATGCTCGCCATCGCCCTGGCGATCAGCGCGATCCTGCCCAGCTCGCGCATCGGCCACGACGTCCATCCCGAGGACACTTCGACCGTGGCGAGCTCATACAAGCTCGGTATCGGCCAGCTCGACCTCAACCTCGACGAAATGGACAATCCGGCATCGCTTGCCGGTCGCACCGTCAAGATCGAGGTCGGCTTCGGCTCGACGAAGATCATCGTGCCGAGGGACCTCAACGTCGAGGTCAACGCGAAGTTGAGGGCCGGTGAGATCCGGGTCTTCGACCGCAAGACCAACGGCACCCAGACCGAGCTCCACTACCCGGCCGACGACACGCTTGCCTCCAAGCTCACCCTCGACATCAGCGAGACCTTCGGAGACATCGAGGTGATCAAGCAATGAACAGGCACGCATTCGCCTGGGAGAGCTTCGCCTTCGGCGCCTTCTTCCTCGCCATCGTCGGCAGTTGGGTTGCCCACAAGCAAGACACGTTCACGCTGGAACAGCTCAGTGTGGCCGCGCCGACCACCCTGATCGCGCTCGGAATCATCGGAATCATCGGAAGCATCTGGAGAAAACCAACCACATGGAGAGAAATATGAGCAAGCCGGTCAAACGCCTCACCCGCAGCCGCGACGACAAGTGGTTCGGCGGTGTATGCGGCGGCCTCGCCGAATACACCGGGGTCGATGCCAACCTCATCCGCATCCTCGTCGCCGTATGCACGCTGCTGGGCGCGGGATCGCTGATCATCGCCTACATCGTGTCGCTGTTCCTCATCCCGCTCGAGGACAAGCCGACGGTCGTCGTGCAGGCCCCGTCAGCCCCGACGAGCTAACCAGCCGCGACGCGCTTCGACGGCGGTGTCGGTGAAGTCGGAAAAGAGACCATCGACACCGGCGTCGAAGAAGCGCTCGAACTCGGCGAGGACATTGCCTTTGGTGGTTTTGTCCTCGCCCTTCCACATGTCCCTGGGCAGAAACGTGTTTTCGTCGCGCATCGTCCAGATGTGCACGAGCAGGCCGACCTTGTGGGCCTCGGCCACCAACGCGGTCTCCTCCCCCAGGGTCCCGTCCTCGTTGAGGGCGATGACGCAATCCTTGTTGGGCCCGATGCCGGCCGCATAGGTCGCGATGTCGGCCAATTCGTGCGGCTGCGCCAGATCGGCATAGGTCCGCTCATCTCCGGTCAGCACGAAGTCGGCGGGCCGGCCCCTCGAGGGCATCAGCTGGATCAGCGGGAGCTTCGTACGGGTGCTCAGGGAGCGGAGGTTCTGCGGCTCCATCGACTGGATGATCGTCTTGCCACCGTCATGGTCAAGTCCCCTGCGGCCCAGCACCTCGAGAAGCAGGTCGTCGAGATTGAGGCCGATGCTGTCGAAGTAGCTCGGGTGCTTGGTCTCGATGTAGGCGACGATCGGCTCTGACCGGCCGACGTTGTTACTCTCCACCAGGTCGATGATCTCGTCGAGGGTGCATACGTCGAAGCGGCCGTCGTAGCGCGTGTTGGCGTCGCGGATGGCCGGGATCCGCTCTTTGGCACGCAGGGTCTTGATCTCCGCGAGGGCGAAGTCCTCGGTGAACCAGCCGGTCAGCTCAGTGCTGTCGATCGTCTTTGTGGTCCTGCGATCGGCGAATTCGGGATGGTCGGCGACATCGGTCGTGCCGGAGATCTCGTTCTCGTGACGGGCCAGCAGGACTCCGTCCGACGTGCTGACGACATCGGGCTCGATGTAGTCCGCGCCCATGTCGATCGCCAACTGGTAGCCCGCGAGCGTGTGCTCGGGACGATAGCCCGAGGCGCCTCGGTGGGCGATGATGATCGGCTCGATCATGGTCGGGGCGTCCTTTCCTGGACGAGACGTGTGGCACCGTCGCGCCGCGGGTCGGCGGCCGCGATCATATGGCCGTCGGGTTCGCGCAGGGTGGCCGCGACACCGCCAAAATACATGGTGAGATCGGTTTCCCTCTTGATCTCCTCGCGCGGTGTCCGGGCCCGGTGGACATGGACGCGCGGATGGTTGATGGCCATCGGGAGACTCAGCTCGCCGCCGAGAAATCCTGCCAGCGCCTGGACGATCGCCGTCGTGATGCGGTCGGCACCAGGCGAGCCGATGGCCAGCGCCGCGCCCCTCGTGTCGTGCCCGACCGTCGGCGCCATGTTGGAGAGCAACCGGGTGCCGGGAGCCAGGCCGTGCAGCCCATGGGCATTGAGCTCGGGCTCGCCGAGGCAGTTGTTGAGCCAGATGCCGGTGCCCGTGGCGATCATTCCCGAGCTGTATCCCGACGACACCGTCACCGCGCATGCGCCGCCGTCGCTATCGGTGGCCGAGACATGGGCGGTGGAGCCGGACTCGAGGACCGCGAGGTGATCGGTGTCGATCAGTGCCAGGAACGCCGCGGCCTCGGCTTCGAGGTCGTCGGTCGTGTCGAAGACGGCGAGCCGGTGACCCAGGATGGCGCGCTGCACCTCGATGAGGTGGCTGATGTCCTCATCGGTCCACTCCCCGTGCGGACGGCCGTCGAGGAGTCGCAGCATGGCGGCCACGCATACGCCGCCGACCGAGGGTGGCGGATTGGTGCCGAGTGTCCAGTCGCCGACCTGGGTGATCAGCGAAGGCCGGGTGACGGCGGCATACGCCGCAAGGTCATCGCGCCCGACTATGCCGCCGCGGTCGACGATGGCATCGGCGAGACGCCGTCCGAGGTCACCGGTGTAGATCTCCTCGGGACCGTGCAACGCGATCTGTTCGAGCGAACCGGCAAGGTCCGGCAGGATGATGAGACCCGTGGTGATCTCGCCATCGTTGTCGTGGACGGCGGCGCGGCTCACGGCGTCCCAGCCGAAGATTTCGTCATGGACGTAGCCGAGGTAGTAGCGCGAAGCGGCACTGAGCCGAAAGCCGGCGCGGGCGACGTCGAGCGCCGGGGCGACCAGCTCGTGCCACGGAATGCTCCCCCACCGGCGGTGCGCCTCGCCGAAAGCGGCGATCGAGCCGTGTGCGCCAACCGATCCCGGGCCGATCGTGACGGTGACTCCACCGCCGTACTCGGTATGGATGTCCCACGTGCCGCCACCAAGCTGTTGGCTGCGGCCCGGCATGTCGATCCAGCCGTCGACGGTCTGCGGTGCCGAGCCGTCGGGCGGCTGGACGGTGATGAATCCGCCCGAGCTCAACGAGACAATGCCGACCTCGTTGACCATCGTGACGAGGGAGGCAGCCAGGGCCGAGTCGATGGCGTTGCCGCCGGCGGTGGCGATGCGCTCGCCGGCATCGGCCGCCGCCTCATTGGGGGCGGCAATGGCGACGTCAGGCATACGTCAGACCGTAGCGTGAGTCAGTGACCCGCCGGTATGGAGATGCCGATGCCGCCGAGGGTCTGGGAGCCGAACTCTTCCTTGGCCGCCTCGAGGTCGAGCGCCTTCATGGTTTCGCGCGCCTGCAGGATCTCATCGGTGAGGAGGTTGGCGGGGACAAGCCAGCTGACTTCGAATTCGATGCCGTCGGGATCGTGGGCATACAACGCCTTGGTCGTGCCGTGATCGGTTGCGCCCACGAGGGACCCGGCGTCGATGAGTCGCTGACGTGTCTGGGCGAGCTCGTCGAGGGTGTCGACCTCCCACGCGAGGTGGTAGAGCCCGACCGTGCTGCGGCCTGCACCGGAGGGGCCGGCTTGCGCGCCGATCTGGAACAGACCGAGGTCGTGGTCGTTGTTGCTGCCGCTCGCCTGGAGGAAAGCCGCTCCTGGGAAGCCCATGACCTTCCGGAAGCCGAGGGTCGCCTCGTAGAACGCAACACTTCGCTCGACGTCGCGCACGTAGAGGACCGCGTGGTTGAGTCGCGTGACCGGCATGTTCACTCCTCATGTAGTTGAATGTTCATCTATTGTAGCACGACGGTAGGCTCAGGACCATGGCAACGAACAGACTCCTCGGTCGCGGAACGTGGCCGGAAGCCTCTCGCATCGGCGAGATCCTCCGCAAGGAAACCCTCGGTGGCGCTCTCCTCATTGTCGCCGCAGTGGCAGCCATCGTCTGGGCCAATTCACCCGCCGGTGGTGACTACGCAGCGCTGCGCGACTACACGATCGGGCCGGATCGACTCCATCTCGACCTGTCCCTCGGGATGTGGGCTTCTGACGGGCTGCTTGCCATCTTCTTCTTCGTCGCCGGGCTCGAGCTCAAGCGCGAATTCGTCGCCGGCGACCTGCGCGAGCCCAGCCGCGCCGCAGTTCCAATCGTCGCCGCCCTCGGCGGTATGGCGGTCCCCGCGCTGCTGTTCACCCTCGTCAACCTGGGCGGCGGCGGCGGCGCTCTTCGGGGTTGGGCCATCCCCACTGCGACCGACATTGCCTTCGCGCTCGCGGTCCTGGCCGTCATCAGCACTCATCTCCCGACCGGCCTGCGCACGTTCTTGCTGACACTCGCCGTCGTCGACGATCTGTTCGCGATCCTGATCATCGCGTTGTTCTACACCAAGAGCCTCCACATCGCGTGGCTGCTCCTTGCGCTCATACCGCTCGCGGGCTTCACGGTTCTTGTACAACGCCGCATCCGGCACTGGTGGCTGCTCCTGCCGCTCGCGGCGGCGACCTGGGGGTGCGTCCACGCCTCCGGCGTCCACGCGACGGTGGCCGGAGTCCTCCTCGGATTCGCCGTTCCGGTCCTGAGCCGCGACGGCGGAGGTCCAGGGCTCGCGGAGCATTTCGAGCACCGCTTCCGGCCGGTGTCGTCGGCCTTCGCCGTGCCGGTCTTCGCGTTCTTCTCCGCGGGCGTGGCGCTCGACGGCTGGTCGGGATTCACCGACGCCATGAGCCAGCCGATCACGCTCGGGATCATCGCCGGGCTGTTCCTCGGCAAGACGGTCGGCGTCTTCGGCTTTACGTGGATGCTGGCCCGGTTCACCCGCGCCGAGCTCGACGACGACCTCGAATGGCTCGACGTCCTCGGCCTCGCCATGTTGGCCGGCGTGGGCTTCACCGTGTCCCTGCTGATCGGCGAGCTGGCATACGGCGTCGGCAACATCACCGACGAACACGTCAAGGTCGGAGTGCTGATGGGATCACTGGTCTCCGCGCTTTGCGCAACCGTCGTCCTGAGGTCCCGAAACAGGAAATACCGCCTGATCGCCGAGCGTGAGACGCGCGACGACGACCGTGACGGGATTCCAGACATCTACAAGGGCTGAGGCACTACTCCCACTCGATGGTGCCGGGCGGCTTGCTGGTGATATCGACAACGACGCGGTTGACCTCGCGCACTTCATTGGTGATGCGGGTCGAGATGGTTTCCATGACGTCGTACGGGAGTCGGCCCCAATCGGCGGTCATCGCATCTTCACTGGTCACCGGCCGGAGCACGATCGGATGGCCATACGTACGTCCATCGCCCTGGACGCCCACCGAACGGACGTCGGCGAGCAGCACGACCGGGAATTGCCATATGTCCCGGTCGAGACCGGCTTTGGTGAGTTCTTCGCGCGCGATCGCGTCGGCGTCGCGCAGGATCCGTAGACGCTCGGCGTCGACGGCGCCGACGATGCGGATCGCCAGGCCCGGTCCGGGGAACGGATGGCGCCAGACGATTTCGGGCGGCAGCCCGAGCTCTTCACCCACCTGGCGGACTTCGTCCTTGAACAGCGTGCGCAACGGCTCGATCAGCTTGAACTGCAGGTCATCGGGCAGGCCGCCCACGTTGTGGTGGCTCTTGATGTTGGCCGCGCCCTCTCCCCCGCCGGACTCGACGACATCGGGATAGAGCGTGCCCTGGACGAGGAACTCGACCGGCTCGCCGTCGGCAGCGGCGACGACCTCGAGCTCGGCGGCCTCGAACACGCGGATGAACTCGCGCCCGATGATCTTGCGCTTCTCTTCGGGGTCGGTGACATCCTTGAGGAAACCGAGGAACTGGTCGCTGGCCTCGACGACCTTGAGGTCCACGCCGGTCGAGGCGACGTAGTCGAGCTCGACCTGCTCGGCTTCACCCTTGCGCAGGAGTCCGTGGTCGACGAAGACGCAGGTCAGCTGGTCGCCGATGGCCTTCTGCACGAGGGCAGCGGCTACGGCCGAGTCCACACCACCGGACAGTCCGCAGATGGCCCTCTTGTTGCCGACTACTTCGCGGATCAGGGCGACCTGCTCGTCGACGATGTTGGCGCTGGTCCACGTCTGGGCACAGCCGGCGATGTCGACGAGGAAACGGGTCAGGACTTCCTGACCGTGTTCGCTGTGCAGCACCTCGGGATGCCATTGAACACCGGCGAAGCGCCTCGTCGTGTCTTCGAATGCGGCAACGGTCGCGCCGGCGCTGTGAGCGAGGGCGTCGAAGCCTTCAGGGGCCTTGGCCACGGCGTCGCCGTGACTCATCCATACGCGGTGACCTGCGGGTATGTCCGCGAGAAGCGTGCCGGCGTCATCGACGACAACCGCGGTGCGACCGAACTCGGACAGGCCGGTCCGCTCCACCGTGCCGCCGAGGGCGAGCGCCATGGCCTGGAAGCCGTAGCAAATGCCGAACACGGGGATGTTCTGCTCGAAAAGACCGCGGTCGACCTGCGGGGCGCCCTCGGCATAGACCGACTGTGGGCCGCCGGAAAGGATGATCGCCGCCGGCTTCCTGGCCATCATCTCGGCGATGGACATGCTGTGCGGAACGATCTCGCTGTAGACCTGGGCTTCGCGCACCCGCCGGGCGATCAACTGGGCATATTGCGCCCCGAAATCGACGACGAGAACGAGGTCATGGTCCTGGAATTGGGTGACTGGCACGGAGGGAGTCTATCGGTGCAGATATTTCTGGAAAAACCCGCAACTACCCCCGTAACCCTTGTTGGTACCGGTCGTTGAAATGAGTGGATCTAACTAAACTCCCTCCCGTTAGATCCGGTGCCCGCTCCTCGTGGCACGACAGGGCCCGACCCGTGAGCTCCCTCCCGGTCGGGTCCTGTGCAATTTAGGAGCTGCGCAACTCAATAGCTCTCAAATTTGATAGCTCTCGGGGCGCGTTCCCCGCCGCATCCTGCGGGGAACGCGGAATCGGCCTGAAACCTCGGGGGGTTCAGGCCGATTCCTCTGCGTGGAGCGTCCTTCAGGTGACGTCGACGATCGGCAGCTGCAACGCCGCCGGAGCGTCCGCGGGCACGATCGGGTTCTTCGGCATCGACGGCGAGATCTTCCTGTATGCCGAACCGAGCGCCGGCCTTGCGTCGGCTTCGCCCTTGTTGGGCCAGAAGGACATCGCCCGTTCGGCCTGGGCCGTGATCGTCAGCGAGGGATTGACACCGAGGTTGGCGCTGATCGCCGAACCGTCGACGACATGCAGGCCCTCATAGCCATACAGGCGCTGGAACGGGTCGATGACGCCGCTCTCCGCGCTGTCGCCGATCGCACAGCCGCCCATGAAGTGGGCCGTCATCGGGACGTTGAACGGCTCGCCTAGCGTGCCGCCGGGAGTGCCGCCCATGTGCTTGGCAATGCGGCGGGTGGCGTCGTTGGCGGCCGGGATCCAGGTGGGGTTGGGCGCACCGTGGCCCTGCTTGGAGGTCAGCTTGCGCCGACCGGTGATGCCGCGCTTGGTGTAGGTGGTGATGGAGTTGTCGTGTGTCTGCATCACCAAGGCGATGATGGTGCGTTCGGACCAGTGCCGCAGGTCGTAGAGCTTGAACAGCTTGGACTTCTGCTTCCACATCTCGCCGAGCCACGTGACCCACCGGGGCTTGCTGCCGCCGCCGTCGGTCATGACGGTCTGCATCAGGGACATCGCATTCGAGCCCTTGCCATAGCGCACCGGCTCGATGTGGGTGTATTCGTCGGGGTGGAACGACGACGTGATCGCGACACCCTTGCTGTAGTCGATCTCCTTGCCGTCGGCGATCGCGCCGAGCAGTGCTTCGGAGTTGGTGCGGGTCAACAGGCCCAGTCGCGCAGAGACGTTCGGCAGCTTGTTTTGGTCGCGCATCTTGTGGAGGAGCTTCTGCGTGCCCATCGTGCTGGCCGAGAACACGACTTGTTCAGCCCTGAACCTGCGGTGCGGCCGGAAGCGCTTGTTGGTGCGACGGGCGCGGATCTCATACCCTCCACCGGCCAGCGGCTTGACCGAGGTGATGGTCGTCATCGGGTGGATCTGGGCCCCACCCTTCTCGGCGAGGTAGAGGTAGTTCTTCATCAACGTGTTCTTGGCGTTGTGGCGGCAACCGGTCATACATTCGCCGCACTGCAGGCAACCGCTGCGTTCGGGGCCGGCGCCGCCGAAATAGGGATCGGCGACCTTTTCTCCGGGTGCTCCGAAGAAGACGCCGACCGGTGTGTGGTGGAACGTGCCCCCGACGCCCATCTCCTCGGCGACCTTCTTGATGATCTCGTCCGCGGCCGTGACCTGGGGATAGACGCTCACACCGAGCATGCGCTTGGCCTGCTCGTAGTAGGGCTCGAGCTCGGTCTTCCAGTCGGTGATGTGACCCCACGCGGCATCGCGGTAGAACGGGTCGAGCGGTTCGTAAAGCGTGTTGGCATAGACGAGGGAGCCGCCGCCGACGCCGGCGCCGGACAGGATCATGACGTCCTTGAGCTTGTCGATGCGCTGAATGCCGTAGCAGCCGATCTGAGGCATCCAGAGGAACTTGCGAAGCCGCCAGGAGCTCTTGGCGAAGTCCTTGTCCTCGAAGCGCTTGCCGGCCTCGAACACGCCGACCTTGTAGCCCTTCTCGGTGAGGCGAAGCGCCGAAACGCTGCCGCCGAAGCCCGAACCGATCACCAAAACGTCGTAGTCGTAACTCATGCGCGCGGCGTCCTCCTCAGGAAACGAAGTGCGAAAGTCATGAAGCCGGCATTCTTCTTCGCCGACAGGAATCTCGGCCCGGAGACCGGGATCAGGCTCTGGCTCGCAATCGACTGGGGCTCGGTGTAGCGCAGGATGCCTTCCGAGCCGTGCCGGCGACCGAGTCCCGATTGGCGCATGCCGCCCATCGGTGCGTCGAGGCTGCCGAATGTCGCGGCGAAGCCTTCGTTGATGTTGACCGTGCCGGCCTTGATCTGGCCGGCGAGCGCGCGGGCGCGCCCGGCCTTGCCGAAGATGCTCGCGTTGAGGCCATAGTCACCCTGGTTGGCAAGCGCGACGGCTTCGTCCTCGGTCGAGAAGCGGTAGAGCGAGACGAGCGGGCCGAATGTTTCTTCGGCGTAGCACTCCGCGTCAGGCGTGACGCCTTCGAGAACGGTCGGTTCGAAGAAGAACGGGCCGAGTTCGGGGCGGGCCTTGCCGCCGGTGAGGACGGTCGCTCCGTTGGATACCGCATCGGCGACATGCTTCTGCGCCGTGTCGATCTGGCTCTGCGACACGAGGGATCCCATGTCAGGGCCGAATTCGAGGCTCGAAGACAGCTTCATGGCCTTGACCTTCTCGACGAAGGCGCTCCTGAACTCGTCGTAGATCCCGTCGGCGACATACAAGCGCTCGATCGAGACACACAGCTGGCCGGCCGAGGAGAAGCACGCGTTGACGGCGCCGGCGGCGGCCTTGTCGACGTTGGCGCTCTCGAGGACGATCATCGGGTTCTTGCCGCCGAGCTCGAGCGAGCAGCTGATCAGGCGTTCGGCGGCCTGCTTGGCGATCGTCTTGCCCGTGGCCGTCGACCCGGTGAAACACACGTAGTCGGCACGTTCGATGATCGCCGTGCCGACGACCGATCCGGCGCCGCTGACGACTTGCCAGAGGTCGGCCGGTATGCCGGCCTTGCGCATGAGCTCGACACCGGCGAGCGCGATCAGCGGGCTCTGACTGTCGGGCTTGTGGACGACCGCGTTGCCGGCGGCGATCGCCGGTATGCCGTCCGAGATGGCCATCGTCAACGGATAGTTCCACGGCGAGATGATGCCGACGACGCCCTTGGGCACCGCGTTGACGGTGACCTTGGTCAGTCCCGGGAAGAGGCCCGAGCGGCGCTGGGGGCTCAGCTGCTTGTAGAGACGGCGCGCGTAGAAGCGGGCGGTCAGCGCGACGTGGGCGATCTCGTCGAAGGCGTGAGCGCGGGTCTTGCCGGACTCGAGCTGGATCAGGTCGAGGAGCTCTTCCTGGTTCTCGAGGAGGAGATCGTGGAGCTTGAGCAGCGCCTTCTTGCGTTCGTGCAGCGGCGTCCGGGCCCAGACGGCCTGGGCGTTGCGGGCAGCATCGAACGCCGCCTGGACGTCATCGATGCTCGACACCGGGATGTCGGCGACCGGCTTGCCGTTCATCGGCGAGACGGTCGTGCGGGACGCGTGGGTCGTGGTGCGGATCTGGCTCGTCAGCTCGGCAATACGCGCGGCTGAGACGGGCAATTCGGCAGTCGTGGGGGTCTTGACGGCAATCGACATAAGGGCAAGCGTACCGCGGGTATGACACCGACGCTGTCACATGGGCCCCGAATCAGCGCGGCCCGGTGCGCGAGGTGCTTTTGCCCTGCGGACGCGAAACGCCGTAGGGTGGCCGACTTGACCTCGCGTGACGTATGCCACCACGCGCAGCGCAAATCCAAGCAAGCAAGCAATGGAGCTCAACCATGCCTTCTGTCCCCGAAACCGACGCTGTGAAAACAGGTGCCGGTGGCCATCAGCTTGCCAACACGCTGAAGCCACGCCATTTGTCGATGATCGCGATCGCGGGTGTCATTGGCGCCGGCCTCTTCGTCGGCTCCGGCGCGGCCATCCGGGAGGCCGGTCCCGGAATCCTCGTCGCCTACGCTGCTGCCGGCTTTGTCGTGATCCTGGTGATGCGCATGCTCGGCGAGATGGCGTCGGCCAATCCCGAGACCGGTTCCTTCTCGACCTACGCCGACCGGGCCCTCGGCCGCTGGGCCGGCTTCAGCATCGGCTGGCTCTACGCCTGGTTCTGGATCATCGTCCTCGGCGTCGAGGCCACTGCGGGCGCCGCGATCGTGCACCGCTGGGTTCCAACCGTCGACCAGTGGGTCTGGGCGCTCCTGCTCATGATCCTGCTGACCCTCACGAACATCGCATCGGTGAAGTCGTTCGGCGAGTTCGAGTTCTGGTTCGCTTCGATCAAGGTCGCGGCCATCGTCGTGTTCCTCGTCCTCGGCATCGCGGCGATCCTGGGCTTCATGCCCGGAGTGCCGGCACCGGGCTTCGACAACCTCACCGGCAGGGGCGGTTTCTTCCCCACCGGCGGCGGCGCGGTCCTCGCCGGGGTGCTCGTGGTCGTGTTCTCGTTCTTCGGCGCCGAGATCGCCACGATCGCTGCAGGTGAGTCCGAACACCCGGTCGACGCGGTCAAGAAGGCCGTGCGTTCCACCGTGTGGCGCATCCTCATCTTCAACATCGGTTCCATCGCCATCATCGTCACCCTTCTCCCCTGGGACAGCGCCTCGGTGGCCAAGAGCCCGTATGTCGCGGCGATCGAGCTCTTCGGCATCCCGGGCGCCGG
This sequence comes from Actinomycetota bacterium, assembly GCA_030856025.1. Classification (GTDB taxonomy): domain Bacteria; phylum Actinomycetota; class Actinomycetes; order Propionibacteriales; family Nocardioidaceae; genus JACMOZ01. The sequence continues at coordinate 20,360 of JALYQD010000078.1, forward strand.
CACCATCATGGACGTGATCGTCCTGACCAGCGTCCTGTCCTGCCTCAACTCAGGCCTTTACACCGCCAGTCGGATGCTCTTCTCCCTCTCGGTGCGCGGGGATGCTCCCGACGGCCTGGCGAAGATCTCCGGCCGCGGCGTGCCTCGCTCGGCGGTGCTCGCCTCGACTGTCGTCGGCTTCATCACCGTGGGACTGAACTACATCGCGCCCGACACCGTGTTCCTCTTCCTCGTCAACACCTCCGGCGCGATCGCCCTTTTCGTATGGCTCGTGATCGCGATCTCGCAACTGATCCTCCGCCGCCGTATGAGCGCGGAGGAGTCCGGCAATCTCGGCCTGAAGATGTGGGCGTTTCCCTACCTCACCTGGTTCGCCATCGTGAGCATCCTGGGCTTGCTGGCCGGCATGCTGGTGCTGGACGAGACGCGCGAGTCGCTGCTCCTGTCCCTGGTGCTCGCGGCGGTTGTCGTCGCAATCGGCGTGTGGCGGTACCGCGGCGGGGAACGCAGCGCGACTGAAGTCGAAGACTTCACCGACGATTCGGGTTCGCGCATCGAGCCCCCGGTGGACTCACTCGTCTAGTTGACTCGTTCGTCGGGGAGTGCGCAGTGCTGGATCAGGTGAAGAGCTTCTCGCCCCAGTAGCCGCGCTTGCCGACGCCGGGCGGGCAGGCAAAGAGCCCCGAGCTCACGTGGACGATGTATTCGTTGAGCAGGTCGTTCTGCAGGCCGGCGAGGGACTTCTGTACCTGGACGAACTGCTTTTCGGGGTTGCGCTGATAAGCGAGGAAGAACAAGCCGGCCGACAACTGACCCAGGCCGTCCGACCCGTCGACGAAGTTGTAGCCGCGGCGAAGCATCTTCGCGCCCTTGTTGAAATCGGGGTGGGCGAGCCGCACGTGCGACTTCTCCCCGACGAGCAGCTCACCGTCCTCGCCCTTGGCCTTGGCCTTGAAGTCGATTTCGTCGAACTCGTCGCCGCCGGACATCGGTCCGCCCGATCCCTTGGATCGGCCGATGATCGAGTTCTGGCCCTCGAGGGACTCGCGGTCCCACGTCTCGATGCGCATGTTGATCTTGCGCGAGACGAGGTAGCTGCCGCCGACGAGCCAGTCCGGGCCGCCGTCCTCCTTGACCCACACGAATTCCTCGACGGTTTTCTTCTCCTCGACCTTGATGTTGGCCGTGCCGTCCTTGAACCCCAGCATGTTTCGCGCCGTGACCTGCGCCGAAGACGTCGAGGACGTGCGGCCGAAGCCCATCTGCGAGTAGCGCACGCTGGCGCGGCCGAATGCGATCCGCACCAGGTTGCGTACGGCGTGGACAGCGACCTGAGGATCGTTGGCGCAGGCCTGGATGGCGAGGTCACCGCCGCTGATCCCGGCCTGGAGGCGATCGCCGGAGAACGCGGGGAGCTCGGCGAGGAGCTCGGGTTTCTTGCCCTCGAGCCCGAACCGCGGCTTGCCGTCGGCGTCCTCGAAGAGGCTCGGGCCGAAGCCGACCGTCAGCGTGAGCTGCGAAGGCGGCAGGCCGAGTGCCTCGCCGGTGTCCTCAGGAGGTGCGAACGGGTCCCCCGAGACGGCACCGAAATCGCCGATGTCATTGCCCTGCGTCAGCTTGCGCGCCGCGGCGGTCCAGTCCTTGAGCAGCGAAATCAGGTCTTCCCGCTCGTCGCTCGACATGTCGAGGACGACGAAGTAGAGCCGGTCCTGTGCTGGTGTGACGATGCCGGCCTGGTGAGCGCCTTCAAAAGGTATGGCGACCGCGTCCGGGTCAGCTGCCACCGGGACCGACTCGGATTTGGCACCCGCGACGAAACCGGCACCGCCGACCGCCAACGCGCCGACACCGGCCGCCCCCAGAAGAGATCGCCGGGAAAGGCCGGAGGCTGACTTGTCGGTGCTCACATCGGACAACGTCAGGCCGATTTCGCCACGACTGAAGCAACCTGGCTGATCGGCTCGCTCAACGCGGCGACCGCGTCGGAGAGCTCCTTGACCTGTTCCTTCGTCAACTTGTCATAGAACGTCCAGCTGCCGTCTTCGGCCTGGTGCTGGTTGAGCTCGGTGTCGAGCTCGTCGAAGCGCTGATCGAGCTCCTTGACCAGGGCCGGATCCTGCTTCTCGAGCACCGGTCGCAGCGCGGCGATCGCGGCCTGCGAGCCCTCGATGTTGGCTTTGAAGTCCCACAAGTCGGTATGGCTGAACTCGTCTTCCTCGCCGGTGATCTTGCCGGTCGCGACCTCGTCGAGGAGGCCCTTCGAGCCCTGGGCGAGCTGCAACGCGGTGAGCGGCTTCTCCTTGCTCTGACTGACAACTTCCTTGACGTTCTTGAGCAGGTCGTCGGCGTACTTGCCCATGCCGTCGGTGTTGCCCGAGACCCAGAGCTGTTTCTCGACGCGGTGCCAACCGGTGAAGTCGCGGCCCTCGGCCGTGGCATCGGGCTCGCGGCCGTCGGTCAGCGGATCGAGGTCGCCGAAGATCTCGGCAACGGGCTCGATGCGCTCCCAGTAGGTGCGCGCGATCGGGAAGAGAGACTTGGCCTTCTCGGTGTCGCCGGACTTGACCGCGTCCACGAATTCCTGCGTCTTGTCGATGAGGGCATCGGACTGCGACACGACATAGCGTTCGTAGCTCTTGGCGGCGGCCTTGAGCTCTTCGGAGTCGGTGAGTGACTTGGCGGACTTGCCGGTCACCGTGAGGGTTTCGCGGATGCCGTCGCCCACCATGCCGGGCTTGCAGGCACCTTCATACGTGCCCTTGGACAGGTCGACCACGAGGTTGCGCGAGAGGCCGGGGCCGATGTTCTCGACCTCGCCCATGATCCGGTCGCCTTCGGCGTAGACGTAGAACTCGGTGACCTTGGAACCGTTGTTGGTGACCTTGAAGGTCGACGCTCCCGCATCGAGCTTCGTCGCGCTGATCTTGCAGTCACTGTCGCTCGCCTTCACGGCGAGGTCCCCGTTGGAGGCGGTTTCGGCAGCGCAGCCGGTCAGTCCGAGGGCAAGAACCGACAGTGCGCCGACGAAGGCGCGATTGCTCATCATCCGTGTGATTCCTTTTGTTCAGGTTAACCTAATATTAGGCAAGCCTCACCATGCTAGGCCATCAGATACCCGCGCCGTCAACCGGTTGTGACCCTGCGCACGACAGGCTCCGGCTACCGCGCAACGCACTCTTCGCGCGCCAGCCGCCAATGCGTGATCGGTCCGTGCCCGGGATCATCGAGTTCGCCGATCCGCCGAAAGCCCCATCGGGCCAGAACCGTCGTCGACGCGTTCGTCCCGGCAAGAGTATGAGCGTCGACCGCGGAAATCTCCCGCACGGCGAATGCCCGCTCGATCAGGAGTCCGGCGGCGTCGGTGGCGATTCCCCGTGCGCGATACTGCGGGGCGACTTCGTAGCCGATCTCCACGATCCCGTCCCGTGGAGGACCTTTGTAACCGCCCGAACCGAGGACACGCCCGCTCTCGCGATCGGTGAACAGGCAGGTCCACCAACCGGCCTCATCGGGATGAGTAGTCAGGCGTTCGCGGACGAATTCGTAGGCGTCGGGAAACTCGGGCCAGCCTGCCGGCGGGTCGATTCCCAACACCGCCGCCAAGGCTTCCGGTCCGCGCGAGATTGCCTCGAGCATTTCCGGGGTCGCCTCGACCAGGCGGACGCGGTGCTGGGTCATAGCGCCATCAGGAGATGGGATCCTCCGTGCCGTTTTGGCTCAGCTGCGCATCCATCCAGTTGTAGCGGTCCTTGTACCACTTGCGGACCCAGTTGATCTCGCCACTGTAGGTCGAGGTCTTCGGTGCGTAACGGCCACCCGACTTGCCCCAGAGGGCACGGTCGTTCGCCGCCACCGTGGCGCCCAAGCTGGACACCGCGGCGTCGACGCCCGAGATCGCGACGTACTTGTAATCCCCCCGCTTCGCCGCCCACCGGGCCTCGATGGCCTCGAGGAACCGCGGATCCTTCGCGATCCGGGTGTACCAGTGGATCTTGTTGGTGTTGTGGCTCGCCGAACCACTTCCACGCATCCACCAGCCCGTGGGCGAGGTGATGTCGGTGGAGCCACCGGCAGGCTTGGCGCCTGCGCTGCGGTCGAAGTCCCAGATCGGGCCCATGAAGAACTTGTCGGCCGACAGCGGGTCGACGTTGTTCACGTAGAAGAAGTTGCTGCGGTAGAAGTCAGCGTCGTTGTCCTTCGTGAACTCCTTGGTCAGGTAGTAGTCGACAACCGACTTGACGTCGAGGTAGGTCGTCCAGTCGTCCTTCGGATCGAGTGTTCCGAGGTCGACCGTGCTCCAGTCCTTCTTCTTGTCGGCGCCGTACAGCACCTTCTCGAAGTTGGTGATCTTGGTCTTCATGGCGGCGATCTTCGCGTCGGTCAGGCCCTCGGGGTCCTGGCCGCCGCCGTCGAGTGTCTTGAACTCATCAGGGTCTTTCCAGGCGAAGTCCTGACCCGAGAAGCCGACGTAGCCGGGCACGCCGTCTTTCTTCCAGTGCGGGTCGAACTCGATGACCTGTCCGGTCTCCTTGTTGACCTTTACACGGTTGGAGTCGATCTTGATCGACTGCACGAGCTGGTAGCTGCCCATGTACTTGCCGTTGAGGAACAGCTCGGTGAACTTCTCATCCGGCGTCCATTTCAGCCCGTCCTCTTTGCGACCGAGCTCGAAGCCGATGCGGCTGCGGATCAGGGTGCGGTCGCCGTAGTTGGCGAGCAGGATCCAGGTCTTGTCGCTCTTCATGCCGAAGGGCTTCTGCTTGTCGGTGAACTTCAGCTTGTAGGGCTTCTTGGCCTTGCCGGCCGAAGAGTTGCCACGGACTGCGACGGTCTCGACATCCCAGGTCGGCATGGCGGTGTCGCCGGTGACGAAGGTGGCCGCGCCGGTGTAGTCGACGCCCTTCTTTGTCGGCGTCTTGCCCGAGTCGGTCGAGACGTAGATGACATTCGTGCCGAGGGTGTTCGGGCCCGGCGAAAACGCGATCGTCGGGGAGATGGCAGAGGGTGAACCCGGGATCGCATCGCCCAGGAACCGATAGGATTTCGAACCGTTGACCGGCGACGTCACTTCGACCTTGCCGTCGGCGGTCTCTGCGATCTTCGAGCCGACCTGGACCCACTTGGTCCCGCTCTTGTACTGCAGGGCAAACAGGCGACCGTCGATCTTGGGCGACGCGACGCCGGATGCCTTGAAGTTGTTGCCGACCCGCGCGATGTTGAGCGAGACCTCGTCCTTCTGGGTGGTGAGGTTGATCGGATCGCTCGTGAGTGCCGGGTTGCCGCCTTCGGCCTTGGCGAAGACGCGGAATTGGCGAGAAGGTGCGGTGGTACTCGCCTTGAACGAGTAGGTGCCATCGGCAAGGGTCTTGCCCGAGGCGTACGCCTTCCAGGAGCTGTCCAGCTTCTGCAGCTCCACCGAACGCACGACGGGTGTGCCGATGTCGCCGGTCAACGTCACCTCTTGACCCACGAATGGGGTGGCCACCGAGCTCACCGGTGCTGCAGGGGCGGCGAATGACGCCGTACTCGATGCCGCGACGAGGGCTGGTGCGAACACCAGCATCAAGGCAAATAGGAGGGAAGAACGACGCATAATGGCTCCTGACGAATACTGAGAAGCCAGCATATGGTTCTCAGGTTCGCTTTGTACGTCGAATCAGGAAATGACTTCGACCCCGTCGCCGAGGCTCAACGATCCTTCGCTCAGCGGCACGATCCGTATGCCGAACCACGTCTTGCCATCCCACTTGCGGTGCCGCGCGAGCGTACGGATCGGTTCCTTGCCGCGGCTCAACGTATGCGGGTCGATCGTCGTCACCACGCACCGGTCGCAGTGCTCAGCGAATCGGTAGGGCACATCGCCGATGCGGATATGTCGCCACCGGTCTTCGGCGAAGGGCTCATCGCCATCGACGACGACATTGGGACGGAATCGTTCCATGGCAAGGTCGCCGTCGCCGATCCACTCGTTCAGCTGGTTGAGGGAAGCCGTCGACGTCAGGAGCAGCGGGCCGGTGTCGGCGAGGCTGAGCGGTTCGCTGTCGAGACCGCCGTGCTTGGCCGACATCGTGCGGAGGGTGGGATCGGCCTGCCAGACCAGCCTGACCGGCTTGCCGAGGTATTGACTGAACCACTCGGCCGCCGGGTCGCCGGCGTCGACGGCCTCGGCCATCCGGGACACGTTGACGGGGATCAGTGGGCCACCGACCGGCACGGGGACCGAAGCAGGTTCGCGGCCCTCGGCCATCAGCGTCAGTCCGCCGTCGTCACCCGGCATCGCCGTCACGGCGAGCAAGGTGTCGTGATGTGTGGCGTTGAGGCGTTTGCCATCAAGGTCGACGATGGCCCAGCGCCGGTCGTGGCGAAGCCCGGACAGCTCGACCTCGGCTCCGGTGACCGGCACGGCCTTGGTGGCCTTGACCGGGTGGATGAAGATCGACTCGACGCGCATCACCCGAGCACCTTCTCGAAGCAGAGCGAGTCCGGCAACCCGATGTAGGGCTCGAAGACCGGCACCGCGGTGTAGCCCTGGCGCGTGTAGAGCTCGATCGCGGCGTGCTGATGCGTGCCGGTGTGAAGGATGATCCGCCGCGCGCCTTCGGTCCGCGCCGCGACCTCCATCTCATCGAGCAGGTGACGCGACAGGCCCAGCCCGCGACGTTCGGGGATGATGTACATCCGCTTGATCTCGAGATCGCCTCCCAGCCGGCGCAGGGCAACATGCGCGATCGCCCTCTCGTCCTCATAGATGAGGCCGGTGACGACGACATCGGCCGGATCGACGCGCGCGCTGCCGTCGCGGTGATTGGCCCCGCCATCGGCCGGGTAGAGCCCGGAGACTTCGGCGACCATCTCCTCGCGAAGCCGCACGGCGTCGGGATGATCCCATGCCACGCGGATCACCGGGGGTCCCCGCAAAGGCGGGAGCGCAGCGAACTGCCCTCAGGTGGAGCCGTGTGTGGGGAGAGGGTCAACCGACGACGACCTCGACGCGCTGGAACTCCTTGAGGTCGGTGTAACCGGTCGTGGCCATGGCCCGGCGCAGTGCACCGATGAGGTTCATCGTGCCGTCGGGCACGGTCGACGGGCCGAACAACACAGACTCCAGGCTGCCGACGGTGCCGATGTTGACGCGTTCGCCGCGCGGAAGGTCGGGGTGCCAGGCTTCGGCGCCCCAGTGGAAACCGCGGCCGGGTGCCTCGGCTGCACGAGCGAAGGGCGAACCGATCATGACGGCATCGGCGCCGCAGGCAATCGCCTTGGCAATGTCGCCGCTGCGGCCGATCGAGCCGTCGGCGATGACGTGGACATAACGTCCGCCGGACTCATCGAGGTAGTCCCGGCGTGCTGCGGCGACGTCGGCGACGGCCGAGGCCATAGGCACGGCGACACCCAGGACGGAGCGGGTCGTATGCGCGGCTCCGCCACCGAAACCGACGAGGACGCCGGCCGCGCCGGTGCGCATGAGGTGCAAAGCCGCCTGATGAGTCGCGCAACCGCCGACGATGACCGGCACATCGAGCTCGTAGATGAACTCCTTGAGGTTGAGCGGCTCGATCTGCCCGGATACATGTTCGGCCGACACCGTCGTGCCTCGGATGACGAACAGGTCCACTCCGGCATCGACTACGGCCTGGGCGAACTGCTTGGTGCGTTGTGGTGACAGGGCGCCGGCCACCGTGACGCCGGCTTCGCGCATCTGGTTGAGGCGTTCGGTGATGAGCTCGGCCTTGATCGGCTCGCCGTAGATCTCCTGGAGGCGCTTGGTCGCTTCGGGGCCGTCGATGCGGGCGACCTCGTCGAGAAGCTTCTCGGGGTTCTCATAGCGCGTCCACAGGCCCTCGAGATCGAGCACGCCGAGTCCCCCGTGTTTGCCGAGGGCGATGGCCGTGTCCGGGCTCATGACCGAGTCCATGGGAGCGGCGATCACCGGGAGCTCGAACCGGTAGGCGTCGATTTGCCAGGCGACGGACACTTCCTCCGGATCGCGCGTGCGACGGCTCGGAACGATCGCGATGTCGTCGAAGGAGTAGGCGCGGCGGCCGCGTTTGGCCGTACCGATCTCGATATCCATGAAGGGAGTCCTAGCGGCTGCTGTAGTTGGGCGCTTCGACGGTCATCTGGATGTCATGGGGATGACTTTCCTTCAGACCGGCCGGCGTGATGCGCACGAACTTACCGCGTTCCTGGAGTTCGGGGATCGTGTGCGCGCCGACGTAGAACATCGATTGGTGCAGGCCGCCGACGAGCTGGTGCGCGACCGCGGCGAGCGGGCCGCGATAGGCGACCTGGCCCTCGATGCCTTCGGGCACGATCTTGTCGTCGGTGGGGACGTCGGCCTGGAAGTAGCGGTCCTTGGAATAGGACTTCTTGCCGCGAGAAGCCATCGCGCCGAGGGAGCCCATACCGCGGTAGTTCTTGAACTGCTTGCCGTTGACGAAGACGAGCTCGCCCGGGCTCTCATCGCAACCGGCGAGCAATGAGCCGAGCATGACGGTGTCGGCACCGGCGACCAGGGCCTTGGCGATGTCGCCCGAATATTGCAGTCCGCCGTCGCCGATCACCGGGACGCCGGCGGGCTTGCACGCGAGCGAGGCTTCGTAGATCGCGGTGACCTGGGGTACGCCGACTCCGGCCACGACCCGCGTGGTGCAGATCGAACCGGGTCCGACGCCGACCTTGACCGCGTCGACACCGGCATCGACGAGAGCCTGGGCGCCTTCGCGCGTGGCGACGTTGCCGCCGATGATCTGAACGCCTCGTGTCGCCGGATCGGACTTGAGCCTGCGGACCATGTCGAGCATGAGCCGGGCATGGCCGTTGGCGGTGTCTACGACGAGTATGTCGACGCCGGCTTCGGCGAGGGCCACGGAACGTTCCCACGCGTCGCCGAAGAAGCCGACGGCAGCGGCGACGCGGAGCCGGCCCTCGTCATCCTTGGTTGCGTCGGGGTATTGCTCGGTCTTGACGAAGTCCTTGACCGTGATGAGTCCGGTCAGGCGGCCGTTGCCGTCGATGAGCGGAAGTTTTTCGATCTTGTGCTTTCCCAGCAGCGCGATGGCGTCGTCCGAGGAAATGCCGGCCGGCGCGGTGATGAGCGGCATCGGCGTCATGATTTCGCGAACGGTGCGGGAGGTCCAGTCGCGGTTGGAGACGAAGCGCAGGTCGCGGTTGGTGATGATGCCGACGAGGACCTTGGTGTCGTCGACGACGGGGAGGCCGGAGATGCGGTAGAGGCCGCAGAGGGCATCGAGTTCTTCGAGCGTGGCGTCCGGGCCGACTGTCACGGGGTTGGTGATCATGCCCGACTCTGAACGCTTGACCAGGTCGACCTGGCCGGCCTGGTCCTCGACCGAGAGGTTGCGGTGCAGGACGCCCAAACCGCCCTGGCGAGCGATGGCGATGGCCATGCGGGACTCGGTGACGGTGTCCATGGCGCTGGAGATCAGCGGCATACGGATGGAGATCTCACGGGTGAGCCTGCTGGTCGTGTCGACCTCGCTCGGAATCACATCGGATTCGCCCGGGAGCAGCAGGACGTCGTCATACGTCAGGCCGATCATGCCGAATTTTTCTGGGATTCCCGACGAGCTCACGTTCATGGAGCAATCTTACCCGCCACCACGCTCCGCTGCGGGACCGGGAAATGGGGCCTGTCCTACGCCGGGTCGGTCAGTGCGAAGGAGACCGACCGTGCGTCGGCATCGACCTCGATCAGGGTCGCCGAGACACGTTCACCTTCGGGGAGGTTGGCTCCGGCACACGTCGCGATGACCGGCGGATCGGTCAACACGATCTCGCCTCCCTGACGGTCGTCGCTGACGCGCAGCACGAAGGCGTCGAAGACCTCGCCGACCTTGCCATCCAGCATCCACGTCTCCACCTGGTCGAGACATGCCCGATCGACCTTGGCGGCGAACTGGTCCGACTCGCTCATGATGGCGGGGACCTGGGGCAACGCCTCGCGAACCCAGTCGGGGACCGGCGTTCCCGCGCACAGGGCCAGGCAGACCTCGGTGCCAAAACGATCGGCCAGGCGCCGGAGAGGCGCGGTGACATGGGAATACGGCCCGCCGATGCCGGCGTGGTCGGTGAGCCGGGGGGCCGATCCGTCGAAGGCCTCGTAGCCGACACCACGCAACAGCCGGGTCGCGTCACTCATGGCCACCTGCGAAACCGGGAGCTCCGGGTCCAGGCTGGTGAGGATCTCGCCTGCTGTCGCGCCGTCCCACCACGGGACGCCCAGCGCCTCGGTGGTTCGCCGGAACTTGTCGATCGCGCCGACTTCCGGCGGTGGCAGCGTGCGGAGCACGCCGATGCCGGCCTCGAGCATGAGCTCGGCGGCGCACATACCGGTGAGCAACGAGATCTCGGCATTCCAGGCGTCGACCTGGGTTCGGGTGCGCATCCGGATTCGCCACTCGTCGCCCTCCGCGACGATCTGCCGCTCGGGCATCCCCAGCTCGATCGCACCGAGACTGACCCGGAGCTTCAACCGCAGCCCGCCGAGGTCGGCAAGTGGTTCGACCGAGGTATGCGGGTTGCCGGCATCGAACGTCGCCTGCACGCCGTCGTAGTCGAACTGGGCTATCGACCTCACCAGGGCACGGCGAACCGTGACGTTGGACGGCGTGCCGTCGGCGCCGACGTCAATCGTCCAGACGGCTGCGCGGCGTACCTGGTCGGGCAAAAGGCTCAGCGCGTCCTCGGACAGCAGGGGCGGATGCAGCGGCACCCGGGCATCAGGGAGATAGATGGTCTGGCCACGCTTGCGGGCTTCGGTGTCGACCGCTCCCCCGGGCTGGATGGCCGAGCCGAGATCGGCGATCGCGTAGTGCACCCGGAAGCCGGCGCCAACGCGTTCGAGGAACATCGCCTGGTCGAGGTCCTGGGCACCGGGTGGGTCGATCGTCACGAACGGGATGTGCGTGGCGTCCTCGACATCTGCGGGTTCCAGGGCGGCGATCTCCTTCGCCTCGGCCTCCGCCTCGTCGGGAAAGTCGTCGGTGTCGGCATAGGGCGGCAGATCGAACTCGGCGCGAATGGCGCCGAAGCGATCGGATCTCGGGTGGGCGACCTTGCCGTCCGTGTTTTGCGGAGTCACGAAGAAAAACGGTAACAGGTCGATCCGAGTTTTCAGAGGCTCGTCACACGGCTAACAGCCTCCGCCATCGCCGCCCCCACCGCCGCCGAAGTCACCGGAGTCACTGGAGCTACCGATGCCGTCACCACTTCCGGCGAGAGCATTCGACTCCTCGTCGTCCTCGTCGTCCTGAACTGCGATCCGCACATAGTCGCCGAGTTCGCCGACCCGTATGGTCTGCCCGCCGACGACGACTCCGCCCCAGCGGGCGAGGACAAGGAGCTGGGAGTCGTCGATCCTCTCGACGACGTCCGGCACGAGAAGCTCGCGCATCGATCTCGTGACACGCGATGATCGGCTCGCCACGGTCGCCTGCTCCACAACCGCACGGGCCAAGAGCCCCACCACGGGCGCGTAGATGAGCACCGAGTATTTCCATTCGGCATCCACGGCCCTCAGTCCGAGGGCGGCTGACACGACTGTCGCCAGGCCGAAGGCCACATTTGCGAAGAGCTTTGCCGTCGTCGCGATCGCCAGGGCAGAGTCGCGCAACACACGCCACCTTCCGGCGTCGATCGTGACCGCGAAACGCTCCTTCATACGGCAAGTATGACCACCACAGGGCCGATCATGGCCGAAAAGATCCCGCCCCCGCGCAATGCGGGGACGGGATCTTCAGGCTGTCGCGGATCAGTGGCTGTGACCGGCGTGCGCGTCTTCCTTTTCGGCGGGCTTTTCGACGATGAGCGTCTCGGTCGTCAGCAGCATGGCCGTGATCGACGCAGCGTTGGCGAGCGCCGAGCGCGTCACCTTGACCGGGTCGAGGACACCCTGCGCGACGAGATCGCCGTACTGGCCCGTGGCGGCGTTGTAGCCGTCGCCGGTTTCGCGCACCTTGGCGACGACGACTTCACCGGAGACACCGCCGTTGCGGGCGATCCATTCCAGCGGAGCATCGCAGCCGATGCGGACGATGCGGACACCGACCGCTTCGTCGCCGGTCTTGCCGAGGTCACCGTCGAGGACGGACACCGCGTGGACGAGGGCTGCGCCGCCACCGGCGACGATTCCCTCTTCGATCGCGGCACGTGTCGCGGACACGGCGTCCTCGATGCGGTGCTTCTTTTCCTTGAGCTCAACTTCGGTCGCGGCACCGACCTGGATGACGCAGACGCCGCCGGCGAGCTTCGCGAGGCGCTCCTGGAGCTTCTCGCGGTCCCAGTCGGAGTCGGTGCGTTCGATCTCGGCCTTGATCTGGTTGACCCGACCGGTGACTTCCTCGGCTGCGCCGGCTCCGTCGATGATCGTGGTGTTGTCCTTGGTGATGACGACACGGCGAGCCGTGCCGAGCACTTCGAGGCCGATCTGGTCGAGCTTGAGGCCGACGTCAGGCGTGACGACCTGCGCGCCGGTGAGGCTCGCGATGTCCTGCAGCATGGCCTTGCGACGGTCACCGAAGGCGGGAGCCTTGACGGCGGCCGAGACGAAGGTGCCGCGGATCTTGTTGACGACGATCGTCGACAGCGCTTCGCCATCGACGTCCTCGGCGAGGATGAACAGCGGCTTGCCGGCCTGGACAACCTTCTCCAGGATCGGCAGCAGGTCGCTGACGGCCGAGATCTTGCCCGAGTTGATGAGGATGTACGGATCCTCGAGGACGGTTTCCATACGTTCGGTGTCGGTCACCATGTAGGGCGAGATGTAGCCCTTGTCGAACTGCATACCCTCGGTGAATTCGAGGTCGGTGCCGAGCGTGTTGGACTCTTCGACGGTGATGACGCCGTCCTTGCCGACCTTGTCGAAGGCCTCGGCGATGAGCTCGCCGATGTGGCTGTCACGTGCCGAGATCGTGGCGACGTCGGTCATGTCCTTCTTGTCATCGACGTCGCGCGCCATTTCGCGCAGCTTGTCGGTGACGGCCGTGACAGCGGCCTCGATGCCGAGCTTGAGGCCGACCGGGTTTGCTCCGACAGCGACAGCGCGCAGGCCCTCGTGGACCATCGCCTGGGCGAGCACGGTGGCGGTCGTCGTGCCGTCGCCGGCGACATCGTTGGTCTTGGTGGCAACTTCCTTGGCGAGCTGGGCGCCGAGGTTTTCGAAGGGGTCGTCGAGCTCGACCTCACGGGCGACGGTGACACCGTCGTTGGTGATGGTCGGCGCGCCCCACTTCTTGTCGAGAACGACATAGCGACCCTTGGGGCCGAGGGTCACCTTGACGGTGTTGGCGAGTGCATCGACGCCACGCTCGAGGGCGCGGCGGGCGTTCTCGTCAAACTCAAGAATCTTGGGCATACGGGTCCTTACAAAGCAATGGTTTCGTGCGCTCAGGGCGCAGGAACAAAGGGGGGAACTGTGTTCCCGGGCCCGACGAAGACGTCGAGCCCGGGAGACAGATCAGGAAACGACAGCGAGGATGTCGCGTGCGGACAGGATGAGGAGTTCCTCACCGCCGTACTTGACTTCGGTGCCGCCGTACTTGCTGAAGATGACCTTGTCGCCAACGGCGACGTCAAGAGGCACGCGGTTGCCGTTGTCGTCTACACGACCCGGTCCAACTGCGGTAACGATGCCCTCTTGTGGCTTCTCTTTTGCGGTGTCTGGAATTACCAGACCGGATGCGGTGGTCTGCTCGGCCTCGACTGCCTTGATGACAATTCGATCTTCGAGCGGCTTGATGGTGACCGACACGTGTCGACCTCCCCTTTCACAGTTTTCGAACAACACAGTGATGAAAGTTGTACGTTTCGGTGTGTATGCCGTCGCGGGGGTCATACACACGGTTGGCAGACTCATAGCGAGAGTGCTGATCAGAATCTAGCATGCTCTGGCACTCGACCCAACAGAGTGCTAACCGGACGTGCTCGCTGGCGCTCGCACTCACTCCGTGTGCTTCGCACCCGGCCGGTTCTCGTCGCTTCGCTCCTCGCTATGGTCACCACCCACGCGGCCGGGTCTCGGGGCTCCGCCCCTCGCTATGGTCACCACCGACACGACCGGTTCTCGTCGCTTCGCTCCTCGCCATGGTCACCACCGACACGACCGGGTCTCAGGGCTCCGCCCCTCGCTATGGTCACC
>JALYQD010000095.1 GCA_030856025.1 Actinomycetota bacterium
TTCGGGCACACGGCCGGTGCACATCATCATCCGCCCTTGGCCCGTCAGCCCCTCGGCAATCAGGTCCGGGTCGCCGAATCGCTCGCCGGCGAACGCGACCTTCGCGGCGAGCTCGAGTCCTTCGGCGAACTCGCCGGCAAAGACGTGTCGGTACACGTCATGGATCAGCAGGTAGCCGCGCTCAACGACGTCTTCGGGCTCGGACTCCAGAAGGCGCTGCGCCCGGGCGACCCAACCGCCTCCGACGGCCGCGCTCCCGGAGGTGATGAGGACGAAGGCGATCCAGAACGCGTCACGCACCGCGGCGAGCACTGCTCCCTCATCGCTGTGCAGCTGATAGGCGCGCTGCCACGCGCGAACGCAGGTGTCCCGGTCGCCGACGAGGTAGGACGCGGTCGCCAGCGCGGCGAGATCCTCCGCGGACAGGTCATTCATCGCCGGCGCCCCGAGGCGGTCGTGGGCCGCAGCCCACTCCCAGCGCTCGAACGCCTTGCGGCCCTGGAGTAGTTCTTCGACGACGTCCATCGCAGCCTCCGACTCGCAAGTTTACGCCGGTGCGTCGGGCTGGCGGCCGCCTTTGGGTGCCGCGCCCGGGCTCACGCAACCCGGACGCCTGCTCCCGTCGACGTGCGGCTGCGCTGGTCGATCCTCTTGGCGACGTATGCCGCGTCCCGGCCGGCGCCCGCAATGAGCATGGACGAGGCCGCGTACTGGAAACCGAGTCCGCAGAAGTAGAGGCCGGGCGCCTTGTCGACCACGCCTCGCATCTCCTCGGGCCATCCGTTGTGGCCGAAGACCGGCACGTCGACCCAGCCATAGGCCTGCCTGAATCCGGTGCACCACACGACGTTCGCCGGCTCGATCACACGCCCGCCGTCGAGCACCGGGAGCCCATCCTTGACTCCCACGACCCGGTCGGTCACACGTTCGACCCCACGCCCGGCGAGGTCCTTGGCCTGCACGCGGAGGGCCGGCCCGCCGTGGAAACGGAACTCGTCCATCTCCTTTCGGCCGATCGGCGTGCGCCGGGTGAGCACGTGCCTGAAAATGAACAGCAGGACCGGGAAGAACGCCTTGAACACCGGACTATGGAATGCCACGGGTATGTGACCGGTGTCCCGGCCGCAGAGAATCGTCGGGTGGGTGTCGGCGACCTCGTACGCCACATCGCCACCGGAGTGGGATGCGCCGACGACGAGGACCGGCCCGGGCCGAAGTTGACTGGGGCGGCGGTACTCGCTCGAGTGCAGCTGCATGATCCCCGGGTCGAGCTGGTCGGCGAACCCGGGAATGAACGCCGTACGGCCGAACGTGCCCGTCGCTATGACGATGTTGTCGGCCAGGATCGTCTGGTCGCCGCAGGAGACGGCGTACCCGCCGTTGTCGGCGGCGACCCGATCGACCCTCGTGCCCAGGCGAACCGGGAGGCCAAACCTGCCGACATAGGACTCGAGGAAGTCGGCCACCTCGTCCTTGGCCGGGAAGGACCAGCCCGGTGCCGGGAATGCCATCCCCGGCAGGCCGTCGTACTTCGCCGGGCTGTAGAGGCGAAGCGTGTCCCATTGGGCTCGCCAACCGTCGCCGACCCGGGAGTTCGCATCGAGGATCAGGAATGGTCGGCCGCACCGCTGCAGGTGGTATCCGGTGGCGAGCCCGGCCTGGCCGGCGCCGATGATCACGGTCTCGATCTTCTCTGTGGACATGACTTCCTCCTTGGTTGTGGGGAGGCTTCTCACGCTAAGGACAGGGAGGTCCTCGCCGCATCGGTCAAATGCGCCCATTCCTGTTTTCGGCGTATGGGTGGGTTTGCGCACACCACAGGCGCCCGTCAGGAACTCGCCAGGATCTCGTCCAGTCGTTCGTAGCCCTCGTTGACGCCCTGCTCCATGCCGGAGGCGACCATACCGTCGCGCGCTTCGACCGATGGGTAGACCGACAGGTTGTGGATGCGGGTGCGGCCGTTGCCGAGGTCCTCGAACTTCAGGGTCTCGACCGAGACGATGCCGGGGAAACCCAGGAACTCGAATGTCTGGGTGATCCCTTCGACGGAGGGCTCGCCGTGGAAGACGCCCCGGAAGTCATACTTGTCACCCTTGTCGATGTGGGAGTATGCCCAGCGGCCGCCGTCCTTGGCCTCGAAGGCATCTATGGTCATCTCGTAGCCGCGCGGGCCGAGCCACTGCTTGAGCAGCTCCGGATCGGTGTGCGCAAGGAACAGCTGCTCGGGCGTCGCGTCGAAATCGCGGGTCATGGTGATGTTCTGCATGCCGGGTTCGGCAACGATTACTGCGTCAGTCATGATTCTTTTCCTTTCAGGTTGGGTGGCTATTTCCGGTCGTCAGCGTCGAGCGTCGTGAGCAGCTCGTCGAGTCGCTCATAGCTCTCTTCCCAGTACTCGCGGTAGGCCGCGAGCCAGTCCGTCGCCTGCTTCAGCGGCTCAGCCCTGAGGTGGCTGAGGCGCATCGTCGATTGGCGCGTACGGGAAATGAGTCCGGCCTGCTCGAGCACCTTGAGGTGTTTGGAGATGGCCGGTTGTGACATCTCGAACAGTGCGGTCAGCTCGGCGACATTGGCTTCCCCGTCACTCAGCCGGGCGAGGATCGCACGGCGAGTCGGGTCGGCGAGTGCTCCGAACACCGCGCTGAGATGGTCGACGGTCATTTCCCTCGTCCCTTCCATAACCAGATTGTTCCATAACTATTTAGTTATAGTTGCACGGCTCGGCGCGGCCGTCAAGACCCATGCTGAAATACACGTACCGCGGGCCCGTAGGATCGCGCCATGATGAGGCAACGACTGGCCCGAATGATCGTGCGCACAATGGGCTATCGGATGGTCGGCGAGGTACCGCCGACGGGCATCCTCGTCGGAGCACCACACACCTCGAACTGGGATTTCGTGAGCATGTTGCTGGTGATGTGGCACGGGGGCGCCCATCCGCGTGTGCTCGTCAAGAAGCAACTGTTTCGTGGGCCGCTCGGATGGCTGTTGCGCCGGCTCGGCGGAGTCGAGCTCGACCGGGAAAATCCCAGCGGCGTGGTGCGCGAACTGGTCCGCAAGGCCGGCGACGGCGAGCCGTTCCGACTGATCATTGCCGCGGAGGGCACGCGAAACAAGGGCGAACACTGGAAGTCGGGGTTCCACCGGATCGCGAAGGACACCGGGCTGCCGATCACACTCGCGTTCTTCGACCCGCCGTCGAAGACACTCGGTTTTGGACCGACGTTCCACCCGACGGATGACGTACGCGCCGACATGGATGTCATCCGCGCCTTCTATGCCGACAAATACGGCATCAGGCCGGCCAATGCCACCGAGCCACGGCTGCGCGAAGAGGGCGGTTCGTCCCGAACGTGACCTCGGGCTAAGGAATCGACCTGGCAAGGCCGTCGAGGATCACGTCGAGCCCGAACTCGAACTCGTTGCCGAAGTCGTAGCCGGGCTGCAGGACGTAGTCGACCGCCATCTCGACCAGGTGGGGATAGGCTCCATCGGGAAACTGCTGCATCATCGGCTCGGCAATGTCGGCGACGGTCTCCGGGCCCTCGAAGGGCAGCGAGGCCTCCTGGAGCGCGAATCCATACACGTAGCTGTCGAGCAGGGCGTATGCGTGGGCAGTCATCTCGACCGAGAAGCCTGCCCCGCGCAGAGTGCCGATGTTGGCGTCGTGGTGGCGCAGCGTCGCCTGGCCGGGGGACGTTCGCGACTCCAGGAGCCCGATCGCCCAGGGGTGTTGCCTCAGGACGCTGCGGGCCGACATCGCGCGCCGCCGGATCTCCGGGCGCCAGTCGCCATCGGCCGACGGTAGTTCGATCTCGCTGAAGACGATGTCGACGATGCCGTCGAGAATCTCGTCCTTGTTGGCGACGTGGTGATAGACCGACATCGGTTTGACGCCCAGCTCTTTTGCGAGAGAGCGGATCGTCAACGCCCCGATCCCCCCGGCATCGGCAACCTCGACGGCGGCGCGCAGCACCCGTTCGTGGGTGAGCGGAGCGCGCTCCGCGGGTGCCTCGCCGGCTGGTTTCGACGTCATGTTCCCGGACGATAGCACTTTCGTACTTAGTACGGTAGTCTGCCTTACTAAGTAAGGTGAAGGCGCGCCCGCGCAGCACCAATTCGACAGGAAACGGTCATGGGACTTCAAGGACAGAGGGCTTCGATGGACACCAACAGCCAGGCGGCGGAACGCACGATGCGGGCCATCGTGCAGGACGCATACGGCACCGCTGACGTGTTTCGGCTCGCGCAGATCGCCCGACCCGAGATCGCCGACGACGAAGTGCTCGTCAGGGCGCATGCGGCTGGTCTCGATCGGGGCACCTGGCACATGATGGCCGGCCGGCCTCACCTGCTTCGCATCATGGGTTTCGGGTTCCGCAGGCCGAAGAACCGCGTGCCTGGGCTCGACGTCGCGGGCACTGTCATGGCCGTCGGAAGTGCGGTGACCAGGTTCGCCGCGGGCGACGAGGTCTTCGGGCTCAGCATGGGCTCCTTCGCCGAATACAGCGCTGTCAAGGAAGACAAGCTCGCCGCGAAGCCGGCCGGCCTCACGTGGGAGCAGGCAGCGGCGGTGCCGGTGTCGGGTCTCACCGCATACCAGGGCCTTCACGATGCGGGACACGTTGCGCAGGGGCAAAAAGTCCTGATCGTCGGCGCGTCGGGAGGCGTCGGCACCTATGCCGTCCAGCTGGGGAAGGCCCACGGAGCCGAGGTCACCGGCGTGTGCAGCACGTCGAAGGCCGAGCTGGTCAGGTCCCTGGGGGCCGATCACGTCATCGACTACACCCGAGAGGACTTCGCCGACGGCCAGGAACGCTATGACCTGATCCTCGACATCGGCGGGAACTCCTCGTTGTCGAAGCTCCGCCGAACCCTCACCCCGACCGGGACCCTCGTCATCGTGGGCGGCGAAGAGGGTGGCAGTTGGACCGGTGGGTTCGGCCGCTCGCTGCGGGCCCCGCTGCTGTCACCGTTCGTGCGCCAACGGCTCACGATGCTCGTCTCGAAGGAGCATCACAGCACCCTCGAACAGCTTGCCGAGCTCATCGACGCGGGCAAGGTGATGCCGAGCATCGACAAGACCTACCCGCTCGACCAGGTGCCGGAGGCGATGCGCCACCTCGAAGCCGGGAAGGTCCGGGGCAAGGTCGCCATCACGATCTGACCCCAGGCCCAGCCGCTCGCTCATATCGATGATGGAGTACTTGTGAAAACCACGATGGATACCTCGGAGACCCCGACCCGAACTACGCGCACACCTGCTCTGGTGGCAGGCGTCGGACTTCTGTTGATGACCGTATTGGCACCCCTTGCCATCTTCGGTGCCGTCGAGGGACTCGTCAGCGAAGGCAACGCAACAAGAACAGCCCAAGACATACTGGCTTCGGAGGGTATGTTCCGCTTCGCGGTGGTTGCTCTGGTGTTGGTGGCCATTCTCGACGTGATAGTGGCGTGGGCACTCTTCGAATTCTTCAAGGCCGCACATGAGGGACTCTCCGCGCTCGCGGCGTGGTTGAGGATTGCCTATGCCGCGGTCTTTGCGGTGGCAATCAGCCAGCTCGCCGGCACGCTTCATCTCCTGAGCGACGCAGAGTATTTGAAGACGTTCAGCACCGCTCAACTGCATACCGAAGCACTGCTCAAGATCGACGCCTTCAATGACATCTGGAACATCGGCCTGGTTCCTTTTGGTCTTCATCTGTTGCTCATTGGCTGTCTGGCATACAGGTCGGGCTATGTTCCCAAGCCTGTGGGCGTCCTGCTTGCCATCGCCGGAATCGGGTACCTCGTCGATAGCTTCGGCGTGTTGCTCGCCTCAGACTATTCGGCGAATGTCGCAGCCTTCACGGGCTTGGGTGAGGCGCTGTTCATGGTCTGGCTCCTGGCAAAGGGCAGGAGCGTTGCCGCCGGCAAGTAGAGGCGATCCGGTGCCCCCGGGCTCAGAAGCCGGACTGGCGCTGTCGTTCGTGGGCGGTTGGCCGCTCGTCGAACGTGACGTTGACAGTGATGACGAGATCGCCGCCGGTGTAGAACTCCACGCGATGCGCATCGACCGAGAGGTTCTGCGCGGTGCCCTCCTCGATCCAGATCGTCGATCCGTTCGACTGGACGACTCCCACTTCGGCACCGTTGTCGCGCTGCCCGCGGAAGACAACCGGCCCGGGCCCGCTGTCGCGGATCACCAGCGCGCTGCGACTGACGTTGCCGTCGTCGATGCGCACGGAGTAGCGGTCTTCATCGGCTTCGCCACGGCCGAAGGTCCATTTCTGGTCTTCCACAAGCTGGACTTCGCCTTGCTCGCCCGAGGCGAGGTTCCACATCACGGTTATCACAACGTCATTGTTTCAGGGTTCCCTGTGAAACCACATAATCGTCGATCTCGGAGACGAGCTTGGCCTTGCCCGGCGCATCGAGGAACGACTGGTGGACCGCGGCACGAGCGAGGTCGGCAACACCGTCCGTGTCGAGGTCGAGCAGCCTGGCCGCGACGCCATACTCGGCGTTGAGTGTCGTCGAGAACATCGGCGGATCGTCGGAGTTGATCGACACCGGGACGCCGTTGGCCACCAGTGTCGCCAGCGGGTGCTCCTCGAGTGAGGACACCGACCGGGTGCAGACGTTGGAGGTCGGGGAGATCTCGAGCGGGATCCGGTGTTCGGCGAGGTATGCCATCAGCTCCGGGTCCTGGGCAGCGGTTATGCCGTGCCCGATGCGCTCGGCGCCGAGGAAGTTGATCGAATCCCAGATCGTTGCGGGCCCGGTCGACTCCCCGGCATGCGGGACGCTGCGGAGGCCGGCGGCCCGGGCCTTGCCGAAATGCGGTGCGAACTGGGGTCGGGGCACGCCGATCTCGGGACCGCCGAGGCCGAAGCTGACGAGCCCCTCGGGCTGCACCCGCAGAGCGGCGTCGAGCGTGACGTCCGCCGCTTCCAGGCCGGACTCTCCCGGGATGTCGAAGCACCATTTCAACGCTATGCCGTGGTCGGCCGCGGCCCGCACCCTTGCGTCTTCGGCCGCTTCGCAGAATGCCTCGGCGGCGATCCCGCGGACCACCGACGTGTAGGGCGTCAGGGTGAGCTCGGCATATCGCACCTGTTGCCTGGCGAGCTCGGCGGCGACTTCGTACGTCAGGGTCCAGATGTCCTGCGGGTCGCGGATGAGGTCGACCACGGAGAGGTACACCTCGACGAAGTGGGCGAAGTCGGTGAAAGTGAAGTAGTCGGCGAGCAGCGCCGGGTCGGCCGGCACATTGGTGTCGCCTTCATGGCGCGCGGCGAGCTCCGACACGATGCTCGGTGAGGCCGAGCCGACGTGGTGAACGTGCAGCTCGGCCTTCGGCAGTCCGGCGATGAACTGGTCCAGCCGAGTCATCTGCCCTCTCCCGCACTCGGGACGATCGCCGAGATGATCGTGCCGTCGGCGCGCCGTATGCCCGACGGTGGTTTGGGTTCGCCCTCGAGCCGTGGACCCTGACCATGGAGCTCGACCGACACAGGGTCGGCATGTGTCGCGGTGACCTCCTTGCCGCGAATGACCAGGGTGGCTTCCTTGCCCTCTTCGACGACGAGTTCGACCTGCTCAGGCGTGACCGTCACGCGCACACGGGTGCCCTTGAGCGTGAGGCGGTAGGTGAGGGAGTCCCACTCCTCGGGAAGGCGAGGGTCGATCGTGAAGACGCCGCCCTGATCGCGGAAGCCTCCGAAACCGTTGACGAGAGCGCTCCACACGCCGCCGGTCGACGCGACGTGCACGCCATCGGCAGTGTTGGAATGGCGGTCGGCGAGGTCGACGAACAGCGCCGCGAGGAAGTAGCGGAGGGCGAGATCGTGGTAGCCGACCTCGGCCGCGATGATCGACTGGACGACGGCCGATAGCGTCGAGTCACCGGTCGTGATCGGGTCGTAGTACTGGAAGTCGGCGAGCTTCTCCTCGGAGGTGAACTGCTCACCCTGGAGGAACAGCGCGAGGACGACGTCAGCCTGCTTGAGCACCTGGAACCGGTAGATGACCAGCGGGTGATAGTGCAGGAGCAGCGGCCGATTCTCCATCGGCGTATGGCCCAGGTCCCACACTTCCCGCTCGAGGAAGTGCAGGTCCTGCGGGTGGATGCCCAGGTGCGCGTCGAACGGGATGGCCATGCCCGCGGCGGCTTTCTCCCATTCCTGGAGTTCACTTTCCTCAAGGTCGAGGCGCCGGATCAGCTGCTCGAACGCGAGTTTGTCGCTCTCCCTGAGGTCCCTGACCGCACGGGCTGCCCGGCGCAGGTTGAAGCGCGCCATGACATTGGTGAAGAGGTTGTCGTTGACGACGGTGGTGTATTCGTCGGGACCGGTCACGCCATGGATGTGGAACGTGCCACCGTCCTCGTCGCGCCAGAAACCGAGGTCGGCCCACATACGCGCCGTCTCTACGAGGATGTCGATGGCTTCGCGCTTGAGGAAATCGTCGTCCCCGGTCGCAGCCAGGTACTGGCTCAGCGCATACGAGACGTCGGCGTCGATGTGATACTGCGCCGTGCCCGCCGCGTAGTAGGCCGAGGCCTCTTCGCCGTTGATCGTGCGCCACGGGAACAGCACACCGCGCTGAGTGAGCTGGACCGCGCGTTTGCGCGCCGCCGTCAGCAAGTTGTAGCGGAATCGCAGTGCCGCCCGGGACGCCTGCGGAGTCGTGTAGGTCAGGAACGGCAGGACGTAGATCTCGGTGTCCCAGAAGTAGTGGCCGCCATAACCCGAACCGGTCACGCCCTTGGCCGGTATGCCGTTGCCCTCGGCGCGGGCACTGGCCTGGGCGATCTGGAACAGGTTCCAGCGCAGGGCCTGCTGGATCTCGGGCTGACCGGGGACCTCGACGTCGGAGCGTTCCCAGAACCTGGCGAGCCATTCCTCCTGCTGCGCGAATTGGTGGTCGATGCCCTCTTCCTCGACGCGGTCGAGGGTGCGGCGGCACCGGTCACTCAGCTCACGGGCCGGCACCCCACGTGAGGTGTGATACGACACCACCTTGGTCAGCGCGATCGGCTGCCCGGGATGCGCGTCGATCCGGTAGGTCATCTTGGCCATGTCGTCTTCGACCTGCATACGCTGCGTGTAGTGGTTTGACGTCTCCATGTGGTGGTCGGCCGCCACCGAGAGCGTCATCTTGCTATTGGCGCACTGGTAGCCCAGAACGACGCGGCCTTGCTGCTCACTGGCGCCGTTGGTGGCCTGCGGCATGAGGACCCGGCGCTGGATGCGTTCGGCCCGCCGTGGGTCCCTGCCTTCGCCCATGGCAGCCGAGGTCACATGGTATTCGTCCTCGCCGTCCTGCCGGTTGAGGATCTGCGAGGAAATGGCGATCGGTGCGGCCTCGTCGAGCATCGTGACTTCGAAGGTCAGGACGGCAAGGTGGCGCTGGGCGAAGGACACCATGCGGCGAGAACGGATGTGGACGCGCTTGCCGCCGGGCGTCCGCCACAGGATGTCGCGGCTCAACACTCCGGAGCGGAAGTCGAGAGAGCGGTCGTAGTCGAGCAGATCAGCGACCGGCAACAGCAGCGGCTCGTCGTCGACATACAGGCGGATGACTTTGGCGTCGGGGACGTTGACGATCGTCTGCCCGACGCGGGCGAAGCCGAAGGCCTCTTCGGCGTGCTGGATCGGCCAGGTCTCGTGGAATCCGTTGATGAACGTGCCGTGCGAATGGGTGTCACGGCCTTCTTCGACGTTGCCGCGCATGCCGAGGTAGCCGTTGCCGAGGGCGAACAATGTCTCGGTCTTGCCCAGGTCGGAGGCACTGAACTGCGCCTCGGTGAACTTCCAGTCGTCGGCCGGGAACCGCAGACGATCGAGGTAGTCCCTGACCGGTGGCGCGATGTGCGAGGGCCCGGAGTGCTCCCGCGGGGTCACAGGAGTTCCGCCAGGTCGTCGACGACGATGTCCGCGCCGGCCTTGGTGAGCTCGGCTTCGCCGGCGCCGCGGTCGACGCCGATGACGAGCCCGAAGTCACCGGCATGGCCGGCCGCCACGCCCGACAACGCGTCCTCAAGAACGACAGCGCGCTCCTTGGGCACGCCGAGCTCGTCGGCGGCATACAGGAACGTGTCTGGGGCAGGTTTGCCGGCGAGCTTCTTGTCCCGGGCGACGGCTCCGCCGACGACGATCTCGAAGTCGGCGCTCAGTCCTGCCGCCTCGAGCACGTCCGGCGCGTTGGCCGAGCTCGACACAATCGCCAACTTCGTGCCGCGCTTCTTGAGGGCTTCGACCAGCTGCACCGAGCCGGGATAGGCGACCACGCCTTCAGTCTTGAGCAGTTCGGCGAACACCACGTTTTTGCGATTGCCGAGTCCACACACGGTTTCGGCCGACGGGTCGTCATCGGGACTTCCCTCCGGCAACGCGATGCCGCGCGATGTAAGCAGGGATCTCACCCCGTCATACCGCGGTTTGCCGTCGAGAAAGTTGAAGTAGTCGCTCTCGACGTAGGGCTCACTCACACCCTTCGCCAGGAAGTATTCGCTGAACATCTGCTGCCATGCGCGCATGTGCACTTCCGCTGTCGGTGTGATGACACCGTCGAGATCAAAGAGTGCTGCGTCGAAATCATTCCAGTCCACGAGACGAGCGTATGCCCGTCGCGCGTCAGACCGGTAAACACCCAATGCGCTTAGTCTGTCCACATGAGTTATGGCGCCGACAGCGAAGTCGGTCGATTGCGGACAGTGATGTTGCATCGACCTGGTCCCGAACTGGCGCGGTTGACTCCGCGCAACAACGATTCGCTCCTTTTCGACGGCATACCGTGGCTCGGCCGCGCGCAGGACGAGCACGATGCTTTCGCCGCCGCGCTCCGCGATCACGACGTCGAGGTGCTGTATCTCTCCGAGCTCCTCGCCGAGACCCTTGCGGCCGAGGACGCCCGCAAACAGGCCATCGAGAACGCCACGGCGAGCCTCCGTCTGGGCGACGGGCTGCGCAAGCACGTCGCCGCGGTCATGGACGGTTTCGATCTCAACGAGCTCGCCGTCACGCTGATGTCGGGACTCCGCAATGACGAGGTCACCAGCTATCGCGGCATCGTCACGAGCCTGCTGGCGCCGGACGACTTCGTCATCGAACCGCTGCCCAACCTGTTGTTCACCCGCGACTCGTCGGTATGGCTGCACGACCGTGTAGCCGTCACCAGTCTGGCGATGCCGGCCCGGGTGCGCGAAACCCAGCTGACCGGACTCATCTACCAGCACCACCCGCGTTTCGCCGATTTCGGACAGGTCCACGGCGCGCACCGCGAACACCTCGAGGGCGGCGACGTCCTGCTCCTGGCGCCAGGCGTCATCGCCGTCGGCGTCGGCGAACGCACCACTCCGGCCGGCTTCGAACGGTTCGCCCGCGAAGCACTCGCCGCCGGCTTCACGCATACGCTCCTCGCCGTCCCGATCGCCCAGGAACGCGCCACGATGCACCTCGACACGATCGTCACGATGGTCGATGTAGACACTGTCGTCATGTACCCCAACATGGCCAGCACCCTCACCGCCCATACGGTGACCTGGGGCGATGGCGATCTCGTGGTCTCCGAGCCGCGGTCGTTCTTCGAGGCGGCCGCCGAGGCGATGGGCATCGAGACCTTGCACCAGATCGACACCGGCCTCGACCCGGTGACCGCCGAACGCGAGCAATGGGACGACGGCAACAACACCCTCGCGGTCGGCCCGCGCCTCGCCGTCGCCTACGAGCGCAACGAGCAGACCAACGCGCGGCTCGAGGAGCACGGCATCGAGGTCATCGCGATCAGCGGATCGGAGCTCGGCTCGGGACGCGGCGGTCCGCGCTGCATGTCCTGCCCGATCAACCGGGACTGACATGGCTGCGTCCGACATGGCTGCGTCCGACAAGGGCGTGCAGCTCGTCGACCGGTTCGAGGACGAACGCTCGAGGCTGGTGGCGCTCGGCTACCGGCTCACCGGTTCGTTCGCCGACGCCGAAGACGCGGTCCAGGAGGCCTGGCTGCGGCTCGACGGCACCGACCCAGGACAGATCCGCGACCTCCGCGCCTGGCTGACCACCGTGGTGAGCAGGCTGTGCCTCGACCGACTTCGGTCGGCGGCCAAGCGGCGCGAGAACTACGTCGGCCAATGGCTGCCCGGACCACTCGTGACCGCCTATGACGCCCCGGCCGACGACCCGCTCGAAGCGCTCCTGCGCGACGAGGACAGCCGCTTCGCCGCCCTCGTGGTCCTCGACACGCTGACTCCGGACCAGCGGGTGTCCTTCGTCCTCCACGACGGTTTCGGCGTGCCGTATGAGGAGATCGCCGGCATCCTGGCGATCCAACCGGCCACGGCGCGGCAACACGCCTCGCGGGCCCGCAAGGCTGCCGCGACGAGTCCCTCACCAGTGTCCGATGCCGAGCATGAGGCCGCGGTCGGCAAGTTCATGGCCGCGATGGCCACCGGTGACATCTCCGCGATCGTCGCGGTGCTGCACCCCGACGCGCTGGTCATGGGCGACGCCAACGGCACCACGAGCACCGCCGTCAACGTCATCCACGGCGCCGACAAGTTCGCCCGCTTCTTCCTCGGGCTCTTGCGTCGATACGGCGATGAGGCACTCACCGCGATGGTCCCGGTACGGGTCAACGGCCAGCTCGGCATGGCGACATACGGCTGGCAGGGTCCGACGAAGAAACAGAGCTCGCCCGCGCGCATCGCTGGATTCACCGTGCGCGACGGGCTCGTCTACGCCAGCTATGACATCGTCAACCCGGAGAAATTCTCCGGCGTCAGGCTCGCTGACTGGCCGGTTCGTCCATAGCCCAGGGCACGCGGCAGGCATCACCGGATGTGAAGCCTTGGTCGGTGATGCCGAGGGCACTGTTCATCCGGGATCGCTGGTTCTCCAGGGCGATCTGGTACGTCAGCTCGACCACGCCGGCGTTGCCGAATCTGGCCCGGAGTTCTTTGACTTGCTCGTCGGTGACAGCCGTGGGCGTCGCCGTCATCGAGTCGGAGTAGGCGATGACCAGCCGATCATCGGCAGAGAACCTGTCCGAGGTCTCATACGAACCGATCTCCTTGAGCCGGTCGATGTCGAGTTCCTCCAGGCGCATGAGCATCGCACCGAAGTCGACGCACCACGAGCAGCCAACCGTCCACGCCGTGCGATAGACCGCGAGCTGTATGAGTTCGGGCGGCACGACCTTCGTCGCCTCCTGGACGGCCAACTCGTGGCGGGCAGAGGCGACGAACAGCTTGCGGTGATTGGCCAGGACGGCGAACGGTTCGGGGACCTCGCCGACCTGCCTCTTCGCGTACCAGTACGCAATCCTGACCAACGGGCTGGCGTCCTGCGGCTTCACGGCCGGGATGCGGGACATGTCTCCTCCAAAGGATGATGGACCACCGGTTGTGGACTCTCACACCTTTGAACGAGACAGCCTCCGAAAATGTGACAAACCCATCTCCGCTGGGCGTCACGTTTGGTATGAGACACGCCGCAAATGGCCCGCCGAACGTCACTCTCAGCGGGAACGCGAGGTCTAGCGGATCGTGAGCTGACGGTTGGCCAGGCCGTTGCGGGCCGAGCGTTCTTCAGGGGTAAGAGGGGTCCTGTCGGCCAGTGCTGCCTCGAGGCGGTTGGCGAAGTCCGAGGTCGGCTTTTCCAGGTCGGCGGCATCGGTGTCGGCCGGCATCTCCCATACGGGCACGAGAAGCCCATGCGTGCGAAACGAGCCGATGAGCCGTATGTCGTCGCCGAGGACGTCCTCGCCGCGTTGACGCAACCGCGCCAAGGCGTTGAGGAGAGTGTTCTCGTCGTGGGGCATGACCCAGCGCAGGAAGCGGCGTTCGCCGATCTCGGTCCAGTAGGCGGCTTCGACGGAGTTGAGTCGCACCGTCGGGTTGATCGACTCGTTGGCCGTGCCGAGCAGAGCGGTCATCTGTTCGGAGTCGTCGGCGCCCTCGACCCAGAAGTCGAAGCCGTCGTGAACCGTGACGTCGAAGGGAGCACTCAGATCGAGGACGTCCTGGAGGCGCGGTCCGACACCGGGATCGGTCATGATGATCGGATTGCCCGGTTCGGTCTCGAGGCCCAGCTCGATGACGTGGGCGAGGTCGCGGCTGACATCACCGAAGTTGTGGTTGGTCTGCAGTCCGACCCAGATCTCACCGTCGGGGCGGGCGATGCCGGCTGACGCTCCGGGAAGCAGGGAGCAAACGCGAACGACGCGGTCCGAATCCTTGAGGGTGACGTTGGCCGTCGCCGACGGGACCATTTCGCGCATGGCGATCAGGTCGCACTCGCCCGGGAGCCCTTCGAAGGTCCGTGCGATGAACGGCATCTGCTCTTTGACCTGTTTGACTTTGCGTCGCGATTTTTTGCCCACGAGTGAGGACTCTAGTCGGCGATGTGGATCGGCGCGGCGTCAGTGCGTGTTGAGCTCGAGCTCGGCGTTGACGCGGGTGCCCTTGCTCATGTCGACCCACCAGCGATCGGCGACGCGGTTGATGATCGACAATCCGCGTCCGCTGAGCGAGTCCTCGTCGAAGTCGACTGGCTTGAGCGAACCGCCCTCGCCGGCGTCATACACGCTCAGCTCGAGCAGATCGCCGTTGAGCGTCCAGGAGATTTCCATATGGCCGTCGTCGGTCGGCAAACCGTGGCTGACGGCGTTGGCGATCATCTCGCTGATGACGATGAGCGCGTCGTCGATCACCGAGGACGGAGCGCGATTGATCGTCAGGAAACCGGCGAGCTTGGTGCGCGCAATGCTCGGCGTCGACATCTCGAACGGCAGGCGGATGGTGTTCTGGGGGTTCACCACGCCCCCTGACCAGCGGTGGCACAGCGCGCAGCGGTGGATGTCCCGAGACCCCCGCACACTTGCATAGCAGTAAAAATAGACCCCGAAACGGGTTTTGCGCCAATCTTGGGCCGAATTGTGAGACATGTGCCCAAGTCTTCGGCGGTCACCCTCGTCGAGTGAGCTTGGTCAAAAGGGGGCAGGATGGACGTATGAACGAGCTTGAAGTCCCCACGGTCACCGTCGAAAACGTTCCCGATCCGCTCCCCGAAGAGCTGGTCGTCCTCGACGTCCGGGAGCCCCATGAATGGGCCGAAGGTCACATCGACGGAGCCATACACATTCCCCTCGGCGACCTGATGGATCGCCGCGGCGAGCTCGATCCCGACGTCCAGACGCTCGTCCTGTGTCATGTCGGCGGGCGCTCGGCCCGTGCGACGGCATACCTGGTGTCCAACGGCCACAGCGCCGTCAACCTCGATGGCGGAATGGTCGCCTGGGAAGAGGCCGGTCGGCCGATCGTCACCTGAATCGCCTGCAGACAGCACAACGCCGCCGGGAAGACCCGGCGGCGTTGTCGTTGTAACGGATGCGACTACTTGGCGGCAGCCTTGAGCTTCGAGCCCGCGCTGACCTTCACGCCGAAACCTTCGGGGATGTGAAGGGTTTCGCCGGTGGCGGGGTTGCGGCCGGTGCGTGCCGAACGCTTGACGCGCTCGACGGACAGGATGCCCGGGATCTGAACCTTTTCGCCCTTGCCCACGGCATCGATGAGAACGTCACTGAATGCCGCAACGATTGCGTCGGCGTCAGACTTGCTGGTGTTTGCCTTGGCGGCGAGCGCTGCAACCAAGTCACTGCGGTTGATAGCCACGGGTACTCCTCTAATTACGGTCAGTTGTGAGTCTCAGTCTATGAAGAGGGGCCAAAAAACCCCGGACATCCGGCGCGTTTCGACGGTTTTCCGGCCCATTATCGCCATATTTGGGGAAATGGCGGCCCGGTGAGGTCCGGAATCGTCTCGAGATAGCGCTCCCGCGGC
The DNA here is from genome assembly GCA_030856025.1 of Actinomycetota bacterium. Classification (GTDB taxonomy): domain Bacteria; phylum Actinomycetota; class Actinomycetes; order Propionibacteriales; family Nocardioidaceae; genus JACMOZ01. The sequence goes on from JALYQD010000095.1 coordinate 15,821, forward strand.
CAGCTCGTCACGCCGAGCGAAGCGAGGTGCGGCGTCTGCCACTGGACGTCGATGAGGCGTTCGACCCCGTCGTCGAGCAGATCAACCAGCCCCGCAAGAGCCGCCTTCGAGGCGTCGGTACGTCGGTGGAACATCGATTCGCCGGCGAAGAGCCGGCCCAGGCACAGCCCGTACAGCCCGCCGACCAGCGCACCGTCGGCGTCGCGGGTTTCGACCGAATGCGCCCAGCCGAGGTCGTGCAGTTGCAGGTAGGCCGCCCGCATACTGCTGTCGATCCAGGCACCCGGCCGAGCGGGGTCGGCGCAGGCATCGATGACCGCGGCGAAATCCTTGTCGACCGTGATTGTGAAGTGCCGGATCGACTTGCGCAGCGACCGGGTGACGCGCAGGGCACCGGGTTCGAGGACGCCGCGCTCCACCGGCGACCACCACAACAGCTCGCCGTCGTGGGGCATCGGGAAGGCCCCCGTTTCGTACGCAGCGACGATCGTCGACGGTTCGAGGTCCGCCCCGATCGCGACACAATCGCTGTCCGGCCACGACGAGGGATCGAAGCCCCACCGACTCGCCGGCAACGGCTGCGGAGTCATCGAAGGGTCTCCAGAACATTGGTCAGGTGGGCGCGGGGAGCGTCGCCCCACTCGGCCCATTCGGCGGCGGAGGCTCCCTGCAGGGCGCTCCACCAGGTCGCGCAGCGATTGACAGGTTGCGTCAGCCAGGTCGCCGACCACAACGCATCGAAGTCGCGGACCGACACGAGGTCGCTCCAGTGTTCGCGGTAGGCCTCCAGCACGAATTCCCACGGCAGCTCGGTCCGCGCCTTGATCCAGCCATACGGAACGCTCAGGACTTCGAGCGCGTATGCCCACTGCGCGTCGCCGAAGTCGAAGAACCTCAGGCCGTCGTCGAGGACGAACACGTTCCACGGATGCAGGTCCCCGTGCTGGAGCGAGCTCGGGATCGGCGACTCGTCAAGCTGCTGAGCGGCCTCGGCGACGCGTGTCCGGCTCCGGCCGAACCGCGCGGCCAGCGTGGCCGACACATGACTGGGGTGGTCCTTGGGCAGTTCGCTGAGGCGCTCGACGAGTCGGTCGAACCGCTCGACGACGGTCGGTGGCGAGAAGTCGGGAAGGCCGGTATCGGTGAGTTGTTTCTTGTCGTCGGCGAGGACACGCTGGGCCCGGGCGGCATGGGCGACGACTTCCTTCCAGTCCATCAACGTGGGTTCGTGACGTTCGCCGAGAGTTGTCCCGCGATCCTTCGTCAGCATCCAGCCGCGGGTTTCCTCGGTTGCGAAAGGCGCTTCGACGTCCCCCGGGATGAGTTCGCCGAGGACGCGCTGCAGCCGCGGCTCGAAGGCCATGGCCGGGCAGTTCGCCTTGAACCAGAGATTGCCCACATCGGTGGGCACGATCAGCTGGGTCGACCACGGCCGTATGCGCGGCTGGTCGATCGGACCGGTGGCGGCTGCGCCCTTTTCGCTGAGGACGCCGTTGATCCATTGTTCTGCGTCCCGGCGCCACTCCTGGCGGCCGACGGTCTCCGACCACGACAGTTCCACGGTCAAAGAGTATGGGCAGCGGGGTGTCGCGCCGACGTCCTATGCTGGCCGAATGGGAATCCGCAAGTCAGTCGCCACCTCCGCCGGGTCGAAGATCGCGCCCAAGTTCGCGTCCAACTACGTGCGTACGGTGCTCGACAAGGCGATCGACGGCTTCGGTCCGATGAAGTCCGCGGTGGCTTCGGCCGACGCCAAGCTCGTAGACAACGCCGGCGATGTCGAAAAGGCCATCCGGGGACTCATCCGACTCCACACGAGCCTCGCCGGCGTCCAGGGCTTCGTCACCAACCTCGGCGGCGTGGCTGCGGTTGCGGTGGCGGTGCCGGCCAACGTCGTCGGCGTGACTCTCGTGCAGTGCCATCTCGTCGCCGGCATCGCCCATCTGCGCGGCTATGACCTGGAGGACCCGCGGGTCCGCAACGCGATCCTGGCGTGCATGCTCGGCGAGGACACCGTGCGCGACCTGGTCAAGAGGAAGAAGCTCCCCTCATCGCCGATGGCGCTCGCGACGTCGCCCGTGCACGATCCCGAGCTCGACCGCCTCGTGGCGGCCGAGGTCACGACAGAATTGTTCGGCAAGGTCGCCGGCCGTCGGGCCGCGACCCTGGTCGGCCGGCGCATACCGCTGCTCGGCGGCGGAGTCGGCGCCGCCAGCGACGGCATGTCGACCTACCAAATCGGGACATATGCCGCGCAAGAGCTGAAGGACCGCCGACTGCACAAGTAGCGGGTGGTTGAGCAGCCGCTGTTTGGTGGTTGACGGCCGGCTCAACTTTCGAGAAGCGCCATGCCACCAAGCCCCAGCGCCCTTGGTGATGGGGGACGGACCTTTCACCTTCACGCTCAGCCAGGACCGACGATCTCCGCAAGCGCCCGGACGACTGCGCTGGGGCTCGGGCGGCCGAGCTGGCCGGCCATCCACTGACTCGTCGCCGCCAGCGCCTCGAGGTCGACGCCGTGCTCGATGCCGAGACCGGTGAGCATCCAGACGAGGTCCTCGGTGGCCAGGTTGCCGGTCGCGCTCTTTGCGTACGGGCAGCCGCCGAGGCCGCCGGCTGAGGCGTCGAAGGTCGTGATGCCCTTGAGGAGCGAGGCGTGGGCGTTGGCGAGCGCCTGCCCATAGGTGTCGTGGAAGTGCATGGCGAGCCGGTCGACGCCGACTCCGGCCGCACCGAAGGCATCGATGAGTTCGCCGACGTGCGCGGCCGTGGCGACGCCGATCGTGTCACCGATCGAGAGCTGGGCCGCGCCCATGTCGAGGAGCCGTTTGCCGGCCGTCACGACCTGGTCGATCGGCACCGCGCCCTCCCAGGGATCGCCGAAACACATCGAGACGTAGGCACGCACATCGGCGCCGGCCCCGAGAGCGCGGGCAACGACGGGCTCGAACATGGCGTACTGGCCGTCGAGGGTCGAGTTGAGGTTCTTCTGCGCGAAGGTCTCGGTGGCACTGCCGAAGATCGCGATGTGGGTGCAGCCGGCTTCGAGCGCGCGATCGAGCCCTCGCTCGTTGGGGACCAGGACCGGCAACGCGACCGGGCCGTCGAGGTCGAGCCGGGAGATGAGCTCTCCGGCGTCGGCGAGCTGGGGCACCCACTTCGGGTGGACGAAGCTCGTCGCCTCGACGATCGGCAGGCCGGCGTCGATCAGCCTGCCGATGAACTCGGCTTTGACGTCGGTCGGAACGGCGACCTTTTCGTTCTGTAGGCCGTCGCGGGCGCCGACTTCATAGATCGTGACCCTGGACGGCAGCCGCGGATCACGAACGACCATTGGCAACGCCGGCGCCATCATGCGGCGCTGCCCGGATCCACCGTGAACAGCACGTGCCCGAGCGGGACCTGGGCGCCGACGACCGCACCCACGTGCGAGACGACTCCGTCATACGGGGCCTTGAGCGCGAGCTCCATCTTCATGGCTTCCACCATGCCCAACGTCTGTCCGGCTGTCACCGAATCGCCTTCGGTGACCTTGACCTCGAGAACGGTGCCCGGCATGGGCGACACGACATCGTCGTCGGTGGAGGCGACGTGGCCCGAGCCCCGCATCGGGTCCGGGACGGTCAGTCGCCAGGGCTGGCCCTCCCATGCGATCGACACGCCGGTGGCATCGGCGACGATCAGTCGGCCGGTCTCTTCGTAGCCGTCGTCGTCGAAGGCGAAGTCGAGATGTTCGCCCTTCTCGTCGATGAACTGCAGGTGGACCTTCGCCGGCGGACCGCCCATGCGCCACGAGTCCGCCGCGCCGAAGGGGTCCTCGTCCGGTGACGCGACGACTGATGCCCACAGCTTCGCTGCCTCTTCGGCTGCCTGGGCCGGCATGTCAGGCTTGGTGGTGAATTCGTCCGCGGCCTCGCTGTCCAGCCAGCCGGTATGGATTTCGCCGGCCGCGAACTCGTCGCTGGCCACCAGTCGACGGAGGAAACCGGTGTTGGTGGTGACCCCGAAGATGCCGGTGTGATCGAGTGCGGTGATGAGCGCGCTGCGGGCGGCTTCGCGATCGTCAGCGTGGACGATGACCTTGGCCAGCATCGGGTCGTAGGCGGTCGAAACCTCCTGCCCCCGGTCGAAGGCGTGCTCGACCCGGGCGTCCTCATACGGCCAGAAGACCTCGTGCGCTCTGCCGGCCTGCGGCAGGAATCCGCCATACGGGTCTTCGGCGTATATGCGCACTTCCATGGCGTGACCGTCGACGCGCAGGTCGTCCTGGCTCAGCGGCAACTGCTCGCCCGCGGCCACGGCGAACTGCCATTGCACGAGGTCGACGCCGGTGATCTCTTCGGTGACCGGGTGCTCGACCTGGAGGCGGGTGTTCATCTCCAGGAAGAAGACCTGCCCCTCATCAGAATCGGTGTCGCTCACGAGGAACTCGACCGTGCCGGCATTGGTGTAGCCGACTTCGCGGCACAGGGCGACCGAGGAAGCATGGAGCGTGTCCCGCACCGCGGCCGACAGGTCCGGCGCCGGCGCTTCTTCGATGACCTTCTGGTGGCGACGCTGGACCGAGCAGTCGCGGGTGAAGAGGTGGAGGACGTTGCCGTGGGTGTCGGCGATCACCTGGACCTCGACGTGTCGGCCGCCCTCGACGAAGCGCTCGATCAGCAGGGTGTCGTCGCCGAAGGCCGACGCTGCTTCGCGGCGCGCGGCGGCGATGGCCGCGGCGAGCTCGCCGGATTCGCGAACCACGCGCATACCCTTGCCACCGCCACCGGCAGCTGCCTTGACGAGGACGGGGTAAGCGTCGGCGGGGACGTCGTCTTCGTCATAACGCGGGTTGACCGGCACACCGGCCGTTTCGGCGATTGCCCGGGCGTGGTCCTTGCGACCCATGGCGTCCATGACGTCCGCGGTCGGGCCGATGAAGATCAGTCCGGCGGCGGTCACCGCGCGGGCGAACTCCGAGCGTTCGGACAGGAATCCGTAGCCGGGGTGGATTGCTTCGGCGCCGGAGGCCTTGGCGGCTTCGAGGATGCGGTCGACGTTGAGATAGGACTCTCCGGCGGGCGTCGGACCGATATGGACTGCCTCGTCCGCGGCCAGCACGTGCGGCGCGTGACGGTCGGCGTCGGAGTAGACCGCGATGCTCCGCAGCCCCGCCTCTTCACAGGCGCGGATGATGCGGATGGCGATCTCACCGCGATTCGCGATGAGTACAGACGAAAAACTCACTCTGGTCCTTCCACTACATTCTGAAGATGCCGAATTTGGGTTCGGGGATGGGCGCATGCGCCGCGATCTCCAGGCCCATGCCGAGTACGCGGCGCGTGTCGATCGGGTCAATGATGCCGTCGTCCCAAAGGCGCGCCGTCGAGTAGTAGGGCGAACCCTGCTCGTCGTACTGCGCGCGAATCGGCTCCTTGAACGCGGCCTCCTCTTCCTCGGACCACTCGCCGCCTTTGCCCTCAATGCCGTCGCGCTTGACGGTCGCGAGGACCGATGCCGCCTGCTCCCCGCCCATAACCGAGATGCGCGCATTGGGCCACATCCACAGGAACCGCGGGTCGTATGCCCGTCCACACATGCCGTAGTTGCCGGCGCCGAAGGAACCGCCGATGACGACGGTGAACTTGGGGACGACGGAGCTGGCGACGGCAGTGACGAGCTTGGCGCCGTCCTTGGCGATGCCGCCGTTCTCGTATTCGCGACCCACCATGAAGCCGGTGATGTTCTGCAGGAACACCAGCGGGATGCCGCGCTGGTTTGCCAGCTCGATGAAGTGCGCGCCCTTGAGGGCGGACTCGGAGAACAGGATGCCGTTGTTGGCGATGATCGCCACGGGATAGCCCCAGATCCGGGCGAAGCCGCAAATGAGGGTTTCGCCGTAGAGCGGCTTGAACTCGTGCATACGCGAACCATCGACGACCCGGCGGATGACTTCGCGGACGTCATAGGGCGTCCGGCTGTCGGTCGGAACGACGTCGTAGAGGCCCTCAGGGTCTTCGACCGGCTCCTCGGTCTCATAGCGCGCGAGGCTCGGTGGGGTCTGGCGCTCGAGGGTTCCGACGATCGACCGGACGATCTGGAGTGCGTGGGTGTCGTCATTGGCGAGGTGGTCGACGACTCCGGACTTGCGGGCGTGGACGTCGCCGCCGCCTAGGTCTTCAGCCGTCACGATCTCGCCGGTCGCCGCCTTCACCAGCGGCGGTCCGCCAAGGAAGATCGTCGCCTGGTCCTTGACGATGACCGACTCATCGCTCATCGCGGGCACGTAGGCGCCGCCGGCCGTGCACGAACCCATCACCGAGGCGATCTGCGCGATACCCTGCGCGGACAGGTTGGCCTGATTGAAGAAGATGCGGCCGAAGTGTTCCTTGTCCGGAAAGACCTCGTCCTGCATCGGCAGGAAGGCGCCGCCCGAATCCACGAGGTAGATGCACGGCAGCCGGTTCTCGGCGGCGATCGCCTGTGCCCTGAGGTGCTTCTTGACCGTCATCGGGTAATACGTGCCGCCCTTGACAGTCGCATCGTTGGCGATGATGACGCATTCGCGTCCCTCGACCCGGCCGATGCCGGCAACCATGCCGGCGCTCGGCACGCTGTACATGTCGTCGGGGGCGCCATACATGCCGTAGGCGGCCAGTGGGGACAGCTCGAGGAACGGCGAACCGGGATCGAGGAGCTGATCGACGCGGTCGCGCGGGAGCAGCTTGCCACGGGAGACATGGCGGTCACGCGAAGCCTGCGAACCGCCTTGTCGCACGGTTGCCAGACGTTGACGGAGTTCGGACACGAGTTCACGCATGTCAAAAGGTTAACACCCATTAACCAAAATGGTCTAGGCTGGCCGGGTGACCACGAAGCGTCAGCAGCAGATCCTCGACATCGCCGCGCAACTGTTTGCCGAGCGCGGTTTCCATGGGGTCTCCGTGCACGACATCGGCGCGGCCTGCGGGATCTCCGGACCCGCCCTCTACAAACATTTCCACGGCAAGGACGAGATCCTCACCCGTTCCCTGACCGCGATCAGTGAGCAGTTGCTGGCGACGGGCAGTATGCGTGCGGCCGCCGCGGCGACTCCGGCGGAGGCACTGACCGAGCTGATCGGCTGGCACATCGAATTCGCCCTCGGCCATCCAGCGCTCATCGTCATCCAGGAACGCGAATGGGCCAACCTCGACGCCGCCGGGCGCAAGGAGGTCCGGGCGCTGCAATTGGCCTACATCGACGTGTGGGTGAGCACGTTGCGCGAGCTCCGTCCCCGGCTCGACAAGCCCGATGCCCGCGCCGCGGTCCAGGCGACCTTCGGCCTCCTCAACTCGACTCCGCACAGTGCGCGCATCAAGGAGATCCGCATGCGCGAGCTTCTCGGAAACATGGCCACGAACGCCCTCCTCGCCGCGGACGCACCTCTAGACTGAGCCGCAACTTCTCAGGAACGGGTCGTCATGGTTGGTCTGGGCAAGCTCCTCGGTGGCGTGGATCCACGCAAACTGACGCAAGTCGTCGATTTCGTGTGGGACAGCAAGGACGATCTTGTCTCGGCGGCATTGTTCGCCCGGCAACTGCCCGAACTCGTCCTCACGTTGTCCAACGGACTCGCCGAAGCCGGCGCCCAGGCACGGGCCGCCTCGATCGCCCTTGTCGGCGAGGACGGCAAGTCAGGAGCCATGCCCTCGATGGCGCACGGCGCCGGGTCTTTGGGCACCATTTCCGATTCGCTCGGCAAGATGTCCGGTTTCATCGCCGGTGCGGCCGACGAGGTCGGCAAGGTTCCGCTCATGGGCGGGCCGGCCAAGCAGCTCGGCGGAGCGGCGGCCAGCATCACCGGGACCACCGCCGACCTCACCGGTCTCGGCGAAGACCTCCTCAACATGGCCGGAGTCCTCGCGCAGGTCGCGGCGGCGCTGGCCAAACTCGGCGAGAGCCTGGACGTCTCCAGCCGCAAGGCCCGCACACTCGTCGACGTCTAGCCCGCTTCCGCCCCTTCGGCGTTGTCAGAGCTCGGCGTTGCTGCGGGCCTTTGCCTTGGCGCCGGCGGGAACGGGTTCGACCTTGTGATCGGTCTTCTTGCGCTGATCGATGTGGACGGGCGCGAAGTCGTAGGCATTGGCGAGGTCCCAGTCGCGTGACCAGGCCGCCGGGGGCGCCACCAGGAGCTGACGCGGCTTGAGCCATTCATACAGATCCGCGTAGGTCATGGTGACGTGCGGGTCGACGCGGCGGAACAGCTTGCGGGGGTTGAGTCCGGCAAACGAGTCGAGCCCCATCGAGGCGACGATCTGCTTCGCGCTGCCGATCGTGGTGGCCTGGAAGTTCTGGACCCGGTACTTCTTGTCCTCGACGACAAGCGCCCGCGTTCGCCACGGATCCTGCGTCGTAACACCCACGGGGCAATGATTGGTATGGCACTTCTGCGCTTGGATGCAACCGATGGCGAACATCATCGCCCGGGCGGCCAGGGTGAAGTCCGCGCCCTGGCAAATGCGTTTCACGATGTCGATTCCGGAGGCGACTTTGCCGCTCGCGCCGACCTTGACGTAGTCACGGACGCCCGATCCGACCAGCGCGTTGTGGACGAACATCAGTGCCTCGGTCAGCGGCATACCGACGTTGTCCTCGAACTCCACCGGGCCGGCACCGGTGCCGCCCTCGGAACCGTCGACGATGATGAAGTCGGGGTAGGAATCGAGCTCGATCATGGCTTTGCAGATCGCGAGGAACTCGCGGCGCGAACCGATGCAGAGCTTGAAGCCGACCGGCTTGCCGCCGCTGAGCCGGCGCAGCTCCGCGACGAACTCGATGAGTCCAACCGGCGTCGAGAACGCATTGTGGGTGGGCGGCGACACGATCGTCTGACCGATCGGGACTCCTCTGGTGGCGGCGATCTCGGCGTTCACCTTTGCACCCGGCAACAAGCCGCCGAGGCCTGGCTTCGCGCCCTGCGAGATCTTGATCGAGATGGCTTTGACCGTTGGCCTTGTGGCGTTGGCGACGAAACGTTCGGGGTTGAAATGACCGTCGTCGGTGCGGCAACCGAAGTAGCCCGAGGCGATCTCCCAGATCAGGTCGCCACCATGTTTGAGGTGATAAGGGCTGATTGCGCCTTCACCCGTGTCGTGGGCGAAACCGCCGAGAGCCGCACCGGCGTTGAGCGCCTCGATCGCATTGGCCGACATGGATCCGAAACTCATTGCCGAGACATTGAGAAGCGCGATGTCATACGGCTGGGTGCATTCGGGGCCGCCGAGCCGGACCTTCGGGATCGTGTCGTCGGCAAGCTTGGCGCGAAGGGAATGGGCGACGAACTCATAGCCGACCGCGGTGACATCGCGCTTGGTGCCGAAGGGCTCTTCGCCCTTGGCGCCCTTGGCGCGGTCATAGACGAGGTCGCGGGTCTCCCGGTCGAAAGGCACGCCATCCGTGCTGGACTCGATGAAGTACTGCTGGATCTCCGGCCGGATCCTCTCGAGCAGGAACCGGAAATGGCCGATGATGGGATAGTTCCGGGTCACGCTGTGACTGGTCTGCAGCATGTCGTAGATACCGACGGCACCGTTCCACAGGAGCGGGATCGCCAAGATGAGCCACCACGAGGACCATAGGAAAGCCGCGACGGCTGCCACCACACCACCGAGGAACACTGCCAGGACCGCGACCCACCTGATCATTTCCTCATCGTGCCACCAACGACGCCGGTCTGAAAAGGATCGAACAGGATTGGGACTCGGTAACATCGCCTGGATCATGACCATCGACCGGATTGAGCCCGACAATCGGCTACAGATCGCCCAGACCCTGTGGGCGCGATTCGCCGAGCTGCATCGCCACGCGCCGGCCGGCATCTTCGCGGCACCGGGCAGGGTCAACCTGATCGGCGAGCACGTCGACTACAACGGTGGCTCATGCCTGCCCATGGCCCTGCCCCTTGCAACGTATGCGGCCATCGCGCCCCGCGACGATGACATCGTCACCCTCACCAGCCTTCAACAGGATCAACCGTGGGAGGGGCGCCTCGAGCATTTCGGGCCCGGCGATGTCAACGGCTGGCCGGCCTATGCCGCCGGGGTCGTGTGGGCACTCCAGCAGGACGGCCTGGCGTTCCCGGGCATGGACATCGTCATCGACAGCCGGGTCCCCATCGGAGCCGGATTGTCGAGCTCGGCCGCACTCGAATGCTCGGTGGCCCTTGCCGCTGTGTCGCTCATACCGGGGATGTCGGAACCCGACGATGAGTTGCGCCCTCACCTGGTCAAGGCGTGTATGCGCGCCGAAGCCGAGGTCGCCGGGGCACCGACCGGAGGGATGGATCAGACCGTCGCGATGCTGGCCAGCCAGGGCAATGCGCTGCTGGTCGACTGCCGGGACTGGTCGACCCGCGACCTCGCCTTGCAACCGGCGACCGCGGGCCTCGAGCTGCTCGTCGTGGACACACGCGCGTCCCACGCCCTCACCGACGGCGGCTACGAGACCCGACGTCGCGACTGCGAAGAGGCGGCACGATTGCTCGGCGTCGGGACGCTGTGCGAAGTCGCCGACATCGGGGCCGCGCTCGAGCGGCTCATCGATCCGCGAATCCACCGGCGGGCTCGCCATGTGCTGACCGAGATCGCCCGTGTCGATGAGGCCGTGTCTTGTCTCGGCGGCGGTGACTTCGAAGCATTCGGCGCGCTACTCGACTTGTCGCACGACTCCCTTCGCGACGACTTCGAGGTTTCCTGTCCCGAGCTGGATGCCGTCGTCGACACCGTCCGCACGCGGGGGGCGTTGGGGGCGCGGATGACCGGCGGCGGTTTCGGCGGCTCGGCCATCGCGCTCATACCCTCATCGGCCAGGGACTCGATCGAGGAAGACGTGCACCAGGCGTTCGTCGAGCGCGGCTGGCAGCCGCCGGCATTTCTGCCTGCAACGGCCGCCGACCGCGCTCAACGTGTCCTCTGACTGCCTCTCAGTCGTGGAGCTTGGCGCCCTGCAAGGTGCGGAATGACAGCACCGCGGCGGCCAGCGCAATGACGATCGCGGTGGCCGACGACCTCTGGATACCGAGGTCGAACGCCGCATGCGCGGAATGGAGCAAGTCCGCGCCGACCCAGTTCGGGTACTGCGCCGCGGCCTCCAGCGTCCCGCCGAGCGTCTCGAACTCCGGCTGGTCGTCGCCCCACTGAGCGACGGCGGGGACCGACAGG
>JALYQD010000116.1 GCA_030856025.1 Actinomycetota bacterium
GTCATGCCCTATGTCCGCGCGGCCGTCGACCGCAAGGCACTGACGATCGAGCAGGCCAACGGCATCGAGTCGGTGATGCGCCGGATCCACGAGTTCGCCGGCCCTGAGGAGAAGCCCTCCCGCATCCATGGAGACCTGTGGTCGGGCAACGTCGTATGGGGATCGGACGGCAACGCGTGGCTGATCGACCCGGCCGCCCACGGCGGTCACCGTGAGACTGACCTGGCGATGCTCGCCTTGTTCGGCATGCCCTTCCTACAACGGGTCATCGACTCCTACAACGAGGCGGCGCCGCTTGCCGACGGTTGGCGCGCCCGCGTCCCGCTGCACCAACTGCATCCCCTGCTCGTCCATACGGTGATGTTCGGCGGCACCTATGGGGCTCGCGCGGCGTCCGCGGCGCAGTCCCTGCTCGACGGCACCGCCGGCCAGGACGCTTAGGGCGTGTCTGCCCGTCGGGCTCGATCAGCGAGCGAGACATCCGCGCCCGATCCGGCAAGGCCGAGGAAGGAGGCGCAGCGGGGTTCTGCGTCGACCGACAAGAACGTAGCCGGGCGGGATGCGGGGTCGCGCGAGCCGAGCTCGACGGACAGGCGCGTCCTTCAGGCGCATCTCAGGATGGCCGGGCACACTTTCCGTATGCGCATCCTTGTTGTCGACGATGACCGTGCCGTGCGTGATTCGCTGCGGCGCTCGCTCGAGTTCAACGGCTACAACGTCGACGTGGCATGCGACGGGGCCGAAGCCCTCGCCCGGGTCCCGCAAGTCAGCCCCGACGCGATAGTCATGGACGTCATGATGCCCAAGCTGGACGGGCTGGAAGCCACCCGTGCCCTGCGCAATGCCGGCAACGACGTGCCGATCCTCGTGCTCACCGCCCGCGACGCGGTGTCGGACCGGGTCGACGGCCTCGATGCCGGAGCCGACGACTACCTCGCCAAGCCGTTTGCCCTCGAAGAACTGCTGGCCCGGGTCCGCGCGCTGTTGCGGCGCACCGTCCAGTCCCCCGGCGACCAACCCTTCGAACCGCCGCTGGAGTTCGCCGACCTGACACTCGACACCGCGACCCGTGAAGTGGCCCGGGGCGACCGGCCGCTGACCCTCACCCGCACCGAGTTCGCGCTTCTCGAGTTGTTCCTCCGTCGGCCCAAGCGGGTCCTCGAACGCTCCTTCATCCTCGAAGAGGTCTGGGGGTTCGACTTCCCGACAACGGCCAACTCGCTCGAGGTGTATGTCGGCTACGTGCGCCGCAAACTCGAAGCCGGGGGCGAACCGCGACTGCTCCATACGGTCCGCGGCGTCGGCTATGTGCTCCGCGAGACGCCCCCGTGATCAATTGGTTCCATGGGCTGATCTCGCGCCTCGCGGCTCGGCTCAGTCTCGCCCTCCGGGTAGCAATTCTGACGACGGCAGCGGTCGCCGCCACGCTCGCCGCTGTCAGCGCCATGGTCTTCTTCACGGTGCGCGCCGAGCTCGAGAGCTCGCTCGACCAGTCGATGCTCCATCGAGCCAAGACCGCGGTCGAGGCCGGCGTCACCGAGTTCACCCTCAACGGCTACCCGCCCAGCGCGCTCAACCTCGCCGACGTCAAGGTCGCCGTGGTCCGTAGCGGCATGTTCGTCGATCCGACCGTCCCCTACATCCGGGACCAGGAGGTCTCGGTCTCGCTCGGCGACCTCGATCATTCCCTCCGCACCGCCAAGATCGACGGCACCCCATACCGCATCGTCGCCGTGCAATCGGGCCGCGGAACCGCTCTCGTCCTGGCCCAGTCGATGGAGTCGTCCTACCGCATCCTCGACCGGCTCGCTCTCATCCTGTGGTTCACGAGCATCGCCGGCATCGCGGTCGCCGGTCTGAGCGGCTGGGTCGTCGCGACCAACGGTTTGCGGCCGGTCCGACGCCTGACCGACGCGACCGAGCGGGTCGCCCGTACCCAACAGCTCGATCCCATCAACGTCATGGGCCACGACGAGCTCGCCCGGCTGACGACGTCCTTCAACTCGATGCTGGTCGCGCTCGATGGTTCGCAAAAACGCCAGCGCCAGCTCGTCGCCGACGCGGGCCACGAGCTCCGTACGCCGCTCACCAGCCTGCGCACGAACATCGAGCTGCTGACGCAGGCGGCCAACAACCCCGAGCGTTCGCTGCCCGAGGCGCACCGCGCCGAGATCATGAGCGACGTCCAGGCGCAGTTGCAGGAGCTCAGCACACTCGTCGGCGACCTCGTGGAGCTCGCCCGCGACGAACCCATGCGCCGCGATCCGGAGCCCGGAGACCTTGCCGATGTCGTCAACCACGCGGTCGATCGCGTACGCCGTCGCGCACCCGGAGTCGCGTTCGATGTCGACGTCAAGCCGTGGATGGTGTTCGGTGAACCGCAGCTCCTCGAACGAGCCGTGACGAATCTTCTCGACAACTCGGCCAAATGGAGTCCACCCGGTGGCACCGTGCAGATCCGGATGCACGACGGGGTTCTCACGGTCGCCGACGAGGGCCCAGGCATCGCCGACGCCGACCTCCCCCACATCTTCGACCGCTTCTACCGGTCCAGCGAGGCGCGCACGCTGCCCGGATCAGGGCTCGGGCTCTCGATCGTGCGCCGGGCCGCCGATCGCCATGGCGGATCGGTCGAGGCGCACTCGCCGAAGCCCGGCGGCGCGCTATTCACCATGCGCATCCCCGGCGTCGACGACCCCTAGGCCCGCGTCCGTCGGTTGGAGCCGCGCGAGCCGGTCTCAGCAACCGGGCGCGGACCTTGATTCTTTGATCGCTCACACGTCGCTCTTAGTGCGTTCTCAGCGATGAGCGAGAATGTAGTCATTATGAGTGACACCAATGATCCCTTTGCCGCTAAACCGTATGTCCCACGCTCTGAACGTCCCGCGAGCGACGACTCCGTAGACGTTCCTGCCGAATCCGAGGCGACCGGAAACGACGCTTCCGGCGCTCCTGCCGACCCGGTCGTGCCTGCCTCCCCCGATG
>JALYQD010000135.1 GCA_030856025.1 Actinomycetota bacterium
GCCCAGGACGTTCGCCAGATAGCCGCGGCGGCCTTGGTCGTGCTCGACATCCTGGTCGTCGGTATGAAACTCCCGGCCGTCATACTCTGATGCGATCTTCAGATGCGGGTATGCCAAATCTGCCCAGCGCTGTCGCCCGAAGTTGTCGACGATGGCGAACTGTGCGCGAGGAACAGGAAACCCGGCGTCTATGATCCGCAATCGCATCCACGACTCTCCGGCGGAGTCTGCCAGCGGTTCGATCAGTACCGCGAGATTGCGGGCCTGGACGATTCCCGGGTAACCCTTGAGCTTCGCGACGAATTCCCACATCTCGTCCGGGATGACAAGCCCCGCGTGCGCCATACCGTCGGCCGCCGCCAAAGCATATGGGCGATAGAGGCGCCGCAGGAGATCCGAAGTGGTGCGCACCGGTGTGGTCGTGAGCACGCCATCGATTGACGTGATGTCTCTTGAAGCGATGATCGCCTGACGGCATTTGATCCCGGGTTTGGTCACCCTGGTCGAGCCATGGGGGACAACCAGCGATGGTTCGAGCAGATACTGCTCGCTGGGCTTGAACGTGTCGACGCCCAGCAGCCAGGCAGCGGACTCGTTGCATACGATCGCCTCAGGTGGCGCGATCAGGCGGATCCCTGCGAGCCGCTGAGGCCGGGTATCGGGCGAAGCGGCGTCGACATAGACGCCTCGGAAGAGTCGGCGCAGGCGGCTTTCGTGTGTCAGAACGGCGAGACTCCGCCGGTTGAGACCGAGTTCCTGGGCCATGACCAGGTCAAACGGCTGGCCACCATTCAGCAGATTGTTCATGCCTCAAGCGGACCGTTATTCGACCGTTCTGGCGAATGGCGTGTCCACAGGCTTCATACTCCGGGACAAACTCTCTCGCGAGGAGAACAAACTCTCTCGCGAGCGTCAGGAGAAGTCGGCGAGGGCCTTCTGGGCTTGTTCGAGCCACAGCTGGCGGGCTTCGATGGACTCGGAGATTTCCTTGGCCTTCTTGGCGTTGCCGGCGTCTTCGGCCTTCTTCAGATCGGCCTTCAGGTCGTCGATGGCCTTCTGCAGCTTGGAGACGGTTTCGTCGGCGCGTGCGGTCAGCTCGGGGTTGCTCTTCTTCCACAGGTCGTCGCCGGCCGAGCGGATCGCGTTCTCGACCTTGCGGATGCGGCCCTCGAATTCCTTGACCTTGTCGCGTGGGACCTTGCCGGCGGCTTCCCATCGGTCGGCGATGTCGTGCCAGGCCTTGCGGGCCGACTCCACGTCCTTGATCGGGATCAGCTTTTCGGCTTCTTCGAGGATGATGAGCTTCTTCTCGGCGTTGACCTCATACTCGGCGTCGAGCTGGGCATTGGTTTCGTCGCGGGCCTGGAAGAACGTGTCCTGTGCGGCGCGGAACTGCTTCCAGAGCTTGTCGTCGACTCCACGGGGAGCGGAACCGGCCTTTTTCCAGCGCGCCATCAGGTCGCGGTACTTGCCGGCCGTGACACCCCAGTCGGTCGAGCTCGACAGGGCCTCGGCCTCCTTGATGAGTTCCTGCTTGGCAGCCTGCGCCGCGTCGCGCAACGTCGCCTGCTCGCCGAAATGCGTCTTGCGCCGGCGCGTGTATGTCGTGCGGGCGGATGAGAACCGGTGCCACAGGGCGTCGTCGGTCTTCTTGTCGATGCGAGGGAGTGCTTTCCACTCGTCGAGCAGCTCGCGCAGCCGGTCGGCGCCGCCGCGCCAGTCGTTGCCCTTGGCGAGCGCCTCGGCGAGATCGGCGATGCGGGACTTCTCGACGACGGCTTCCTCGGCCTTGGCGGCACGAGCGGCCTTGCGCTCAACCCGCTGCTTCTCGATCGCCGGAGCCAGGCCGTCGAGGCGCTTGGCCAATGTGTCGAGGTCGCCGACCGCCTGGGCGTCGGTGAGGAGGGCCCGAACCTTGGCGACGGCCTTGACGGCGTCGTCAGGGGACAGCGTGCCGCTCTCGAGTCGTTTCTCGAGCAGCGAAACCTCGACTTCGAGTCCTTCGAACCGACGGACATACAACGACATCGCCTCTGCGGGATCGCCGCCGACCCACTGTCCGATGACACGTTCGCCATCGACTGTCTTGACGTAGACGTTGCCTTCTTCGTCGACGCGACCCCAAGGGTTGTCAGCTGCAGAGCTCATGGGCCACAGTCTATGAGCATGCGCGTTCGCTGTTACGTACGCGTCTCGCGTAACCTGTGCGTCGTGCTTCTCGCGTCTTTTCCCGCAGGTCCGCTGCAGGCCAATTGCTATTTCGTTTCCCGTGGTCCGGGCACCGGTTGTGCCATCGTCGATCCGGGCATGGATTCCCTCGACGGCATCGAAAAGGTCGTCCAGGAGCACAATCTGAGGCCCGCCGCGGTGCTGATCACGCACGGGCACTTCGACCACATGTGGCAGGCGGCCGATGTCGCTGCGCGTTACGACATACCCGTATGGATCCACCCAAGCGACCGTCACTTGCTCGCCGACCCGATGGCGGCGATCTCCAATGAGTCGGCCTCGATGCTTCGTCAGCAGCTGGGTATGACCGATGTCCCGGACTTCACCGAGCCGGCCGACGTCCGCGATGCCGTCGACGGCGCGCAGATCGAGGTCGATGGCCTGACGTTCACGGTCGATCACGTGCCGGGACACACCCCGGGCACGGTCGTCTACCGCGTCGATTACGACGGCCCCGAAGACGTCTCACAGCTCATGTTCTCCGGTGACTTCCTGTTCGCCGGCTCGATTGGTCGCACCGACCTCAACGGCGGCTCGCACCCGGCAATGCTCGAGAGCCTCGCCCACCAGGTGTTGCCACTCGCCGACGACATCGTCGTCCTGCCCGGCCACGGTCCGCAGACGTCGATCGGCCGCGAGCGCGCGACCAACCCGTTCCTCGCGGAGCTGACTCAGTGAGCAAGCTCAGCGGATTTCCCGAGTTCCTCCCGGCCGGCCGCAACGCCGAGCTGATCGTCCTCGACCACTTGCGCCGCGTGTTCGAGCTGCATGGCTTCGCCTCGATCGAGACGCGTGCGGCCGAACCGATGGACCAGCTCCTGCGCAAGGGCGAGATCGACAAAGAGGTCTATGTCCTGCGTCGCCTGCAGGCCGGCGACAACGACAGCGACACCGGACTCGGTTTGCACTACGACCTGACCGTCCCGTTCGCGCGTTATGTCGTCGAGAACGCCGGCAAGCTCGAGTTCCCTTTTCGCCGCTACCAGATCCAAAAGGTCTGGCGCGGCGAACGCCCGCAAGAGGGCCGATTCCGCGAATTCACCCAGGCCGACATCGACATCGTCGCCAAGGACGACCTCCCGTTCCACTTCGACGTCGAGGTCGCCCGGGTCATGGCCGAGGCCCTGTCCGGGCTGCCGGTGCCGGCACTGCGTATGCAGGTCAACAACCGCAAACTGCTCGAGGGCTTTTACCTCGGCCTGGGCGTGAGCGACACGGCGGCGGTCATGCGCATCGTCGACAAGCTCGACAAGCTGCCCGGCGACAGGGTCGTCGAGCTGCTCCAGAGCGACGCTGGCCTCACTGCGGACCAGGCCGGCAAATGCCTCGCCCTCGCACAGATCTCCACTCCCGACGCGTCGTTCGTCGATCAGGTGCGTGCCCTCGGCGTGAGCGACGACCTCCTCGACACCGGCCTTGCCGAGCTCGCCGAAGTCGTCGGCGCGGCGGCCGGCATCGACGGCGTCGAGATCGTCGCCGACCTCCGCATCGCCCGTGGCCTCGACTACTACACGGGTACCGTCTTCGAGACCCAGATGACCGGTTACGAGCACCTCGGATCGGTCTGCTCCGGCGGTCGTTACGACCAGCTCGCCAGCGACGGCAAAAACACCTATCCCGGCGTCGGCATCTCGCTCGGCGTCTCGCGCATCCTCGTGCCGTTGATCAACCAGGGCCTCGAAGCCGACCGCAGTGTGCCCTCCGCGGTCTTGGTGGCCCTCGTCGACGAAGACTCCCGTTCGGTCAGCGACGACGTCGCCCAACAGTTGCGGGCCCGCGGCGTACCGACAGAGGTCGCCGCCACCGCACAGAAGTTCGGCAAGCAGATCCGTTACGCCGAACGCCGGGGCATACCGTATGTGTGGTTCCCGGCCACGGCCGAAAACCCCCACCAGGTCAAAGACATCCGCAGCGGCGATCAGACCGACGCGCAACCCGACGAGTGGGCCCCGCCAGCACAAGACCTCCACCCCCGAATCAAGGAGCAAGACCAGTGATCCGCACCCACGACGCCGGAAGCCTGCGCGCGAGCGACATCGGCCAGCAGGTCACCCTCGCCGGATGGGTGGCGCGTCGACGCGATCACGGTGGAGTGGCCTTCATCGACCTTCGAGACGGCAGCGGCATCTCGCAGATCGTCATCCGCGAAGAAGAAGTCGCGCACCCGCTGCGCAACGAGTACTGCCTCAAGATCGTCGGCACCGTCTCCGAACGCCCCGAGGGCAACGCCAACCCCAACCTGCCCAGTGGTGAGATCGAGGTTGTCGCCGACATCGTTGAGATCCTCAGCGAGTCGGCGCCGCTGCCGTTCCCGATCGAGGAATTCAACGCCAGCGCCATCGGCGAAGAGGTCCGGCTGCGCTACCGCTACCTCGACCTGCGCCGCGAAAACATGGCAAGGAACCTGCGCACCCGCGCCGCCGTCACGCGCATCATCCGCGAAGTCCTGACCGAGGACGACTTCCTCGACATCGAGACGCCCTATCTGACCGCCTCGACTCCCGAGGGCGCCCGCGACTTCCTCGTGCCCGCTCGCCTGCACCCGGGCAGCTGGTATGCCCTCCCGCAGTCGCCCCAGCTGTTCAAACAGTTGCTGATGGTCGCCGGCATGGAGCGTTACTACCAAATCGCTCGCTGTTTCCGCGACGAGGACTCGCGTGCGGACCGCCAACCCGAGTTCACCCAGCTCGACATCGAGATGAGCTTCCTGGAAGAGGAAGACATCTACGCGCTGACCGAGAAGCTGCTCGTCCGCATCTGGAAGGACGTCGTCGGCTTCGAGATCCCGACGCCCATTCCCCGTATGACGTTCGAGGAATCGGTCCGCCGTTTCGGCATCGACCGCCCGGACATGCGCTTCGGGTGTGAGCTCGTCGACTTCACCGACTACTTCAAGGACACACCGTTCCGGGTCTTCGCGCCCAAGGGCCGCGCCTGGCACGTCGGCGCGGTCGTCATGCCCGGCGGCGCCTCGCAGCCGCGACGCACGCTCGACGCCTGGCAGGAGTTCGCCAAGGCACGAGGCGCCCGCGGTCTCGCCTACGTCCTCGTCCAGGAAGACGGCACGCTCGGCGGACCGGTCGCCAAAAACCTGTCCGAGACCGAACGTGAGGGCCTTGTCGCCCACGCCGGTGCGGCCGTCGGCGACTGCATCTTCTTCGGCGCCGGGGAATACAACGACGTCAAGGGACTCCTCGCCGCGGTGCGTGACGAGATCGGCGAACGCTGCGATCTCATCGACCACGACCGCTGGGAATTCCTCTGGGTCACCGATGCGCCCATGTTCGAGCGCATCGAGGGCGAAGACGGCGACGATGCGTGGACGTCGATCCACCACCCGTTCACCGCGCCGGCACCAGAGTTCGCCGACAGCTTCCATACCGATCCTGCTTCGGCGTTGAGCCAGGCCTACGACATCACGCTCAACGGCAATGAGCTAGGCGGTGGCTCCATTCGTATCCACCGTTCCGAGATGCAGGAACGCGTCTTTGACACACTCGGGCTGACCGAGGAGCAGGCGCAGGGCCAGTTCGGCTTCCTGCTCGAGGCGTTCAAGTTCGGTCCTCCGCCGCATGGCGGGATCGCGCTCGGTATCGACCGTGTGCTCGCGCTTCTGACCGGCGCCGACTCGATCCGCGACGTCATGGCCTTCCCCAAAACGGCATCCGGCGCCGACCCGCTGACCGGTGCACCGACGCCGATCACCGCGGCTCAGCGCAAGGAAACCGGCGTCGACGCTGTGCGTAAGAAAGACGTGCCCGAAGCGAAACCGGCCGCCGAGCCCAAGGCCTGATGCCAAAAGGTGCGATCCTCCACCTCTCCGATCGGCAACTGTGCGGTGTTGCCCCGTATTCGGCCCGAAACCGGGGCAGACACGCACACTTTGTGTGTCGTGGGCGGGAGATAGGGTTGGGAAATGAGTTCCGACGGACTGTTCGACCTGCCCGGGTCGCCTGAGCTTGTCCCCGTGACAACGGGCAGCGGCAGCCTGAGCGGATCCGATCACGCCTCCGCGCCGTTGGCCGTCCGTATGCGGCCGCGCACCCTGGATGAGCTCCTCGGTCAGGACCATCTCCTTGCTCCCGGTTCACCTTTGCGGCAAGTCATCGACGGTGACCAACCGTTGACGATTCTGTTGTGGGGCCCTCCCGGCACCGGCAAGACCACGATCGCTTCGCTCATCAGCGCGCATACCAATCGCCGCTTCGTCGAAGTCTCGGCCGTGTCCGCGGGCGTCAAGGAAGTTCGCGAAGTCATCGCCGGTGCGCGCCGCGCCCTCGCCGCCAGCGGCACCGAAACCGTGCTGTTCGTCGATGAAGTCCACCGGTTCAGCAAAGCCCAGCAGGACGCGCTGCTTCCCGGCGTCGAAAACCGGTGGGTGTCGCTGGTTGCTGCGACGACCGAGAATCCGCACTTCAGCGTCATTTCGCCGCTGCTGTCACGCTCGCTCCTCCTCACGCTCGAGTCCCTTGAGGATGACGGTATCGCCACCCTGATCGATCGCGCCGTCACCGACGAGCGCGGACTCAACGGTGCCATCACGTTGACCGACGAGGCCCGGGATCATTTGACCCGACTTGCCGGCGGAGACGCACGCCGCGCGCTGACCTACCTCGAAGCCGCCGCCGGTGCGGCCAAGGCGCAGGGCAAGACCGAGGTCGACGTCGACGACGCCGCTCTCGCGGTCGACAAGGCCGCGGTCCGCTATGACCGCCAGGGCGACCAGCACTACGACGTCATCAGCGCGTTCATCAAGTCCATGCGCGGATCCGATGTCGACGCCGCGCTGCACTACCTCGCCCGGATGATCGAGGCGGGGGAGGACCCGCGCTTCATCGCCCGTCGGCTGATGATCCTGGCCAGCGAAGACATCGGCATGGCCGATCCGACCGCATTGCAGGCCGCCGTGACGGCTGCCGAGGCCGTGGCGATGATCGGCTTCCCCGAAGCGCGCATCACCCTGGCCCAGGCGGTCATCACCCTGTCGCTCGCGCCCAAGTCCAATGCCGTCATACGCGCCATCGACGCAGCATTGGCGGACGTGCGCGCCGGCAAGATCGGCGCGGTGCCCCCGGCGCTTCGGGATGCGCACTATTCGGGCGCCAAAAAGCTCGGCCACGGCCATGACTACCAATACGCGCACAGCGATGCCCGCGGGATCGTCGGCCAGCAGTACGCGCCGGACGAGGTCGACGGCGCCGAATACTACGAGCCCGGCGAGCACGGCGCCGAAGCGTCCTACAAAGATCGACTGACCCGAATCCGCAAGATTCTGCGGGACAGATGAGGCAGTAGGCTCATCTCCATGTCCTCCGAGCAACTCCTTCTCGTGATGACGGCCGTCCTTGCCGTGGTCGCGCTCATCGCTGCGTTCATCGCGGTACGGGCAGCGCGACGTCTCCGACCGGCCCCCGAAACCCCAGAAACCCCCGAGTCGGCGCCTGCCAACCAGATCGTCCGCGCCGACAGGCTCCCGACAACACCGACAGAGCAGCCAGAATCGGCAGTTGCCAGGATCGTCGAGGGACGCGTGATCGTGCCGCCGACCTCACGGCAGATCGTAGACGTCACGATGAGCCGGCCACTGGTCCGCGTCTCCGTGCTCAGCCACGGACTCGCTCATGCCTTGCGTCCCGAGAGCCGCGATCGCATCATCGCTCTCATGCGCCGCGAGTTCCAGAGCCGGCGTCGCCAGCGCAAGCGCGCCGCCAGGCAAGCCGCCCGACTCGAGCCCCCGGGTCCTCAGCGTGCGATCAACCGGGCCACGGCCGCGACAGAAGCGTGGTTGGGTGAGCTTCCGGCGCCTCGACACGCGGCGCCCTACGACAGGTCGGCGGAGTCATGAATCCCCGTTTGGTCTGGTTCGCCGCCGGTTCGGCCGCCGGCCTCTATGCCTCCTTCAAGGCCAAGCGCGCCGCATACCGACTGACCCCGTCCGGACTCGTCGACCAGGCCAGCGCCCTCGGTGTCGGCTGGCGTGCATTCAGCGCCGAAGTCCAGGAGGGCATGGACGCACGGGAACAACGCATCGCCCAAGACCTCGAGCTGCCGCTCGAACTCAGAACAAAGGAACATCACTGATGGACACTGCGGAAATTCGCAGGCGTTTTCTCGCACACTTCGAAGCCAACGGACACACCGTCGTCCCCTCGGCGCCGTTGCTGCTCGACGACCCCAATCTGCTGTTCGTAAACGCCGGAATGGTGCCGTTCAAGCCCTACTTCCTGGGCCAGGAGACGCCGCCGTTCAATCGCGCGACCAGCGTCCAGAAGTGCGTCCGGACCCTCGACATCGAAGAAGTCGGCAAGACCACGCGTCACGGCACCTTTTTCCAGATGAACGGCAACTTCTCCTTCGGCGACTACTTCAAGGAAGGCGCGATCGAGCTCGCGTGGGACCTGGTCACCAAGTCCCAGGCCGACGGCGGCTACGGCTTCGACGAGTCGGTTCTGTATGCCAGCGTCTACCACGACGATGATGAAGCCATCGAGCTCTGGAAGAAGATCGCCGGACTCCCCGACGACCGGATCGTCCGTCTGGGCAGGAAAGACAACTACTGGAACATGGGCGTGCCCGGACCCGGCGGACCGTGCTCGGAGATCCTGATCGACCGAGGGCCCGCATTCGGCGCCGACCGCGACTGGGAAGCCGGCGACCGCTATCTGGAGTTCTGGAACCTCGTGTTCATGCAGGACGACCTGAGCGCCGTCCGGAGCAAGGAGGACTTCGACATCGCCGGGAGCCTGCCGGCCAAGAACATCGACACCGGCCTCGGCCTCGAACGCGTCGCCTACCTGTTGCAGGGCAAAGACAACATGTACGAGATCGACGAGATCTTCCCGGTCATCGAGAAGGCTTCGGCCTTGTCCGGTCGTCGCTATGGCGCCGATCACCAAGACGATGTGAGGTTCCGCGTCGTGGCCGACCACGTACGCAGTGCCCTGATGCTGATCGGCGACGGCGTGACCCCAGGCAACGAGGCCCGCGGATATGTGCTGCGCCGCCTGTTGCGCCGCGCCGTGCGGTCCATGCGTCTCCTCGGTTATGAAGACCGCTCGCTGCCGGAACTCCTTCCGGTCACGCTCGACAAGATGAAGCAGTCCTACCCCGAGCTCGAGGCCGATTTTGCCCGTATTTCGGGCATCGCCTACGCCGAGGAAGACGCCTTCCGACAGACCCTCGTCAAAGGCACCCAGATCTTCGACGTGGCCGCCGGCAACATCAAGAGCTCGGGCAAGACCCTCCTTGGCGGCGATGCGGCTTTCCAGCTGCACGACACGTATGGATTCCCGATCGACCTGACTCTCGAAATGGCCTCCGAGCAAGGGCTCGAGGTCGATGAAGAGGGTTTCCGCGCACTCATGACCGAGCAGCGCCACCGCGCCAAGACCGACGCCAAGTCCAAGAAGGGCCAGCACGCCGACACGGCGATCTACCGCAGTGCCCTCGATGCGTTCGGCCCGACCGAATGGCTGGCCTATACGACCCTGCATACCGAGTCCTCGGTCAAGCGCATCCTGGTCGATGCTGAAGCCACAGCCGAAGTCGGCGAAGGCAGTCTGGCCGAGGTCATCCTCGACCGGACACCGTTCTACGCCGAATCCGGTGGACAGAATGCCGATGCCGGCCACCTCGTATGGGACGGCGGCCGCGCTGAAGTCCTCGACGTCCAAAGGCCCGTGCGCGGACTCGTCGTCCACCAGGTCCGGGTCCTCGAAGGAGCGCTGAACCAATCGGCTGCCCTGGAAGCCCGGGTCGATCCGCAATGGCGACTCGGCGCGTGCCAGGCACACTCGGGCACCCACGTCGTGCATGCGTCATTGCGCGAGGTCCTCGGCCCGACGGCGTTGCAGGCCGGCTCTTACAACCGCCCTGGCTACTTGCGCCTCGACTTCGGCTGGAACGGCGCGCTGACGCCTGAGCAAATGCGTGACGTCGAGGCAGCGGCAAACCGCGCCCTGCGTCAGGACATGCCCGTTTCGGCAGACACCATGCCGCTGGAGAAGGCCCGCGAAATCGGTGCCCTCGCCCTGTTCGGCGAGACGTATGGCGAAGACGTCCGGGTCGTCGAGATCGGCGGCCCCTGGTCGCGCGAGCTCTGCGGTGGCACCCACGTGCAGCGGTCGTCGCAGATCGGCACCGTTGTCGTGACTTCCGACGGTTCGGTCGGTTCGGGCAACCGGCGCATCGAGGCGCTCGTCGGGCTCGAAGGGTTCGACTACCTGGCCCGTGAACGGGATGTCGTCGCCCAGCTGACCGAAATTCTCAAGACCCAGCACGATGACGTCCCGGCCCGGGTCAGGGACATCCTCGAGCGCCTCCGTACAGCGGAGAAGGAAATCGAACGAATCAAGGCCAAGCAACTCCTCGGTGCAGCCGGCGACATCGCCGCGGCCGCCAAGGACATCGGGGGAGTGGCCTACGTCGGGCACCGTGCCGACGGCGCAGGCCGCGGCGACGTCCGAAGCCTCGCACTCGACATCCGCGGCCGACTCAAGGACCGGCCCGCCGTCGTTGTCGTCATCGGAACAGCAGGCGACAAGCCGTCGGCCGTCATCGCCCTCAACGATGCTGCGCAGGCCAGGGGCCTGTCGGCCAACACGCTCATCGGTGTCGTCGGCGACAAGATCGGCGGACGTGGCGGCGGCAAGAACGACGTCGCCCAGGGTGGCGGCACCGATCTCGGCGGGATCGACGCGGCCTTCGCCGCCGTAGAAGCCGAAATTGGTCGCTGAGGATGCGCCAGGGCCGTCGTGTCGCCATCGATGTGGGTGATGTCCGCATCGGTGTCGCCGTGAGCGATCCGGCCGGCATGATCGCAACTCCGGTGGAGACCGTGGCTGCCGGCAAGTTGGCAATGGAACGTCTCGCCGAGATCATCGCCGAGTTCGAACCGGTCGAATGCGTCGTCGGATTGCCGTTGTCCTTGTCGGGCAAGGAAGGCCCCGCAGCGGTCAAGGTACGAGTCTTCGCAGGCCAGCTCGCGGAGCGCATTTCGCCCGTGCCTATTCGGCTTTTTGACGAAAGAATGTCTACGCTGACTGCTGACAGCTTGTTGCGACAGCGAGGAAAGTCCGGAGCAAAGAAGCGCAGCGTCATCGATCAGGCAGCCGCCACGGTGATTTTGCAAACAGCCTTGGATACCGAACGGACCAGTGGGTCTGTGCCAGGCGAGACCCTGTGAGGAACCATGACTGATAACGGCCTTGACCTTGTTACGGGCGGCAGCAAGCCCCCGCAGCCGGGTCGCCGTCGCGCGACCCGAAAGAAGAAAGAGGGTCCCTGGGGCAAGCGGCTGCTCGTCCTCCTCATCGTTTTCGTCCTCGCCTTCGGCGGCTACAAGGCGTGGGGCAAGGCCTCGACCTGGTTCAACGGCCCCGCCGACTACACCGGCCGGGGCACCGGCAAGGTTGTCGTCGAAATCACTCCGGGCGCCAACGGCCAGGTCATCGCCAACGCCCTCAAGAAGGCCGGCGTCGTCAAGAGTGCCGAGGCGTTTTATCAGCTGTCCCTCAAGGACGCGCGCGCCCAGACCATCCAGCCAGGATTCTATTCACTCCGCAAGAAGATATCCGCCGAGTGGGCCTTGCGCGAGCTTGCCGACAAGGGCAACAGGGTCGAAGGCAAGGTCACCGTCCCCGAGGGCGCACGTGTCGGCCAGATCGTGAGCGCGATCGTCGCCGGCTCGGAGATCAAGCAGGACGATCTGACTGCCGCTCTGAAGAAGCCCGAGGCGCTCGGACTCCCGGAGGCGGCCAAAAACAACCCCGAGGGCTATCTCTACCCGGCGACGTACATGGTCGAACCAGGCACTACGGCAACTGATCTTCTCAAGCAGATGGTCGCCAAGACGATTGCCGTCGAGAAGGACCTCGACATCAGGACCCGCGCCCAGGCGCTGGGCCTCAATGCCGAACAGATCCTGACGGTGGCGAGCCTGCTGGAGTACGAGGCCAAGCAGGACGAGGACTACGCCAAGGTCGCGAGGGTCCTCTACAACCGCATCAAGGCGGGAATGAAGCTCCAGCTCGATTCGACGGTTTCCTTTGTCAGCAAGAGGGAAGGCGATGTGTTCACGACCGAGGCCGAGCGTGCCAACAAGTCCGAATACAACACCTACCAGAACGACGGATTGCCTCCCGGCCCGATCGGATCGCCGGGAGAGAAGACGATCGAAGCGGCTCTCAATCCGGCCAAGGGCAGCTGGCTCTACTTCGTCGCGGTCAATCTCGAGACCGGTGAGACCATCTTCTCCGACACCTTCGCCGAACACAGCAAGGCCGTCCTCAAGCTTCAGGAATTCTGCCGAGGGTCGGAGAGTTGCTGATGCCCATACGTTGCGCCGTGCTCGGCAAACCCATCGAGCACTCGCTGTCGCCGGTCATGCACCGGGCGGCGTACTCCCATCTGGGTCTGGACTGGACGTATGACGCCATCGAGGTCGCCGAGTCCGAGCTCGAGGGCTTCCTCGCCGGCTGCGACGACACATGGCGCGGACTCTCCCTGACGATGCCGCTCAAACGCGAAGTGATCGGCCTCGCCGACGAGGTCACCAAGGTCGCGCGCATCCTCAATGTCGCCAACACGCTGGAGTTCCGCGACGGGCGGATGATCGTGAGCAACACCGATTGCACCGGGGCCCTCGCGGCTCTGGCCGAACGAGGAGTGCGGAAGACCAAATCCGCGCGCATCATCGGTGGCGGTGCGACGGCCGCCTCGATCGCGTATGCGTTGGCGTCAAAGGGTCTCGAGCACCTCGAATTCGTGGTCCGCAATCCCGACCGCGCCGATGAAGCCGTGTCGGTTGCCCGTGATGCGGGCGTCGACGTCGTCGTCCGGCAGATGGACAAGGCCCTCATCGACGTCGTCGACCTGCTGGTCTCGACCGTCCCCGGCGAAGCCATTCGCCAGGAGGCCCACAACCTGGTGGATTCGGCTCGTGCCGTGTTCGACGTCGTCTACGACCCTTGGCCGACCCCCCTTGCGAAGGCCACCAAGCAGTCGGGCGTCCCGCTCGTTTCGGGGCTGGACCTGCTCGCCCACCAGGCGTCCTTCCAGGTCGAGCTCATGACGGGCTCGCCGGTCGAAGCCGACCTGTTGCGGCAAGCGGCTCTGGCCGAGCTCGCGACGCGCTAGGCCTCCTGGTGTTCATCATCATCGGGGCGGCCCTTGCCGCCGGGATCATCGGCGCATTCGGACCTTTCGTCCTGGCGCGGCTGCCCGAACCGGCCGAACCCGCCGCCGACAAGAAGCTCTATTCCGACCTGGCCAAGACGCCTCGGCTAAGTCTGTGGCTCGGCCTCGCTGCGGCGATCGCGGCCGGAGTTGTGGCATCGCGGATCGAACCCCGAGCGCTCATACCCGTATGGGTCGTCATGGCCGGTGTCGGCGCGTGGCTGGCCTTCATCGATTGGCATACCCGGCTCCTGCCGTGGTTCATCGTCGCCCCGTTCAACGTCGTGCTCCTGTTGCTCGTTGTCCTCGGCGCGGCAATCGAAGGCGACTGGTCGATCCTGACACGCGGCCTCATCGCCGCCGCCGCGGTCTACGCGCTGTTCCGGCTCTCGTACCACCTCATCGCGAGGAGCGTCGGCTATGGGGATGTCACGATCTCCGGCGGACTCGGGCTGGCCCTCGGCACCATCGGTGGAATGGAGACGGTCTGGGGCCTCTGGCTGGGCTTCGCGCTCGGCGCCATCTGCTCGATGGTCCTTGCGTTGCTCAAGGTCGTGGACGCCAAGGCGTTCGCCTTCGGCCCTTACCTGATCCTCGGCACGCTTCTCGGCGCCGTCTGGTCGCCGGCCATCTTCTAGCCCCATCCGTCCCAGGTTTCCCAGGAGGACCCAGTTTTCTGGTACTGATAACAGGTTGTTTCCGGTGATCAGTACATGTTTTCGGGGACTCCTGGGAAACCTGAGGCGAGCGGGGTGGGAGACTTGCCCCATGCTGCGTTGGTTGACCGCCGGAGAGTCTCACGGCCCTGCACTCGTTGCCGTCCTGGAAGGGTTGCCGGCCAGTGTGCGGGTGACCAGCAAGGACATCCAGGCGGCCTTGGCGCGCCGTCGCCTCGGTTACGGCCGCGGCGCCCGTATGACGTTCGAGCAGGACGAGCTCGAGATCGTCGGCGGCATCCGTCATGGACTCACGCTCGGCGGGCCGATCGCGCTGCGCATCGGCAACAGCGAATGGCCAAAGTGGGACCAGGTGATGGCGGCCGACCCGATCGATCCCGAGATCCTCGACGGCTTGAAGCGCAATGCGCCGCTCACCCGTCCGCGGCCCGGCCACGCCGACCTCGCCGGCATGCAGAAGTACGGCTTCGACGAAGCGCGCCCGATCCTGGAGCGTGCCAGCGCCCGTGAGACGGCGGCGCGCGTGGCCCTAGGCGAGATCGCCGCCCAGTTCATCGAGCAGGTCACCGGCGCCACGATCGTGTCCCACGTCGTCGAGCTCGGCACAGCCAAGGCCCCGGCCGGCGTCATCCCGCGCAAGTCCGATCTCGAGGCGCTCGACGCCGACCCGGTGAGGTGCTTCGACCCCGAGGCCAGCGCCGCAATGGTCGCCGAGATCGACGCCGCCCACAAGGACGGGGACACGCTCGGCGGGATCGTCGAGGTCGTCGTCGAGGGGCTTCCTCCCGGACTCGGCGCGCATACGCACTGGGACAAACGCCTTGACTCGCAGCTGGCCGGGGCCCTCATGGGAATTCAGGCGATCAAGGGCGTCGAGATCGGCGACGGATTCGACCTCGCCCGCACCCGTGGCTCTCTCGCCCATGACGAGATCATCAACACCGACGAAGGCATTCGGCGTACGTCCGGCCGCTCCGGTGGGACCGAAGGCGGTATGACGACGGGTGAGTTGCTGCGTGTCCGTGCCGCGATGAAGCCGATCGCCACCGTCCCGCGAGCCCTGCGGACCGTCGACGTGGCGACCGGCGAAGAAACGCGGGCCCACCACCAACGCTCGGACGTATGCGCCGTGCCGGCAGCCGGGATCGTCGCCGAAGCGATGGTGGCACTGACCGTGGCCAACTCGATCCTGGACAAATTCGGCGGCGACTCGGTCGAAGAGACCAAGCGCAACGTCGACGGCTACCTCGCGGCACTGAGGCACCGTTGAGCCCCGTAGTAGTCATCGTCGGACCGCCTGGCGCGGGCAAGACGACTGTGGCCACCGCTGTGGCCGAGCGGCTCGGCGTTCCCATGCGCGACACCGACCAGGACGTGGTCGAGGCCGAAGGAACGTCGATTGCCGAGATCTTCATCGACAAGGGTGAAGGCTACTTCCGCGAACGTGAAACCGCCGCGGTGCGCGAAGCCGTCGCCAACCACGACGGAGTCCTGGCCCTCGGTGGCGGCGCGGTCGTCAACAGGAAGACCCGTGAGCTCCTCCAGTCCGAATGCGTCGTGTTCCTCGACGTCGGCCTGCCCGCCGCGGTCAAGCGGGTCGGGATGAACGCCAATCGTCCACTGCTCCTGGGCAACGTACGTGCACAGCTCAAGATGCTCCTGGACGAGCGCCGACCGATCTATGTCGACGTCTCCAAATTCATCATCGAGACCGACGACCTCAACGCCGAACAGGTGGCCGACCGAGTCATCGGGTTCCTTCAGGAAACTTCGTGAGCACGAACCGGCTAACGGTCGAGACAGCTTCCCCATACGACGTCGTCATCGGCACCGGCGTGCATGGCGAGCTCCGCGGACTGCTCGGCGACGGAGTCACCCGCGTGGCGATCGTCCACTCGGCGCCTCTCGTCGGGCGGGCCCACGAACTGCGCGATCCGCTTGTCGCCGATGGCCTCGACGTCCATCTCATCGAGGTCCCAGTCGGCGAAGCGGCCAAACAGGCCGATGTCGTCGCCTTCTGCTGGCGCATCCTCGGCGAGGCCGGGTTCACCCGATCCGACGCCATCGTGGGGCTCGGCGGCGGAGCGACCACCGACCTTGCCGGTTTCGTCGCCGCGAGCTGGCTGCGCGGAGTCAGGCTGGTCACCGTTCCGACCACCGTCCTCGGGATGGTCGACGCCGCGGTCGGCGGCAAGACCGGCATCAACACCGAAGCCGGCAAGAACCTCGTCGGCGCGTTCCACGAGCCGGCCGGCGTCCTGTGCGATCTCGACACGCTGGCAACCCTGCCTGAGGTCGAGGTCCGCAGCGGTTTCGCCGAGATCATCAAGTGCGGCTTCATCTGCGATCCGACGATCCTCGATCTGGTCGAAGCCGCACCGGCGGCGGCTCTCGACGTTGCCGGCCCGATCATGCCCGAACTCATCGCCAAAGGCATTGCGGTCAAGGCCGCCGCCGTTTCCGGAGACTTGCGCGAGTCAGGACACGGCTCGGACGGCTCGATCGGCCGGGAAGCGCTCAACTACGGCCATACGCTGGGCCACGCGATCGAGCGCTTTGAGCACTACACGGTTCGCCACGGCGAAGCGATCTCGATCGGCATGGTCTTCGCGGCCGAGCTGTCCCGGCTCAGCGGCCGCATCTCCGCCGAGCTCGTAGCCCGCCACCGCCACGTCCTGGAGCTCGTCGGACTGCCGACGGCCTACCGGCCCAGCGTCTTCGACGAGCTGCTGGCCGGGATGCGTCTGGACAAGAAGTCGCGCGGCTCGCAGCTGCGGTTCGTCGTCCTGGAATCCCTCGACCACCCGGTGATCCTCGCCGGCCCCGACGACGAAATGCTGCGCGCGGCATACACCGAGCTCTGCGTATGAGGTCGACGCGATGAGCATCCACGCAGATCGCCGCAACCGTCTCGCGGACACGCTCCAGGACCGGGAGTTCGCCGGCGCGTTCATCACCAATCTCGTCAACGTCCGCTACCTGACCGGATTCACCGGGTCAAACGGGGCGTTGTGGATCGATGCGGCCGGCAAAGGCTTGTTCCTCACCGACGGCCGCTACAAGGACCAGGCTGCCGTGGAAGTCGAAGGCGTCGAGCACGAAATCACCCGCGAACCGGTCAAACAGGCGGCGGCCCGTATGCGGCGCGGCCGCTGGGCGGTCGAGACCCACACCATGAGCGTTGACGCGCATTCGGCTCTCGCCCACACGGTCCCGGAGGTTTCACTGGTGTCCTTGCAGCGTCGTGTCGAGCAGATGCGCGCGGTCAAGGACGAGACGGAGATCGAGTCGCTGCGCAACGCTTGCGACGTCTCGACCCGGGCACTCGACGGGCTCATCGCCGGCCCCTTGGTCGGCCGCAGCGAACGCGAGATCGCCCGCGACCTGGAGAACCGTATGTTCGACGAGGGTGCTGAAGCGATCGGATTCGACACGATCCTCGCCTCCGGACCCAACTCGGCCATCCCACACCACTCGCCGACCGAACGCGTCGTCGAGACCGGTGACCTCCTCAAGATCGACTTCGGTGCCCGCGTCGACGGCTACCACGCCGACTGCACACGCACGTTCACCGTCGGCAAGGCAGCCGACTGGCAACGCGAGATCTACGAAGCGGTCCAGGAGGCCCAGGCCGCCGGCCTCGAGGACCTCACTGAGGGCGTTCCGGTGGCCAGGTCGCTGGCCTCCGTACGCGCCAAGCTGACCGCGTCGGGATGGCTCGAGAGCTTCACGACCGGGCTCGGGCACGGAGTGGGACTGGAGATACACGAGGACCCATTCATCGCCGAACGCAACGTAGGTAAACTAGAGAGTCGCACCGCTATGACCATGGAACCGGGTATCTACCTTCCGGGTCGTGGGGGAGTGCGAATCGAAGACACTGTTGTCGTGACGTCGGGTGCCCCCGAGGTACTCACCACGATGACCAAAGACCTGTTGGAGCTCGCCTGATGGCAACCACGAACGACATTAAGAACGGCATGGTTCTCGACCTGGACGGCCAGTTGTGGTCGGTGATCTGGTTCCAGCACCACAAGCCCGGCAAGGGCGGCGCGATGGTCAAGACCACTCTCAAGAACGTGATGAGCGGCAAGACCGTCGACAAGACCTTCAACGCCGGCCTCAAGATCGAGACAGCCAACGTCGACAAGCGCGACATGCAGTACCTCTACCACGACGGCGACTCCTACGTCTTCATGGACAGCGCGACGTATGACCAGCTCAACATCTCCGAAACCGTCGTCGGGGAGGCGAAGGACTTCCTCCTCGACAACCAGGAAGCCATGGTCGCGTTGCACGAAGGCACTCCGCTCTACATCGAGTTGCCGGCCTCGGTAGAGCTCCTCATCGACTACACCGAGCCGGGGCTGCAGGGTGACCGCTCCAGCGGCGGCACCAAGCCGGCCAAGCTCGAGACGGGCCGCGAGATCCAGGTGCCGTTGTTCATCACGACCGGCGAAAAGGTCAAGGTCGACACTCGCGACGGCAGCTATCTCGGTCGCGTGCAAGGCTGATGGCCGCACGGACCAAAGCACGCAAACGCGCCCTGGACATCCTCTTCGAGTGCGAGCTCCAGAGCGTCCCGCTCGGCCAGACCCTGGCCGAACGCAGGCTCGCCGCCGATCCGCCGGTCAACGACTACACAGTGCTGCTTGTCGAAGGCATCGTCGCCGAGCAGACTCGCATCGACGACCTGCTGAGCGAGAACTCCGTCGGCTGGACCCTTGACCGTATGCCGGGGGTCGACCGCAATCTGCTGCGCATTGGCGCCTACGAGATCCTGTATGTCGACGCGGTTCCCGATCCGGTGGCCGTCAGCGAAGCCGTCAGCCTTGCCCGGGACCTCTCCACCGATGAGAGCCCGGCGTTCATCAACGGGCTCCTGAGCAAGCTCATCCAGCTCAAGCCCACTCTCACCGCCTGAAACAGGTGCAAGCCCTGCTTATTCGGAGGGCTCAGGCACGTCCGCGCACTCGACCTCGGGATTGACGCCGACGTAGTTCAAAGGGCCGGCGACGATGGTCACTGCGGTGGTGCTGAGCTTGGCACAGCCGGTGTCGGCGTTGGAGAAGTAATCGCGCTGCGCTGAGGCGGCGACTCCGATCACCAACCAGATGAGAAGTACTAACGATCCGATGCGCATATCTACCTCCTGAGGGGTTTCGAGTCTACGCCCGTATGCGGGGGCGTTCACGGTTTCCGAAACTTCCCGGGAAACCCGGACCGACCGGGTGAGCGCTTCGTCGATGGCCGGACCCGTCCGGTAGAGTGGTCACCGAACGACATCCTTTAACCACCGTCCAGTGAGGCGGAGAAGGAGGTCACCTATGGTCCCGCCAAGCGGCTCCCCGGTGTCTGACAACGCCCAATCGATGGCGCGCACGGTCCTCGACGATCGCGACATAGCCCGTGCACTGATGCGCATCACCCACGAAATCCTCGAACGCAACCGCGGTTCGGCCGATGTGATCCTCCTCGGCATACCGACCCGGGGCGTCCACCTCGCCAAACGCATCGCCGCCCGTATGGGTGAGGTCGAGAACCGCAAGATCACCGCCGGTGCCCTCGACATCACGATGTACCGCGACGACCTGCGGTCAAAACCGGCCCGGCCGCTCGAGCACACCGACATCCCCGACGACATCGAGGACAAGATCGTCGTCCTCGTCGACGACGTGCTGTTCTCCGGTCGCACGATCCGCGCCGCCCTCGACGCGCTCAACGAGCTCGGCCGGCCGCGCGCCGTGCAGCTCGCGGTCCTCATCGACCGGGGCCACCGTGAGCTCCCGATTCGGGCGGACTTCGTCGGCAAGAACCTCCCGACCTCCCTGGCCGAAAAGGTCAAGGTCAGCGTGAGCGAGAGCGACGGCGCGGACAGCGTCGCCATCTTCGGTGGCAACAGTCTCGGAGACGCCGCGCTCGTTAGAGACCCTGCTCTTGATGGAGGGACGCGATGATCAAGCACCTGCTGAGCGCCGGGGACCTCAATCGGGCCGACGCCATCTCAATCCTCGACACGGCCGAGGAAATGCTCTCGATCGCCAGCCGGCCGATCAAGAAGCTCCCGACCCTGCGCGGCCGCACCGTCGTCAACCTCTTCTTCGAGGACTCGACGCGCACCCGCATCTCCTTCGAAGCAGCGGCCAAACGCCTCTCCGCCGATGTCATCAACTTCTCCGCCAAGGGTTCGAGCGTGTCCAAGGGCGAGAGCCTCAAGGACACCGCGCTGACGTTGCAGGCCATGGGCGCCGACGCGGTCATCGTGCGTCATCACCACTCGGGCGCACCGCATCGCCTCGCCCACGCCAAATGGACCAAGGGCGCGGTCATCAACGCCGGTGACGGGACCCATGAACACCCCACGCAGGCTTTGCTAGACGCGTTCACGATGCGCCGGCACCTCGGCGACATCGACGGCAAAAACGTCACCATCGTCGGCGACGTCCTCCACAGCCGGGTCGCCCGCTCCAACGCGCTCCTGCTCCACACGCTCGGCGCCAACGTCACATTCGTCGCACCGCCGACACTCCTGCCGGTCGGGATCGAGCAGTGGCCGGTCGCCACGTCATACAGCCTGGACGACTCGCTCGAGAAGGCCGACGCGGTGATGATGCTGCGGGTCCAGCAGGAACGTATGAATGACGCGTTCTTCCCCAGCGCCCGCGAATACAGCCGCCGCTACGGACTTGACACCGCCCGGATGAACCGCCTTCCGCACCACGCCATCGTGATGCATCCAGGCCCGATGAACCGCGGCATGGAAATCACCGCCGACGTCGCCGACCACGATCGTTCGGTCATCGTCGAGCAGGTCACCAACGGCGTGGCCGTCCGTATGGCGGTGCTGTACCTGCTGCTCAGCGGGACCAACGAAGACACCGACGACAACGAAGACTCCATCACCGAAGACTCCACTGCTAAGGGACGTATATGACCGGCTTCGTCATCCGCAACGCAAGGCTCCTGGGTGAGGACGTTGTCGACATCGCGATCGACAACGGCGTGATCACCGCGATCGGTGCCGGCCTCGAGGCGGCCGATGCGACCGAGATCGCGGCTGACGGCCTGATCGCGCTGCCGGGACTCGTCGACCTGCACACCCATGTCCGCGAACCCGGACGCGAAGACGCCGAGACGGTCCTGACCGGATCGCGCGCGGCGGCCCGCGGCGGCTTCACCTGCGTGCATGCGATGGCCAACACCGATCCAGTGGCCGACACCGCCGGGGTCGTCGAGCAGGTATGGCGTCTCGGCCGCGAGGGCGGCTACTGCGATGTGCAGCCCGTCGGGGCGGTCACCGTCGGACTCGCGGGGGAGCGGCTCGCCGAGCTCGGCGCGATGGCCGACTCGGCCGCCGGTGTCCGGGTGTTTTCCGACGACGGCAAGTGTGTCTCCGACGCGGTGCTGATGCGGAGAGCTCTGGAGTATGTCAAGGCATTTGACGGAGTGGTTGCGCAACATGCTCAAGAACCACGGTTGACTGAAGGTTCACAGATGAACGAGGGCCCGCTCTCGGGCGAGCTCGGCCTCACCGGCTGGCCCGCAGTGGCCGAGGAAGCCATCATCGCCCGCGACGTGTTGCTGGCCGAGCACGTCGGTTCGCGGCTGCACGTCTGCCACCTGTCGACCCGTGGTTCGGTCGAGATCCTGCGCTGGGCCAAGAGCCGGGGCATCAACGTCACGGCCGAGGTCACTCCGCACCACTTGTTGCTCACCGATGACCTCGTGCGCAGCTATGACCCGATCTACAAGGTCAACCCGCCGCTTCGCTCCGCCGACGACGTCGCCGCGGTCCGTGAGGGCCTGGCCGACGGCACGATCGACATCGTCGCCACCGACCACGCCCCGCACCCGATGGAAGACAAGGAATGCGAATGGTCGGCGGCCGCATTCGGCATGCTCGGCCTCGAAACCGCGCTCTCGGTCGTGCAGCAGACCATGGTCGACACGGGCTCGCTCACCTGGGCCCGGGTGGCCGAGACGATGTCGGCCAAACCCGCCGACATCGGCCGTGTCGCCGGCCAGGGACGCCCGCTCGCTGTTGGCGAACCGGCCAACATCGTGCTCTACGACCCGGCCGCGACCCGCGTGGTCAAGGCCGCCGAGACCGCCTCGCTCTCGCGCAACAACCCCTATGCCGGCCTGACGATTCCGGGCAACGTCGTCGCGACGTTCCTGCGCGGCAACCCGACCGTCCTCAACTCCGAGCTTGCAAAGGCCTCCGTATGACCCACAGCGCAGATTCAGGGGGAGCCATCCTCGTCCTCGAAGATGGTCGCGTCTTCCGGGGCGAGTCCTACGGCGCGATCGGCCAGACCATCGGCGAAGCGGTCTTCTCCACCGGAATGACCGGCTACCAGGAGACGCTGACCGACCCGTCATACCGCCGCCAGGTCGTCGTGATGACGGCTCCGCACATCGGCAACACCGGCGTCAACACCGAGGACCACGAATCCCGGCAGATCTGGGTTGCCGGCTACGTCGTCCGCGACCCGTCGAGGATCCGGAGCAACTGGAGATCCGACCTGACCCTCGACGAAGAGCTGGTGCGGCAAAACGTTGTCGGCATCTCCGGCGTCGACACACGGGCCCTGACCCGGCACCTGCGTGAACGCGGTTCCATGCGCGTAGGCATCAGCTCGGTTTCCGATGACGCGCAGGCGCTCCTCGCGATCGTGAAACAGTCTCCCGAAATGGCCGGCGCCGACCTGATGGACGAGGTCACTACCGCGGAGGCCTACGTAGTCCCCGCCATCGGCGACAAGCTGTTCACCGTCGCCGCGGTCGACCTCGGCATCAAGGGCATGACTCCGCAACGTATGGCCGAACGCGGCATCGAAGTGCATGTGTTGCCGGCGACCTCCACGATCGAGGACATCGAGGCGGTCAAGCCCGACGGCGTGTTCTTCTCCAACGGCCCGGGCGATCCCGCCACCGCGGACCGCTCGGTCGCGCTGCTGCGGGAGGTGCTCGACAAGCGGATCCCCTATTTCGGCATCTGCTTCGGCAACCAGATCTTCGGCCGTGCCCTCGGCCTCGGCACGTTCAAGCTCAAGTACGGGCACCGCGGCATCAACCAGCCGGTGCAGGACCTGACGACCGGCAAGGTCGAGATCACCAGCCAGAACCACGGCTTCGCGGTCGACGCCCCGATCGAGGGGACGTTCGAGACGCCATACGGTCCCGGCCGCGTCACCCACGTCGGCCTCAACGACCAGGTCGTCGAGGGTCTCGCCCTGCTGGAGGCCCCTGCCTTCAGCGTCCAATACCACCCCGAAGCGGCTGCCGGCCCCCACGACGCCGCCTACCTCTTCGACCGCTTCGTCGAACTCATGCGCAACTCGAAGGTGACTGCCTAATGCCCAAGCGGGAAGACATAAACTCGATCCTCGTCATCGGGTCCGGCCCGATCGTCATCGGCCAGGCGTGCGAGTTCGACTACTCCGGCACCCAGGCGTGCCGGGTCCTGCGCGAAGAAGGCATCCGCGTCATCCTGGTCAACTCCAATCCGGCCACGATCATGACCGACCCCGAGTTCGCCGACGCCACCTATGTCGAACCGATCACCGCCGAGTTCATCGAAAAAGTCATCGCCAAGGAACGCCCCGATGCGTTGCTCGCGACCCTGGGCGGCCAGACCGCCCTCAACGCCGCGATCCAGCTCCACGACAACGGCGTGCTCGACAAATACAACGTCGAGCTCATCGGGGCCTCCATCGAGGCGATCGAAAAGGGTGAGAACCGCGAATCCTTCAAGCGCATCGTCGAGGGTTTGCCCGCCGAATGGGGTGCCGAGGTCGCCGCCTCGGCCATTTGCCACTCGATGGAGGACTGCCTCGTCGCGGTCAAGGACCTCAGTTACCCGGTCGTTGTCCGCCCGTCATACACGATGGGCGGCTCCGGCTCGGGCATGGCGTACAACGAGGAGGACCTCCACCGCATCGCCGGTTCCGGCCTCAACCTGAGCCCCACCACCGAGGTACTGCTCGAAGAGTCGATTATCGGCTGGAAGGAGTATGAGCTCGAGGTCATGCGCGACAAGGCGGACAACGTCGTGATCGTCTGCTCGATTGAGAACTTCGACCCGATGGGCGTGCACACGGGCGACTCGATCACCGTCGCACCGGCGATGACCCTGACTGACGTCGAGTACCAGCGCCTGCGCGACATCTCGATCGGCGTCATCCGCGAAGTCGGCGTCGACACCGGTGGCTGCAACATCCAGTTCGCGGTCAACCCCGCCGACGGCCGCATCGTCGTCATCGAGATGAATCCCCGTGTCTCCCGCTCGAGCGCCCTCGCCTCGAAGGCCACCGGCTTCCCGATCGCCAAGATCGCCGCCAAGGTCGCGATCGGCTACACCCTCGACGAAATCCCCAACGACATCACGCAGGAAACACCCGCCAGCTTCGAGCCCACCCTCGACTACGTCGTCGTCAAGGTGCCGCGCTTCGCGTTCGAGAAGTTCCCGGCCGCCGATTCGACGCTCACGACCCACATGAAGTCCGTCGGCGAAGCGATGGCGATCGGCCGCAACTTCACCGAAGCGCTCAACAAGGCGCTGCGCTCCCTCGAGCGCTCCGAAGCCGCCTTCAGCTGGGCCGGCGAGCCGGGGGACAAGGGCGAGCTCCTCGAAGGGATCGCCCGCCCGCACGACGGTCGCATCAGGCTCGTCATGGATGCCATCCGCGCCGGCGCCACACCCGACGAGGTCTTCGACGCCACCAAGATCGACCCGTGGTTCGTCGACCAGCTGTTCCTCATCAACGAGGTCGCGACCCAGGTCCACGAGTCGCGTGAGCTCAGCCCGACGGTGTTGCGCAAGGCCAAGAGGCACGGATTGTCCGACGCCCAGATCGGCGAGCTCCGCGGCATGCGCGAAGACGTCGTACGCGGCGTGCGCCATGCACTGGGACTGCGACCGGTCTACAAGACCGTCGACACCTGCGCAGCCGAATTCGCGGCCAAGACGCCGTACCACTACTCGTCCTACGACGAGGAGACCGAGGTTGAACCGCGCACCAAGCCGGCTGTGCTGATCCTCGGCAGCGGCCCGAACCGCATCGGCCAGGGCATCGAGTTCGACTACTCCTGCGTCCACGCCGCGCTCGCGCTGTCCGAGGTCGGCTACGAGACGGTCATGGTCAACTGCAATCCCGAGACGGTCTCGACCGACTACGACACATCCGACCGGCTGTACTTCGAGCCGCTCACGCTCGAAGACGTCCTCGAGATCGTCCACGCCGAGTCCCAGGCCGGACCGATCGCCGGCGTCATCGTCCAGCTCGGCGGACAGACTCCGCTCGGTCTCGCCGCCGGCCTCGAAGCCGCCGGTGTCCCGATCGTCGGCACCTCGCCCTCGGCCATCCACCTCGCCGAGGATCGTGGCGCGTTCGGCAAGGTGCTCGCGGCCGCCAACCTGCCGGCTCCCAAACACGGCACGGCCACGACCTTCGACGGTGCTAAGGCGATCGCGGACGAAATCGGTTACCCGGTTCTTGTCCGCCCGTCATACGTCCTCGGCGGCCGCGGTATGGAAATCGTCTATGACGAGGAAACCCTCAGGGACTACATCGGTCGTGCGACGACGATCTCCCCGGCGCACCCGGTCCTGGTGGACCGTTTCCTCGACGATGCCATCGAGATCGACGTGGACGCCCTCTATGACGGTCAGGAACTGTTCCTGGGCGGAGTGATGGAACACATCGAGGAAGCCGGCGTCCACTCGGGCGACTCCTCGTGCGCGCTGCCGCCGATCACGCTGGGCGCAGTCGACATCGAGCGAATCCGCGAATCGACCCGAGCCATCGCCGACGGCGTCGGGGTCCGCGGACTGATCAACATCCAGTTCGCCATGTCCTCCGACGTCCTGTATGTCCTCGAAGCCAACCCGCGTGCCTCCCGGACGGTGCCATTCGTCTCCAAGGCAACGGCCACCCAGCTGGCCAAGGCCGCGGCCCGTTTGATGCTCGGCGAGTCCATCGCCGAGCTTCGCAAAGCCGGTGTCCTGCCCGAACACGGCGACGGCGGTCACATGCCCGAGCACGCCCCGGTCGCCGTCAAGGAAGCGGTCATGCCGTTCAACCGGTTTCGCACCTACGACGGCAAATACGTCGACACGCTCCTCGGACCCGAGATGCGGTCCACCGGCGAAGTCATGGGCATCGACTCGGGCTTCGGCACTGCTTTCGCCAAGGCGCAGGCCGGCGCCCAGGACGGGCTGCCGACATCGGGCCAGGTCTTCGTCTCCGTCGCCAACCGGGACAAGCGGCACATGATCTTCCCGATCAAGCGCCTCGCCGACCTCGGCTTCGAGATCCTTGCCACCAGCGGCACGGCCTCGGTCCTGCGACGCAACGGCGTCGACGCCACGGTCATCCGCAAGCTCACCGAGGCCCCGGTGCCCGGCCAGCCGTCCTCGACGATCATCGACAAGATCCACCAACACGATGTCCGTCTGATCATCAACACTCCTCACGGAGTCACGACCGGCGGCAGCCCGCGCATCGACGGCTATGAGATCCGCACCGCCGCCGTCGCCGAAGGCATCCCGTGCATCACGACCGTGCAGGGCCTTGCCGCAGCGGTCCAGGGGATCGAGGCCCTCATCGAGGGCAGCATCGGGGTGAAGTCGCTGCAGGAGTGGGCGATCCTTCTCAAGGAGACCCCCGCATGACCAAGTCTGTGGTCGTGTCATGAGCTTCGGCTCGCGCGGCTCCGCTGTCTGCGCGCGCGCTCGCATGACCAAGTCTGTGGTCGTGTCATGAGCTTCGGCTCGCGCGCACGGGCCGCGATGGCGGCCTACGGGCCCGCCTGCGTCGGCATCGACCCGCATCCCTCGCTCCTCCACGACTGGGGGCTGCCCGACTCGATCGACGGACTCGATCGTTTCGCCGCGATCGCCGTCGAGGCCTTCGCCGGACACGTCGCCTTCGTCAAGCCGCAGTCGGCATTCTTCGAACGCTTCGGCTCCGGTGGAGTCGCGATCCTCGAGCGCACGATCCAGGACCTGCGGCACACCGGCACACTCGTCATTCTGGACGTCAAGCGCGGCGACATCGGCTCGACGGCCGCCGCCTATGCCGACGCCTACCTCGACGAGGACGCACCGATGGCCAGCGACGCCATCACGGTCAGCCCGTTCCTCGGCTTCGGTTCGCTGCAACCGTTCTTCGACGTCGCCGAGCGCAACGACGCCGGTGTCTTCGTGCTCGCCCTGACCTCCAACAAGGAGGGCCACGAGGTCCAGCACGCCCGCTCCGGCGACCAGAGCGTCGCGGGCAGCATCCTGGCCCAGCTCGCCGAACTCAATGCCGGTCAGTCGCCGATGGGATCGTACGGCGCGGTGGTCGGCGCGACGATCGGCTCCACCGAAGAAGACCTCGCCATCAACGGTCCGCTGCTGGTGCCGGGCTTCGGCGCGCAGGGCGGCACCCTCGACGACATCGGACGGCTTTTCGCCGGCGTCGTCGACAACGTCATACCCGCCACCTCCCGCGGAGTGCTCGCGGCAGGGCCGGATGTCGAGAAATTGCGCGAAGCTGCGGGCGAAGTCAACCGCTTGCTTGTAGTGTCGTGAACAGGCCAGATGGGCCAAGCGCGGCGAACATGACCTCGCCTGTTCATCGCCCCAGTCAGCCACTAGGCTGAGCGGGATTTGACCCCGCACCTGTCGAGGAGTTCGTGGATGAAACGCGTAAGTGTCGCACTGGCCGTCTTGTTGATGGCGGCAGGCACATTGTCCGGCTGCAGCGGCAGTAACAAATACTGCGACACAGTCAAGACCGGGCAGAAGACGCTCAACAGTTTCGGCCAGACCCGCACCGACACGGCCTACAAGGGCTACTCCACCCTCCTGGGCAAGATCGCGAAGGTCGCCCCCACAGACATCAAGCCCAGCTGGAGCACGCTGGCGACCAAGACCGACGGTGTCCTCAAGGCGCAGAACACCGTGGGTCTCAAGCTCGAGGACATGTCCGACACCAAGAAGGTCGCCGAGCTCAAGCCGGCGGACCTCAAGAAGCTCAACGACGCCTACACAGCCTTCAACGGCACGACAAAAGAACGTGCCGCGGTAGTGAAAAATGTCAAACAGGAATGCAAGCTCACGCTCAAGTGACTTTGCCATTCCGATCAGAGAGGTGATGTTGTGGCACTTCCAATACTGACTCCCGAGCAGCGTCAGGCCGCCCTCGCGAAGGCAGCGCAAGCGCGCCAGTTGCGAGCCGAAGTCAAGAACCGACTGAAACATTCGGGCGCGACCCTCGCCGAGGTCATCTCGGAGTCACGGGCCAACGAGGTCATCGCCAAACTCAGGGTGATCGACCTGTTGCAGTCGATGCCCGGCGTCGGCAAGGTGCGCGCCAAGGAGATCATGAACCGCATCGGCATCGCCGACAGCCGTCGTCTCCGTGGACTGGGTGCCAATCAGATCTCCGCGCTGCTGCGCGAGTTCAAAGACCGTGGCTGACGAGACCCCACTGATTGCCTCGTCCCGACTGATCGTCCTCGCCGGCCCCACTGCCGTAGGCAAAGGCACCGTCGCGGCGTGTGTGCGCGAACAGCACCCCGAGATCTGGATCTCGGTGTCCGTCACCACACGCAAGCCGCGGCCCGGTGAAATCGACGGCTACCACTATCACTTCATCAGCGACGCCGAATTCGACGCCCTGATCGCCACCGACGGACTGCTCGAATGGGCCGTCGTCCACAAGGCCGCGCGCTACGGCACGCCGCGCGCCCCGGTCGAACGAGCGCTCGCCGAGGGCAAGCCCGCACTTCTCGAGATCGACCTGCAGGGCGCACGCCAGGTTCGTGCGCGCATGCCCGGCGCGTTCCTGTGTTTCCTCGCCCCACCCAGTTTTGACGAGCTCGTGCGCCGGCTCGTCGGACGCGGCACGGAGGATTCGGCCGAACGGCAGCGCCGTTTGGAGACCGCGCGAGAGGAAATGCGGGCCGAAAGCGAATTCGACGTGACCATCATCAACACCGATGTCCGCATTGCTTGCGAGGAATTGGTAGACTTGTTCAGTTCCGGCAGCAGCCGGCTGAATTCCTAAAACTTTGTGAGGCCACGTGTCTGGGACCCGTTCTGTCGCTGAAGGCATAACCAACCCACCAATCGATGATCTGTTGTCCAAGACAGACTCGAAGTACAAGCTCGTTCTCTACAGCGCCAAGCGCGCTCGACAGATCAACGCCTACTACTCCCAGCTCGGCGAAGGCCTGCTGGAGTATGTCGGTCCTCTCCTCGAGACCCACGTCCAGGAAAAGCCCCTGTCAATCGCCCTGCGCGAGATCAATGCCGACCTTCTGACCTGTGAGGACATCGATCCCGAGGAGTCCTGACTCCTCGCTCGATGCGCTCCATGACTGAGGCTGGGCAATGAGCGAGATCGTCCTCGGCGTGACCGGTGGCATCGCCTCATACAAAGCCGCAGAACTCCTGCGGTTGTTCACCGAATCCGGACACAGTGTCCGCGTTGTCCCCACCGAGTCGTCGCTGAAGTTCGTCGGCGCGGCGACGTGGGAGGCCTTGTCTGGCAAACCCGTCCAGACCGGCGTCTTCGAAAACGTCGACCAGGTCGCGCACGTCCGCATCGGACAGTCAGCCGATCTGATCGTGGTCGCGCCGGCAACGGCCAACACGCTGGCCAAGGCCGCGCACGGTCTTGCCGACGACCTGCTGACCAACACTCTTCTCACAGCCCGCTGCCCGGTTGTGTTCGTGCCGGCCATGCATACCGAAATGTGGGAACACTCCGCGACGCAGGCCAACGTCGCCCTCCTACGCTCGCGCGGCAACATCGTCGCCGAGCCGGCCGTCGGCCGCCTCACCGGCAAGGACACCGGCAAGGGCCGACTGCCCGATCCAGAACAGATTTATGCGCTTGCCCTGGAGGCACTCGACCCGCACGCGCGGGACTTGACCGGTCTCCGTGTGGTCGTGAGCGCCGGCGGCACCCGGGAGTACCTCGACCCAGTGCGCTTCCTGGGCAACCGTTCCTCGGGCAAACAAGGCTTTGCCCTCGCTGAGGCCGCCGTCGCCCGTGGTGCCGAAGTCACCGTCGTCGCGGCCAACGTCAGCCTGCCGGTGCCTGC
This sequence comes from Actinomycetota bacterium, assembly GCA_030856025.1. Taxonomy (GTDB): domain Bacteria; phylum Actinomycetota; class Actinomycetes; order Propionibacteriales; family Nocardioidaceae; genus JACMOZ01. The sequence continues at coordinate 30,183 of JALYQD010000135.1, forward strand.
CGGCGTTGACGTCGTCCCCGTGGTCAGCACCGAAGACCTCCGCCAGCAGATGCACCGGTTGGCGCCGGAGGCCGATGCGATCGTCATGGCAGCCGCACCCGCCGACTTCCGGCCCGAGTCCTTCGTTGACGCCAAGATCAAGAAGAATGCCGACGGCATAGCTCCGGACATCAAACTCGTCGAAAACCCCGACATCCTCGTCGAGCTCGTCGCGGCGCGCACCAGCAAGCGCCCCATCATCGTCGGCTTCGCCGCCGAAACCGGCGACGATGACGCCAGCGTGATCGAGCACGCCACGGCCAAGCTCGCCCGCAAAGGCTGCGACCTTCTCGTCGTCAACGACGTCAGCGCCGGGCGCGCCTTCGACCGGGCCGACAACGAAGCCGTCATCCTCGGAGCGGACGGTTCGGTCGACCATGTGCCGTTCGGTCCGAAGGTTGCCCTCGCCCATGCGATCTGGGATGCCGTTTCCCAGCGTTTGGACTGATCACCTTTTACCGTCTCGCGCGTTATAGAATCAATCGTTCGTCAACCCAGGAGAAATAGTGAGCCGCTTCTTCACGTCCGAGTCCGTCACCGAAGGACACCCGGACAAAATCGCCGACCAGATCAGCGACAGCATCCTCGATGCCCTGCTCGCGCAGGATCCCAAGAGCCGCGTCGCGTGCGAGACCTTCATCACGACGGGCCTCATCGTCGTCGGTGGCGAAGTGACGACCGAGGCATACGTCGACATCGCCAAGATTGCGCGTGATCGTGTCCTCGAGATCGGTTACGACTCCTCGGTCAAGGGATTCGACGGCGCGTCCTGCGGCGTGCAGGTCACCCTCGACGCGCAGTCGCCCGACATCGCTCAGGGCGTCAACACGGCATTCGAGGGCCGCACACAAGGCTCGCACGACCCGCTCGACCTCCAGGGCGCCGGCGACCAGGGACTTATGTTCGGCTTCGCGGTCGACGAGACCCCCGAGCTCATGCCGCTTCCCATCACGATCGCTCACCGCCTTGCCGAGCAGCTCACCGCTGTACGCAAGGACGGCACGCTCCCGTACCTCCGTCCCGACGGCAAGACCCAGGTCACGGTCGAGTACGACGACAACGACAAGCCCGTCCGGATCGACACCGTTGTGCTCTCGACGCAGCACGAAGACGGAATCAACCTCGATTCACAACTCACCGCCGACATCAAGAAGCACGTCGTGGATGTAGTGCTCGACAACTTCCAGATCGACCACTCCGACTACCGCCTGCTGGTCAACCCGACGGGCAAGTTCGTCATCGGTGGCCCGATGGGCGACGTGGGGCTGACCGGCCGCAAGATCATCGTCGACACCTACGGCGGCTACGCCCGTCACGGCGGCGGCGCCTTCTCCGGCAAGGATCCCTCGAAGGTCGACCGCTCGGCCGCCTACGCGATGCGCTGGGTTGCCAAGAACATCGTCTCTGCCGGACTCGCCAGCAAGGTCGAGGTGCAAGTCGCCTACGCGATCGGCAAGGCCCACCCGGTCGGCTTCTACGTCGAGGCCTTCGGCACCGAAACAGTGCCGGTCGACAAGATCCGCGCAGCCGTGCTCGAGGTCTTCGACCTCCGTCCGGCCGCGATCATCCGCGATCTCGACCTGTTGCGTCCCATCTACGCCCAGAGCGCCGCATACGGCCACTTCGGTCGCGAGCTTGACGACTTCAGCTGGGAAAAGACCGACCGAGCCGAAGCGCTCAAGGCTGCTGCCACGGCGTAGAGCAACGCCTGTCCGGCACACCTGATACAACTTCAGCGTGGCCAAAGACACTGAGTGGAATGAGGCGGAGGGGACCGAGCAACTCGCTCTGGTCCCCTCAGCCATTTCCCCCAGACAGGCCCCTCAGGCCAAAACCCCGAAGACCGTGAAGCCGGTCGAGCTGGCAACAGCCCTGCCGGTCGCCCGTGTGGCGGTCGACGTCCCGCATTCGCATCTGGACCGGCTGTTCGACTACTCCGTGCCGGCGACGCTCGATGAGTCCGCGGTTCCGGGTTGCCGGGTCAAGGTGCGGTTCGCCGGCAAGCTCGTCGATGGATTCCTGACCGAACGCGTTGCCAGCAGCGATCACACCGGCAAGCTCGGCCTCATCGCCAAGGTCGTCTCACCCGAACCCGTTCTCCGGTCCGACGTGTTGGCCGCCGCCCGCCTCGTCGCCGATCGTTATGCCGGCACGCTCGCGGACGTACTGCGGCTCGCGATACCGCCGCGTCACGCCCGCACCGAGGCGGCACAAGCCAGTGCCGAGACGTCGGCCCTCGCCGAGGTCGACGTGTCCGTATGGGCGTCCTATGACAGGGGCGCCGGCTTGCTCTCCGCACTGTCATCGGGCAACAGCCCCAGGACGTGCTGGTCCGCCCTGCCCGGCGACGACCCGGCCGTGTGCCTCGCGCAAGCCGTGCTCGCGACCTTGCACTCGGGCAGGGGGGCGGTCGTCCTCGTGCCCGATATCCGCGATGTTGCCCGTTTCGACGAAACTTTCAGGTCGGTCCTGGGGGAGGGCAATCACGTCGTCCTGCACGCCTCGCAAGGTCCTGCAGAGCGCTACAAATCCTTCCTCGCTTTGTTGCGCGGTGAGGTCAAAGCGGTCGTGGGCACGCGCGCCGCAGCTTTCGCGCCGGTCGACTCCCTTGGCTTGGTGGCCATCTGGGACGACGGCGACGACCTGTTCGCCGAGCAGCGATCGCCCTATCCGCACGCCCGCGAGATCCTGTTGACCCGTGCACTGGACCGTGACGCCGGGGTGTTGATCGGGGGCCACGCGCGAAGCGTCGAGGCACAGCAGCTCGTCGAAAGCGGCTGGTGCCGGGAGATTGCTCCCTCGCAGTCGGGTCGCCGAGAGGCGTGGCCCCGGATTGAGGTCACTGACGGATCGGTCGCCGGCGGTGCGCCGGCCCGGCTTCCGGGGGCGGTATTCACCGCCATACGCCAATCGAAGGGACCGGTCCTCATCCAGGTGCCGAGGCGCGGCTACCGCGCCGTTCTCGCCTGCCAAGACTGCCGCGCGCGTGCCGAATGCGGGTTGTGCCACGGACCCCTGGCGCAGACGTCGGCCGGCAGCGCTCCCGTATGCGGGTGGTGCGGCACGAGCGTCGAGTCGTGGGAATGCTCGCACTGCCACGGGCACCGCCTGCGCGCACCGGTCGTGGGCGCTTTGCGTACGGCCGAGGAGATCGGCAAGGCGTTCGCCGACGTCCCGGTCATCACGTCGGGCGGGACGTCGGTGCTCGACACCGTGCCCGCTGAACGCTCCATCGTTCTTGCCACCCCTGGCGCCGAACCCCGGGTCGATGGCGGCTATGACGTCGTCGTCCTGCTCGATACCTGGCTCATGCTCGGCCGGCAGGAGCTCCGGGTCGAAGAGGAAGCCCATCGCCGTTGGTTCAACGCCCTCGCGATGGCCGGACGAGGTGGCAGGGGAGTGATCGTCGGTGATCCGGCGCAGCTCCAGGCGCTGGTGCGCACCGACCCGGTTGGCTTCGCCCACCGCGAGCTGGCCAGTCGCGCCGAGGCACACATGCCTCCGGTCGCCCGCATCGCCACCGTCGAGTCCGAACCCGATGTGATAGCGGCGCTCGGGGACGCCGATTGGCCGCCGGACACTGAGGTCCTCGGCCCGGTTCCGATCGCTGCACGCGCGGGGGATGCTCGGGAGCGACTGATCCTGCGCATCCCGAGGCGGGGCGGCGCGGCTCTGGCCGAGCGACTGAAGGAACAGCAGGCGAAGCGAAGCGCGGCCAAGCTTCCCCCACTGCGCGCCCAGATCGACCCGCTCACCTTCTGACACGCAGGGTGCGATGACCCGCTCACCTTCTGACACGCAGGGTGCGATGACCCGCTCCCTGGTCGAGCCGGCGCTTGCCGGCACACCCTAGACTCGGCCCCGTGAGATTGGTCTTTGCCGGAACCCCCGACGTCGCTGTGCCCGCACTCGAAGCCCTGGCTGCCAGCCGGCACGAGGTGGTCGCCGTCCTCACCCGACCCGACGCACCTGCCGGTCGTGGCCGCGCGCCGAAGGAATCACCGGTCGCCAGGCGGGCCGCCGAGCTTGGCATCGACGTACTCAAGCCGGCCTCACCCTCCGAGCCCGAGTTCCTCAAGACACTTGCCGAGCTCGATCCCGACTGTTGCCCGGTCGTCGCGTACGGCGCGATCCTGCACCGCGAAGCCCTCGACATCCCCGAATTCGGCTGGGTCAACCTGCACTTCTCGGTCCTGCCCGCCTGGCGCGGAGCCGCTCCTGTCCAGCGAAGCATCATGGCGGGCGACGAGGTCACCGGTGCCTGCGTGTTCAGCATTGTCGAGGAACTCGATGCCGGCCCGGTTCTCGGGCTTCTCACCGAGCGCATCCTGGACACCGACACAGCGGGCGACCTGCTCGAACGGCTCGCCGGCTCCGGCGCGGGGCTGCTCAAGGACGTGATCGACCACGTCGAGGACGGCGACATCTCTGCCATCCCGCAAGCCGAGGACAGCTTGTCTTTCGCACCCAAGCTCACGGTCGACGACGCCAGGGTCGACTGGGGTCGTCCGGCATTCGCGATCGACCGTCAGATCCGCGGCTGCACTCCGTCGCCCGGTGCCTGGACGACTCTCGACCCTTCGCCGGGCTCAGGACAAGCGGAGCGCTTCAAGCTCGGTCCGATCAGCAACGTCGACGAAGACACCCTCAAACCTGGCGACATCGCGGTAGAAAAAAATGCCGTTCGCGTCGGCACCGCGACGACTGATGTGCTCCTCGGCGAGGTCCAGCCGCATGGCAAGAAGCGAATGAAAGCGGCCGACTGGGGTCGTGGCGCCAAGCTCGACGACGGCGCGCGGTTCGTATGATCGATCCGGTCCGCACCGTTGCCTTCGACGTCCTTCGAGCCGGCGCAGAGCGAGACGCCTACGTCAACCTGATCCTCCCCGGCATGCTGCGCGATCGCGGCATCGACGGCCGCGACGCCGCCTTGGCCACAGAACTCACTCATGGGACGCTGCGCCGGCAGGGGACATACGACGCGATCATCGACCTCGCGGTGAGCAAGGGCATCGGTGCGGTCG
>JALYQD010000054.1 GCA_030856025.1 Actinomycetota bacterium
TCCCGGTGAGATTCCTCAGCCACACCGCCGTCGACGTGGCACCGGCCAACCGGGCAAGGTCACGGTCGGCGGCCGCACCGACAAGGCGGGTGCACCACTCATCAAGACTCGCCCGAGCCCGCAACGCCGACTCGACCTCGGCGGTCAACTGCTCATCGGCCAGTGCCCACAACACCACATCGTGGTCCCCGATGAGTGTGGTCACAATTCCCCCGAAAAGCTTGTCGAACGTATGTTCGATCATATTATCGGACGCCCTGAACCTCAAGAAGGCTATCCCCAGGATTCCCCGCTTTACCGGGAAATATTCGAGGCGGAGTGGGCGACCAAACCGCGTCCCGGGCGACCCTATTTCCGTGGAACGCGAGACCGCGCCCGCTGTCCGGGACAGCAGGCGCGGGTCGTGAGCCGGGTCAGACTCTGGCGGGCTCCAGCTCGGGAACTTCGAGCTCCTCGACGTCGTCGACCATCGTCGCCTCGTTGAAGGGATCCTCACCCGAAAGCACCCGATCGAGCTGGGCACGGTCGAGCGAGCCGGTCCAGCTGCCGATCAGCAAGGTGGCGACCGAGTTGCCGGCGAAGTTGGTGACCGCGCGGGCCTCCGACATAAACCGGTCGATGCCGACGATCAGGCCGACACCGTCGACCAGGTCGGGGCGGTGCGAGTTGAGGCCGCCGGCCAGAGTGGCCATACCGGCTCCGGTGACACCGGCAGCGCCCTTCGACGCGATGACCATGAAGATCAGCAGCGAGATCTGCTCGCCGAGCTTGAGCGGTTCGCCCATGGCTTCGGCGATGAAGAGCGAAGCCATCGTGAGGTAGATCGCCGTGCCGTCGAGGTTGAACGAATAGCCCGTCGGGACGACAACTCCGACGGTCGGCTTCGACACACCAGCGTGCTCCATCTTCGCGATGAGCCGGGGCAGGGCCGACTCCGATGACGACGTCGACACGATGAGGATGAATTCCCGCCCGAGGTACTTGAACAGCGAGAAGATGTTGATGCCGGTCACCACGCGAAGCAGGGTGCCGAGAATGACGAAGACGAACAAGGCGCAGGTGACATAGAACGCGAACATGAGCAGGGCGAGGCTCTTGAGCGCACCCAGGCCGGTTTCGCCGACGACGGCTGCCATCGCGCCGAAGGCGCCGATCGGGGCGAGCCACATGATCATGGCAAGGACCCGGAACACGAGCTTCTGGGCGTGGCCGATGGCCGTCAGGATCGGTTGGCCGCTGCGGCCCATCGCTTGGAGGGCGAAGCCGACAAGCAGTGCGACGAGGAGTGCCTGGAGGACGTCTCCGGAGGTCAGCGACGAGACGAGCGTGTCGGGAATCGTGTGCAGGAGGAACTCGGTCGTGGTCAGCTTCTCGGGAGCCACCTGGCCCGCACCGGCTGCGGCGACTTCCTTGGTCAGCTCGAGGCCGGAGCCAGGCTTCACGATGTTGCCGACGGCAAGGCCGATGGCCAGAGCGACGGTCGACATGGTGAGGAAGTAGCCGAGCGCGAGCCCGCCGACCTTGCCGACCTGGGCCGCACTGCGGACAGATCCGACGCCGAGGACGATGGTGCAGAAGATGACCGGCGCGATCATCATCTTGATGAGGTTGACGAACGCCGTACCGACCGGCTTGAGCTCGACCGCGAAGTCTTTAGCGAAGACTCCGGTGAGAATGCCGAGAATCACCGCGACAATGACCGCGATGTAGAGATAGTGGGTGCGGTCTTTTTTGACCGGCTTGGTGGTTGCCATGAGATCCTCCACGGGAATGCACCGAGATTTTCGGCTCCCCGACAGCATCGGGCCGTTTGTGACCGCCATCACAGTTGTGTTCATAGAGTTCACAGCCACTAAGGCACAATGCCTGTCATGACTCGACCGGCAGAACGCACCGTTGCGCGCCAGATCCTAGCGTTGCAGCTCGCCGTCGTCCTGGCACTCGTGGCCGGCGGGATCGTCCTCGCCTGGCTCGATGCCCGCCAAGACAGCGGCGACTCCGCGCGGGATCGCGTCGTCGCCGTGGCGGTCGCGGTCGCCGACGCACCGACCGTTCGCAGCGCACTCAACGCCCCGGAGCCGAGCACCATCCTGCAGCCGTATGCGGAGGACGTCCGCCGTGATTCCGCGACGGATTTCGTGGTGATCATGAACCGTCAGGGCATCCGATACTCCCATCCAAACCCCGACAACATCGGCAAGAAGTTCGTCGGTCATACCGCTGCCGCCCTCGAGGGCAGACGGATCACCGAGGAATTCGTCGGGACGCTCGGACCGTCCGTGCGCACCGTCGTCCCGGTGCGCGACGGCGGCGACGTCGTCGGACTGGTATCGGTCGGCATCACGACCGAGCGTGTCCAGGACCAGGTGCTTGCCGCCCTTCCGCGCATACTCGCCGCCGCCGCACTGGTCGGCGCCATCGGCGTGCTCGGCGCGGCACTCATCAGCCGGCGCCTCAGGAAACAGACCCACGGGCTCGGCGAAAACGAGATCACCCGCATGTATGAGTACTACGACGCCGTCCTCCGTGCCGTCCGCGAAGGCCTTCTGCTGCTCGACCAGCAAGGACGCATCGCGCTGATGAACGACGAGGCCAAACGGCTGCTGGGCGTCGACGACACCGCGATCGGCAAGGACTTCGGCGCTTTGGGCCTCAATCCGGGTATGGCGGCCGCCCTCGCCTCCGGCGAACCGCTCACCGACGAGATCCACCTCGTCGCCGATCGGGTGCTGGTCGTCAACCACGCCTCGGCGAACTGGGACGGCCGCGACGTCGGCTCCGTCGTGACCCTCCGGGACCGTACGGACCTGCAGGCCGTCACCGCCGAGCTGGACACCGTGAAGGGACTCGCCGACACGCTCCGGTCGCAGAACCACGAGTCGTCCAACCGCCTCCATACGATGGTGTCGCTCATCGAGATCGGCCGGCCCGAAGCGGCCGTCGAATTCGCCACCCGTGAGCTCGAGCTCGCCCAACAGTTCACCGACCGGATGGTCGAGTCGGTCGACGAACCCGTCATCGCCGCCCTCCTCCTCGGCAAGATGGCGCAGGCGGCGGAGCGGGGCGTGGAGCTGACGTTCGACCCGGACAGCCGCGTCACCGGCATACCCGTCACCCCCGCCGACGCGGTGACGATTCTGGGCAACCTGATCGACAATGCGCTCGACGCGGCTCAAGGGTCAGCCGAACGCCACGTGGCGGTGCGGATCCACTCCACGGAAAGGTCGTTCCACGCCCGCATCGATGACAGCGGTGCCGGGGTGCCGGCCGCCGATCGCGAGCAGGTGTTCGTCCGCGGTTGGTCGACGAAGTCGCAGGACAACGGGATCGGTCGCGGACTCGGTCTGGCGATTGCCGGTCAGGCCGCCCGCCGCTACCTCGGCGACATCGAGGTGACGGCCAGCGACCTGGGTGGTGCGCGGTTCAATGTCGTGATCGGGAAGAGTGTCGACTCGTGACCATCCAGGTGCTCATCGTGGAGGACGAGGCGATAGCGGCCGAGGCGCACGCCAACTACGTCGGCCGGCTGCCTGCCTTCGAGGTGGCAGGCGTCGCCCGGTCCGCTCAGGAAGCGATACGGGCAATCGGGAAGGGCCCGATCGACCTCATCCTGCTCGACCTGCACCTGCCCGACGGGCACGGACTCGGACTGCTGCGCCAGATAAGGGCCGCCGGCCATCACGTCGACGTCATCGCCGCGACATCGGCCCGCGACCTCGAGGTCGTCAGGCAGGCCGTTGCGCAGGGCGTCGTCGGCTACCTGCTCAAACCGTTCACCTTCGCAGGATTCCGGCTCAAGCTCGAGCAGTACGCGGCCTACCGGGAGCAGTTCCACGGCCGGGACCAGGCCTCCGGTCAGAGCGACGTCGACGAGATGCTCAACTCGCTGCGGCCCGCAGCCCGCAGCGACAGCCTCCCCAAGGGCATGAGCGCGGAGACGCTGGCGGACGTCCTCGCCGCGATGAACAATGAGCCCGAGCGGGCGTTCTCGGCGTCGGAGATGGCCTCGGTCGTCGGCGCCTCGAGGGTCACCGCACGTCGCTACCTGGAGTACCTCGCCGAAGTCGGCACCGCGGAGCGCTCAACCCGGTTCGGCAAGACCGGCCGCCCCGAGGTCGAGTACGGGTTGATGTAACCCCTCACCGCCCGTGAGCGGTGAGTTAGCGTCCACCGCCGGGAATCAGCGGTGAGCTAGCGTCCATACGCCGACAGTTTGTGGACGCTAAGCCACCGCCAACACGCGAGTGTGGACGCTAAGTCACCGCCCCGGCAGCGGGGGCGCAGCTGCTTGTGCCCCACCAGTCGCCGAGCAGCTCCAGCGCTTCGTCGCCGAGCGGGTTGACGCCCGGGCCCATGGCCAGCGAATGGCCGATGAGGACATGCAGGCACTTGACCCGATAGGGCATACCGCCGGCGGAGATCCCGGCGACCTCGGGGACGTGGCCGATGGCCTCGCGCTGCTCGAGATAGCTCTCGTGGGCGCGGAGGTAGTGCGCGGCCAGCTCGGGTTCGGCAGACAGCCGGTCGGTCATTTCGCGCATGAGCCCCGAGGCCTCGAGCGTGCCGATCGCGCCGGCGAGGCGCGGGCAGGTGATGTAGTAGAGCGTCGGGAACGGCGTTCCGTCATCGAGGCGCGGCTCGGTCTTGACCACATTGGGGTGACCGGAGGGGCATCGCGAACTGATCTCGAGGATGCCGCGTGGCGGCCGCCCCAATTGTTCCTGGACGGCATCCAAGTCGGCCTGGGCTACTGAACTGGTCACTGGTCTTTCTTCAACACCTTGTCCGGGTCGGGTTCGACGGCCTTCTTCTTGGGCTGCTTGCCCGATTCGACGACGGTCCCCCACAACTTGTCGTACCACTGCTTGGTCTCAGGCACCGGCGGCGGATCCAGCGTTGGGACGCTTCCCTGTACCTTGCCGTCGCTGCCGATGACGCGGTATCCGACCTCACCGGGCAGCACCCAGCCGAATCGCTCGCGCGCCTGTTGCTCGACGAAGGCCCGATCGCTCCAGCGTTCCTTGTCGTCCCTGAGCTCCTTGATCGCGTTTTTGCGCATCACGATCTCGGCCTTCTGTGACTGGATCTCGCCGCGCTGGTCCCACCACGCGTGCAGGCTCGACGTGTATGAGGCGATCAGCAGCAACACGACCGACAGCAGGACCACCGCCCGCGTCGTAAATCGTGAACCGCGCGCCGCCGCCTTGACCGACCCCCGGGTACGCGTGGCCAGGCCCTGACTCGACGGCTTCCGGGCCGTCCTCCCCACGTTGGTATTCGCATTCCTCCCGTTGGAGGAACGCCCCGGTCCGCGCTTCGACGTGGGTGTCATCGGTCCTAGAGAACGAGTCGCGGAAAGGCCGAGGCACCGGCGTATGAGGCCGCCGAGCCGAGGAGTTCTTCGATGCGCAGCAACTGGTTGTACTTGGCGACGCGTTCGGACCGGGCGGGGGCACCGGTCTTGATCTGACCGCAATTGGTGGCAACCGCGAGGTCGGCGATCGTGGTGTCTTCGGTCTCGCCCGATCGGTGGCTCATCATGCAGGCGAAGCCGTGCCGGTGCGCGAGCTCGACCGAGTCGAGGGTCTCGGTGAGCGAGCCGATCTGGTTGACCTTGACGAGGAGCGCGTTGGCGGCGCCGCCTGCGAGTCCGCGTTGGAGGCGCTCGACGTTGGTGACGAAGAGGTCGTCGCCGACGATCTGCACCTTGTCTCCGAGCTCCTCGGTGATGGCGACCCAGCCGTCCCAGTCCTCTTCGTCGAGCGGGTCCTCGATCGAGACGATCGGGTAGCTGGCCACGAGCTCGGCGTAGTAGGCCGTCATCTCGGCCGACGTCTTGGTGACGCCCTCAAAGGTGTATCCGCCGTCGTTGTGGAATTCCGAGGCCGCCACGTCGAGGGCGAGGCCGATGTCGGTGCCGACCCTGAGCCCGGCGCCCTCAACCGCGCGGACGATGAGGTCGAGCGCGGCACGGTTGGACGACAGGTTGGGGGCGAATCCGCCCTCGTCACCGAGGCCGGTGCTGAGTCCGTCCGACTTCAGCACGGACTTGAGCGAGTGATAGACCTCGGTGCCCTGCTGCAGTGCTTCGGAGAATGATCCGGCACCGATCGGCGCGATCATGAATTCCTGAATGTCCACATCGCTGTCGGCGTGCGAACCGCCGTTGAGGATGTTGAGCATCGGGACCGGCAACACGTGGGCGTTGGGGCCACCGACATAGCGAAAGAGCGGGAGGCGGCTGGACTCGGCGGCGGCGCGGGCGGCGGCAAGGGACACACCGAGGATCGCGTTGGCGCCGAACTTGGCCTTGTTGGGGGTGCCGTCGAGGTCGATCATGGCGGCGTCGATGGCACGCTGGTCGTCGACCTCGAAGCCGATGAGAGCCTTGCTGATCTTGTCGTTGACGGCGGCGACGGCCTTCTGCACGCCCTTGCCGCCATAACGATATCCGCCGTCGCGGAGCTCGACCGCCTCGAACTGGCCTGTGGAGGCACCGGATGGGACGGCTGCGCGTCCAATCGTGCCGTCGTCGAGGGCGATTTCCACCTCGACGGTGGGGTTGCCTCGCGAGTCCAGAATCTCTCGTGCGCCAACGGCTTCGATGCTTGCCACGCCTGCTCCTTGATCGGTGTTTATGCTTCGGACAGCCTATCTTCGCGGGCAGGTCAGCCGTCAGCGCCTCGCTCTAAAGGAGGGTGTGCACCGCTTTGCGCAGCGCTTCCTCGGCGTTGACACCGTCGGCACGTGCTTCCTGCACGAGCGCGAGCAGCCGCGATCCGAAGTCGTCGCCGTCGACCGCCACGTCGCCGATGCGTCCGAGGACCTTGTCGGCGAACGCCAGCGCCGGCATGTGGGCGGGTATGCCGTCCAGTGGCGAACTGCGCTGCTTCTCCACGGCTTTGAGCGCCTGCCAGTTGGCGTCGACCTCGTCGGCCGATGCGACGGTCTCGTCGCCGAACACGTGCGGATTGCGATAGATCAGCTTGGCAACGATGCCCTCGGCGACAGTGTCGATGTCCCAGCCCTCGGACTCGGCGGCGATCCGGGCGTGGAAGACGACCTGCATCAACAGGTCGCCGAGTTCTTCGCGCAGATGGTCGGTGTCCCCGGAGTCAAGCGACTCCAGGGTCTCGTAGGCCTCCTCGAGCAGGTAGTGGCTCAACGAGGCATGGGTCTGTTGCTTCGTCCACGGGCATTGGGTGCGCAGCTGGTCCATGACCTCGACCAGGTCGAGCAGCCGCGAGCCCGGCTGGTCATACGAGCCGAAGATGATCTCGATGTGGCCACCCCCCTCAGCGGGAGAGGCGCCATCAACCAGGTCGGTGGCCACCTGCTGCGCCCAGCCGACATCGCCGGTCGGCGCGATCCATACGACATCCGCCTCGTAGGAGGGTGCATCGGGCGTGGCCTCGACGGCGATGCCTGCCGTCACGATGGCCTCCACGTGCGGATCGTCGAGCTCGGTCGCGCGTACGGAAGCCGCCGCGCGAAGGGCGTCCCAGGCCGAGAGTGTCAGGAGGCCGGGCGCCACCCGCGGGCTCACGACCAGGATCTGCATCAGGAACAGCGCTGTGAGGCGGGCAACTTGGCCGGATCGGCCTTGGCGTCGGCCACCTCGGCGACCGACAGCGATCCTGAGGTCGCGATCGGCTTGGTCAGGTCATCGAGACCGAAACGCGGATCGATCGAGATGTCTCTCGACTTGTAGGACTTGATGAGCTCGGCCCGACCGGCGGCTTCGATCTCTTCGGCAGTCTCCTGCGACACCGCTTTGCCGGTCGCTTCCTCACCGAGGGCAACCGTCACGGCATACGTGTGCTGGCTGCGTTCGATGGCGTCGCTGATCTGCCTGAGGTCGGAGCCGGGGAATGCCTTGGCGATCTGGGTCTTCTGTTCGTCGGTGATCGCATAGATCTTCGGGTTGACCTGGAGGTTGCGTTCCTTGGTGAGCTTCTTGGCCACAGTGAACGCGACCAGGTCGGCGACCGACTGGCGGCGGGTCTCGGAGGTGCCCACCGCCTCGACGCCTTGCTGTGCGGCGACCGCGACGGCGAGCTTGCAGTAGGCGGCCGAAGCCTTGTCGACCTTTTCCATCGAGATGGATTCACCGTCGACGACGGCCGCGCTCCCCGGGTGGACGTTCGAGCACGCGGCCAAGGCGATGGCGGCAACAACCAGGGCGACCGAACGAAGGACGGCCGTGCCGGGAATCGTGCTGGGGCGCAAAGAATTCACGAAGGTGAACCTTTCTGAATCACTCTGTTGGATGGCTTCGCTCAGACTACAACCGCGCGGGAATCAGCGGTGGCGGGTCATCCCACCGGGGCCGGCGCGCGCAGCGGGCAGCGTCACGAGCTGTTTGTGGGATTGCCTGGACGGTGCAGCGGGCCAATGAGAAACACGGCTATGAGTTGGGGACGATACGAGGCGTTACGGTCGAGCAACCACGCGCTCGATCTTTACAGAAACAGCATCGCCGAACTCTCCATCGACAGTCGGCCGTCAGACTATTTGGCTGTTTCTGTTGAGACGACGTGGGACGAAGGTCCAGGGCGGCTGTGGTGGAAGACGTGGATCAATCCTCGCGAGGCTCTCGATTGGGAACGTACGAGCATCGACCCTGCCGATGGGCCCGAGTACGGCGATGGGCTTGCAGATCCGCCCGATGAGCTACTGCTCGAACTGTCCGCCGGGTGCTTCGTGTTGGCCGGATGGACGTATCAAGTGAGGTGGCTGACTGGCTACGAACTCCTGGCCGCAAAGGAACGGTGCGGCGTCGGTTCGTTTTGGCCCGACAAGGAGCCGTCGCCTGAGGTTGAGTAGTTTGTCGGCTTGGCTACGAGTGTGCGGCACGCCGCAAGGATCCTGATGCATTGATGCGCCCGGGGCGCCCCGATGCATCAAGTTTGACATTCACGGGGGCATGAATGGACGAAAGATGATGCATTCAGACGGCTGACTGGCTCCAATGCATCAAGATGCGTCCCCACCGGGCGCAGTCAGCTGGGGTCGATGACCGTGTCGATGACCATGCGGCACCATTCGAGCAAGGCGCTGTCACGCAGGGACTCGCCGCCGATCGGCGCGGTCTTGGGCCGTGGCACCAAGGCGACCTCGGCCGCGGCCTTGTAGGTGCTCTTGGGATAGACCCGGCTCAGCCGCATCTGAGCCGACTCGGCCAGCTTGACCGGGGCGAAGCGGATGTTGCTGCCGGCCGAGGTGACCTCGAGCAGTCCGGCGGAGCGGACGCGGACACGCAGCCGGGCGACCTCGAGCAACGCCTCGACGGGATCGGACGGCTCGCCGTAACGGTCGACGAGCTCGGCGCGGAGCTCATCGACCTCGTCGAGCGACCGAACACTGGCGAGGTGTTTGTACATCTCGAGGCGGAGCCGCTCGCTCGGCACGTAGTCGTGCGGCAGGTGGGCTTCGATCGGCAGCTCGATCTTGACTTCGCGTTCGGGCGCGGCCTCGCCGCGGAACTCGGCAACAGCCTCGCCGACCAGGCGGACATACAGGTCGAAGCCGACATCGGCGATGTGGCCGGACTGCTCGCCGCCCAACAGGTTGCCCGCACCGCGGATCTCGAGGTCCTTCATCGCGACGGCCATACCGCCGCCCAGCTCGGAGTGCTGGGCAATCGTCGCGAGCCGCTCGTGCGCTGTCTCGGTGAGCGGCTTCTCGGGCGGATAGAGGAAGTAGGCGTAGGCGCGTTCGCTGCCGCGGCCCACGCGGCCGCGCAGCTGGTGGAGCTGTGAGAGGCCGAGGGTGTCTGAGCGTTCGATGATCATGGTGTTGGCATTGGACACGTCGAGGCCGGATTCGACGATGGTCGTGCAGACCAGCACGTCGAATCGCTTTTCCCAGAAGTCGACCATGACCTGCTCGAGCCGGTGCTCCCCCATCTGCCCGTGCGCCGCGGTCACGCGCGCTTCGGGGACGAGCTCCTTGAGGTGGGCGACGGCCTTGTCGATGCTCTGGACCCGGTTATGGATGTAGAAGACCTGGCCTTCGCGCAACAGCTCACGGCGCACGGCGGCGATGACCTGGCGGTCTTCATAGGGGCCGACAAAGCTCAGGACCGGGTGCCGCTCCTCGGGCGGAGTCGCAATCGTCGACATCTCGCGTATGCCGGTGATCGCCATTTCGAGCGTACGGGGAATGGGTGTCGCCGAGAGGCTCAGAACGTCGACCGCAGCGCGCAGGTGCTTGAGGGATTCCTTGTGCTCAACGCCGAATCGCTGTTCCTCGTCGACTATGACCAGGCCGAGGTCCTTGATCCGGACGCCGGGCTGGAGCAGGCGGTGAGTGCCGATGACGAGGTCGACCGAGCCGTTCTCGAGGCCGTCGAGGGCTTCCTTGGACTCCTTCGGCGACTGGAACCGCGACAGCGGGCGCATCGTGACCGGGAACTGGCCGAATCGTTCGGCGAACGTCGCGTAGTGCTGCTGCACCAGGAGAGTCGTCGGCACGAGCAGGATGACCTGCTTGCCGTCCTGGATCGCCTTGAACGCTGCGCGGACCGCGATCTCGGTCTTGCCGTAGCCGACGTCGCCGCAGACCAGCCGGTCCATCGGGACGGTGCGTTCCATGTCGCGCTTGACCTCGTCGACGGTGGACAGCTGGTCCGGGGTCTCCACGAAGGCGAAGGCGTCCTCGAGCTCGGCCTGCCACGGCGTGTCCGGGCCGAAGGCGTACCCCTTGGTCGACTGGCGGGCGGCATAGAGCTTGATGAGCTCACCGGCGATCTGGCGCACGGCCTTGCGCGCCCGGCTCTTGCGCTTGGTCCAGTCGGCGCCGCCGAGACGGTCCAGCGACGGGGATTCGCCGCCGACATAGCGGCTGACCTGGTCGAGCTGGTCCATCGGCACGTAGAGCCGGTCGGCCGGTTGGCCGCGTTTGGACGCGCCGTACTCGAGGACGAGGTATTCGCGGGCGGCACCATGCACGACGCGCTGCACGAGCTCGACGTAGCGGCCGACGCCGTGCTGCTCGTGGACGACGAAGTCGCCGGGCTTGAGCTCGAGCGGGTCGATCTGCTTGCGGCGTCGGGCAGGGATCTTGCGCTCGCCGCGTTCGACGGGCCGCTGGCCGACAAGGTCGTCATAGGTCATCACGACGAGGTTGAGCGGCGACGAGATGAATCCGTGGTCGAGCTCGCCGACGCCGACCTGGACGACGCGGTTCGACGGCGCAGCAACGTTGGCATCGGAAGCCGCGGCGGCGTCGGCAGCGAACCCGGTGAGCAGGTCGGAGTCGAGCGAAGCGGCGATGTCGTGCTCGGCGAGCCACTCGACGGTGCGTTGCGCCTGGCCGGGGCCGGGCGCGACGAACATGACCCGGCGATCCTCCTTCACCCACGTCGCGATGTCGGCGAGCGCCTTGGCGGTGTCGCCGCGGTATGCCGGCGCCGGCTCCATGTCGACTTCGCGGGACTTCTCATCCACATCGAGGCCGAACGGCGAGAGCTGGAACCAGCTGTGTCCCTGACCGAGCGCGGCAAGGCGCACGTCGTCAATGGTCTGGTAGGCGGCCGAACCCAGGTCGATCGGTGCTTCACCACCGGAAGCGGCGGCGGCCCAGGAGGCCTGGAGGAACTCCTCACTCGTGGCAACGAGGTCGTGCGCACGGGCACGGATCCGCTCCGGGTCGCAGACCAAGATCGCCGAACGGTTCGGCAGCAGGTCGATGAGGAGTTCCATGTCGTCGACGAGGACAGGAGCGAGCGACTCCATGCCTTCGACCGCGTGGCCTTCGGACAACTTGGTGAAGATCTCCTCCAAACGTGGATATTGCTGAGCAAGCTCCCCAGCTCGCTTACGAACCTCATCGGTCAGGAGCAGCTCGCGGCACGGCGGCGCCCATACGTGCTCGACCGCTTCGAGCGAACGCTGGTCGGCGACGGCGAAGTGGCGGATCTCCTCGATCGTGTCGCCCCAGAACTCGATGCGCAGCGGGTGCTCTTCGGTCGGCGGGAAGACGTCGACGATGCCGCCGCGCACCGCGAACTCGCCGCGGCGTTCGACGAGGTCGACGCGGGCGTATGCGGCGTCGGCCAGGTCATGGACGACCTGGTCGAGCTCGATGTCGTCGCCCTTGTGCAGCTCGACCGGGGTGAGGTCGGCGAGGCCTTTGACTTGCGGCTGGAGGACCGAGCGGACCGGTGCCACGATGACCCGCACGGGGGCGGCTTCTCCACCGGGATTGACGAGTCGGCGCAGGACCGCGAGCCGGCGGCCGACCGTGTCCGAGCGCGGCGACAGGCGTTCGTGCGGAAGGGTCTCCCACGCCGGGTAGTAGGCGACGTTGTCCTCGCCCAGCATCTCGCCGAGGTCGGCGACGAGGTCTTCGGATTCGCGGGCCGTCGCCGTGACGGCGAGGACGGTTGCCTGGGTGGCCAGTGCCTGGGTCAGAAACGGGCGCAGCGACTCAGGGGCCTGCAGGTCGAGCTCGTTGAGCCCGTCCGCACGGTCGGTGAGGGCCTGCGAAATGGTGGGTTCTGTGGCAACAAGAGTCGCGAGGCGTTGCAAGGTCATAGCCTCTCCAACCTATCGGTTGGCACGCGCGCGTCGACCGTCCGTGCCACGATGTCAGCGCCGCTAGCGGTTGAATGCGCCCTGTGTGGCTTCGAGTCCAACTGCCATCAGACTCTCGATCGAGTCGGCGGCTTCTTCGACGATGACGCCGAGGTCACGGCGCTCGGTGGCGGTGAACGGCTTGAGCACGTAGTCCGCGGCGGCCTGGCGACCGGGCGGGCGGCTGACACCGATCCGGACCTTGTAGAAGTCCCCGGTGCCGAGCGAGGCGCGAAGCGACTTCACGCCGTTGTGGCCGTTGTCTCCGCCGCCGAACTTGACCCGCATGGTGTTGAACGGCAAGTCGATCTCGTCGTACACGGCAATGATGTGGTCGGGCTCGACACGGAAGAACTTCGCGACCAGGGAAGCGGGGCCGCCGCTCTCATTCATGTAGGAGCGAGGGCGGCACAGCACGACCTTTTCGCCGGCCAGATGGCCTTCGACGATGTCGGCCCGGCCGGACTTGTGGGCTTTCCAGTGCACATTTTTGGTGGTGCCACCGACCCGGCCCGCCAGGACGTCGTTGACCATATAGCCGACATTGTGCCGGGTGCTGGAATACGTCGGGCCCGGATTGCCGAGCCCGACGATCAACCAGGTCACTCGCTTTCGGTGCTCTCCTGAGCTTCGCCTTCAACGGCTTCAGCGTCAGCGGGAGCTTCGCTCTCAGGCGCCTCGTGTTCGATGCCGGCTTCGGCTTCGGCCTCGGCGAGCTCGGACTCGAGCTGCTCGGCCGTCGGGGCGGCGGTGATGTGCAGGATGAGCGCGTCTTCGTCGACGACGAGCGTGCTGCCGGTCGGCAGGACCAGGTCACGGGCGCTGATGCGGTCACCGATTTCGAGGCCTTCGATCGACACGTCGATGCCGCCCGGGATGTGGGTGGCTTCGACCTCGAGCGCGACCGAGTTGACCTCGGTCTGGATGAGCGAGCCGGGGACGGCTTCGCCGACGACGTGGATCTGAACGTCGACGGTGACCTTTTCGCCACGCTTGACGATCAGGAGGTCGGCGTGCTCGATGAAGCCCCTGAGCACTTCGCGCTGGACCTGCTTGGGGATGACGAGGTGCTTTTCCCCGCCCACTTCGATGGAAAGCAGAGCGTTGGCGGTCTTCAGCGCCATGTACAGCGTGTGGCCGGGAAGGGTGACGTGGACAGGGGCGGAGCCGTGTCCGTAGAGGACGGCGGGAACCTTCTCGCTGCGGCGGATGCGGCGCGCTGCGCCCTTGCCGAATTCGGTACGTTCTTCGGCTTGGATCTTGATCTCGGCCACGGGGGCATACTCCTTGAATCAGGGTTTTCGTAAAGTCGTCTGCCGCTTCGGCCAGGCGCTCAACACAGCACTCCCGTGGAGCGCCTTGTCGATCACGGTCCCTTTTGGACCCTCGCCGAGGCAACCTGCCCAGTCTAACGCAGCCGCTCGGGGACGCGAAATCCGCCGAGCTCGAGGCCGTCAGCGGCCGAGTGTTGAGGCACGCCGGCGACCCAAGGGCCATGGCGCGAGCCCATCGTTTCGGGTGTCTTAGCAAGGACATAGAGTTGGTTTCGTGCTCGGTCTGCGAAGGCGGCGGCGGCGGTCAATAATCTCCCGGGATTCCGGGCTATTGTCGTGTCTTTTCCCTTGATTGCTGCGGGCATTCCAGCATGGTCAGCAGGACCAGGCGGTCGTCGCCCTCGTCGGCGAAGAGGAGGACGTCGGAGATCGCGGCGTCAAGCACCGGGATTCGACGGGCGACGAGGGCCGCGCCGTAGAAGAGCCCGAAGACACCGACCCCGGTCGCGACCGGGGTCAGGACCGGGGTCGGAGGGTCGCGTCGCGGGTCTCGATCCAGCCGAGGTGCAGCGGGCCAGACGCCAGCCCGCCCACCGTCCACGCCGCGGCGACGGTCCCGGTCGAGAGGTAGAACTCACGGGAGCCGGGCCGTGTGGAGAGGGAGGCTCCGAGCAGGGCTGCGTTGACCAGAGAGGTCCCCGCCACCACCCGTCGGCGGCGCCGCCGTACGGCGGCCGACTCGTCGTGCTCGACCTGCACGACGTGCGTCAACGGCTTCGGGAGCACCCGGTCGAGACGCGCGCGCAGCGTCCCGCGGCTCACCGACGATCACGCCTCTCCGCGAGCGCCGCCCGGACGGCGTCGTCGTAGGTCGTCGGGGTGAACGGCACAACCTGCTGGATGGAGGTGTCCCGCACCACCACCTCGTTGACCATCGAGTCGATCAGGTTCCGCCCGGCCTGGACGTCGACGTCAGTGACGAACGAGAGCCAGCGCGAGGACAGCGCCGGGGTGAGGAGCGGGACCTGGAGGATCGGCAGCGGTCGTCTCTCGATGGCCGCGACACGTTTCATCATGTCGACGTAGGCGAGCACCTCGGGCCCGCCGACCTCGAAGGTGCGGCCGACCGCGTCGGGGTGGTCGAGGACGCCCACCAGGTAGCGGACCACGTCGGCGACCGCGATCGGCTGGGTGCGGGTGCGGACCCAACGCGGGGCGACCATCGCCGGGAGGTGCTCGACCAGCTGGCGGGTGATCTCCCACGAGATGCCACCGTGCCCGATGACGATGCCCGCCCGGAGCACCGTCACCGGCACGCCGGCCTCGCCGAGCAGGGACTCCACCTCCCGCCTGCTGCGCAGGTGTGGGGACAGGTCGTCGCTGTCGTCACCCAGTCCGCCCAGGTAGATGATCTGCTCGACGCCGGCGGCGGCCGCGGCGCTCCCGAACGCGGTCGCGGCCTCCGCGTCCCGCGCCTCGAAGTCGGCGGCGTCGAGCGAGTGCACCAGGTAGTAGGCCGCGGTGCAGCCGACCAGAGCCTGCTCGAGCGACGCGGGGTCGGCCACGTCGCCGCGCACCGCCGTACCCGGTCCTTCGTAGTCGTCGGGTCGACGCGTCATCACCCGGACCGAGCGACCGGCCCCGTCGAGCGCGACCACCAGCCGACGACCGACGAATCCGGTGCCGCCGGCGACCAGGGTGGTCTGGGCGGGCGTCACGGGCAAGGTCACGCGTTCCTCACTTCCTCAAGGTTCTCACCAGGCTGTTGAAGATCGCGAGCCCCGTACATCATGAAGGAGCCAGGCCAGTGGCGAAAGCCCCGACCCTGCGTGGCCAGCAGCCTCGCCACGCTCGGTCGTAGACGGATCGGACCACCGCGTCGGCAGCGGCGGCATCCACGCTGCACGCTCGGGCCAACAGGTAGACCGACGTGATGCTCGCGTCGTAGAACCGCATGAACGCGTTCGCATCCCCGTCCGCAGCGAGGAGCAGCAGCTGCGCGAGATCGGGCTCACCGCGGCGCGGGCGGTTGCGCACCGGTCGCAGATCAAGTCCGCTCATAACCGCTCCATGAAGTAAACATAAACCTCAACAAGTGTTTAGATTAGGATACGAGAATGGACCACGTCGCCGTCGATGCGCAAGTGCCGGACACCGGGCTCACCATCGGCGAGCTGGCTCGGCGGACAGTTCTGAGCCCCGCGGTGCTGAGGATGTGGGAGTCCCGCTTCGGCTTTCCCGAACCACGCCGGCTCGCATCCGGACACCGGCGGTACACCGAGACCGACGTCGAGCTGGTGGCCAGGTGTGCCGGATTTCCAAACTGCTGCTGCGTTACGGGATCGTCTACTCAGACGGCAAGGCGTGGACCGGCGCGAACGGTGGGAGCTGGCCCCGGTCGCGGCGCGCCTGCGCGGCCACTAGGGCAACCGGCGACTGAACCAACGGTGGGCAACATTCGATCAACGGAAGAAGAAGCCCGTGATCGCCAACGTCGCCATGGCCCATGAACTCGCCGGCTGGTGCTGGTCGCTGGCCACCCTCGAATAGCACTCGAGGCCCCACGATCTCCGGCCCGGACAAGCAGGCGGCCGCAGCGCGTGGGACGGACCCACGCCAGAACTATGAGCAACCATCAGCAAATCTGGCGGCGACGCTCGATCCTAGACAGCGGCCCCGTCCCAGCCGAACAACCCGTCCTGCAGTATCCAACCCGCGCATATCAGTCTGACCGCGCGTCGACCACGACACGCTGACCGCCCGCCAGACACCGTGACCGGACAAAGAAGGCGGCCCCCGCGAAACCATCGCAGAGGCCGTCTTCACCTGCCCTCTTGACACCAGGGCACTACATATCAGTTCTTGAACAGGCTGGTGACGGATCCGTCTTCGAAGATGGCGGCGACGGCCTGGGCGAGCAACGGCGCGATGGACAACACGGTGAGCTTGTCGAATCGGCGGTCGTCGGGGATCGGCAGGGTATTGGTCACGATGACTTCGCAGGCCGTGGAGTTCTTGAGGCGATCGACGGCCGGCCCGGAGAACACCGCGTGTGTGGCGGCGATGACGACGTCGGCCGCACCCTCTGCCATCAACGCTTCGGCGGCCTGGACGATCGTGCCGCCGGTGTCGATGAGGTCGTCGACGAGGACGCATACGCGACCCTTGACGTCACCGACGACGCGGTTGGCCTTGGTCTCGTTGGGGCGGCTGATGTCGCGGGTCTTGTGGATGAAGGCCAGCGGGACGCCGCCGAGGGTGTTGGCCCACTGCTCGGCCACCTTGATGCGCCCGGCATCGGGTGAGACGACGGCGAGCGGCTTCTTGCCGTACTTCTTCTTGACGTAGCGGCCCAGGATCGGCATCGCGATGAGGTGGTCGACGGGCCCGTCGAAGAACCCCTGGATCTGCGCGGTGTGAAGGTCGACCGTCATGAGGCGGTCGGCACCGGCGGTGAGGAACAGGTCGGCCATGAGGCGTGCCGAGATGGGTTCGCGGCCGAGGTGCTTCTTGTCCTGGCGGGCATAACCGTAGAAGGGGAGGATCACCGTGATGCGCTTGGCCGAAGCACGCTTGAGCGCATCGATCATCAGCAGCTGTTCCATGATTGCGTCGTTGATGGGAGCGGCGTGGCTCTGCATGATGAAGGCGTCACAGCCGCGTACGGACTCTTCGAAGCGCACATAGATCTCGCCGTTGGCGAAGTCGTATGACGTGGTCGGCACGAGCTTGATGTCGAGAAGGTTGGCGACCTCGTCGGCGAGCACGGGATGCGCCCGGCCCGAAAAGAGCATCAGGTTCTTTTCGGTTGCACGCTTCAAACTACTCACTCGCCATTCTCCTGTGCATCAGTCTCCTGCGGCTCTTGCTTCGCCTGTTCGGCTGCCTGGGCTGATGGGGTTCCGGGCCGCTTCGCAACAACCCATCCCTCAATGTTCCTCTGTTCGGTGTTGCCGACCGCCATCGCCCCGGCCGGGACGTCATTGCGGATCGTGGTGCCCGCTGCCGTGAACGCCCCGTCGCCGATCGTGACCGGTGCGACGAAGGTGTTGTTGGAGCTCGTACGAGCGTGCTTGCCGACGGTCGTGCGGTGCTTGTTGACACCGTCGTAGTTGGCGAAGATCGTGCCGGCGCCGATGTTGGAACCGTCGCCGATCTCGGCGTCCCCGACATAGGACAAGTGCGGGACCTTCGCGCCGTCGCCGATCCTGGCGTTCTTGGTCTCGACGAAGGCGCCGATCTTGCCGTTGGAGCCGAGCTCGGTGCCCGCACGGAGGTAGGAGAACGGCCCGACGGTCGCACCGTCGCCGATGACCGCGTCTGAGCCGTGGCTTCGTATGACAGTTGCGTCGCGACCGACCTCGACGTTGCGCAACGTCGTGTCGGGGCCGATGGTCGCGCCGGCAGCGACGGTCGTCGCGCCGAGGAGCTGCGTGCCCGGAAGGATCGTGACATCGGGTTCGATCGTCACGGCGCTGTCGATCCAGGTAGTGGCCGGATCGACGATGGTGACGCCGTCGCGCATCCAGCGCTCGGTGGTACGCCGATTGAACTCGGCGCCGAGTCGGGCCAGCTGAGTGCGGTCGTTGACGCCCTCGGTCTGCCACAGGTCCTCGAGCACATGGGCTCCTACGGGCAGACCACGGTCGGCGGCGATGCCGATGACGTCGGTGAGGTAGACCTCGCCCTGGGAGTTGTCGGTCCTGAGCCCGGCCAGCGCATCGGCCAGGAAGTCGGCATCCAGGGCGAGGATGCCGCTGTTGACCTCGGGGATCTGTCGTTCGTCATCGCTGGCGTCCTTGTGTTCGCGGATCGCCGTGACGGCCCCGGACTCGTCCCGGATGATGCGGCCATAACCGGTCGGGTCGTCGAGCTCGGCGGTCAAAATAGTCACGGTCCGGCCGGAAGCGGCGTGATCGGCGAGGAATTCGGTCAACGTCTCCGCGGTCAGCAACGGCACATCGGCATACGTCACCAGGACGGTGCCCGACGGACTTGACGGCAGTGCGGCGAGGGCGACCTGGACCGCGTGACCGGTGCCGTTCTGCTCCTCCTGGACGGCGAGGATGACGGCGGGATCGAGCGACGTGATGTGTGCCGAGACCTGCTCACGGTCGTGGCCGATGACAGTGACAGTGGTGCTGACGCCGGCACCGGAGACTGCGGCCAACGCGTGCGCGACCATGCTCCGGCCGCCGATTTCGTGGAGCACTTTGGCCTTGGCGGACTTCATACGTGTCCCTGCGCCGGCCGCCAACACGACTGCGGTTACGTGGTCGCTCACCTGGCTCCTTTGTTGACTTCCATTTGAGAAGCTGCTCCCCGGGTAGGAGTCGAACCTACGTCGCTAGTCCGCATTCAAAGTGCGGCGGGCCCTGCCGGCAGACCAACCGGGGATTGCGCGAACCAGACTACTAGACGGCTGACGGCTTTTGCGCAACGACAAACACGCGGGCAAAGGGCAGCACGGTTCCCCACTCGCGCGACGGGTATGCCTCGCGCAGCGCCGCTTTGTAGTCCACTTCGAACCGCTCCCGAAGGTCGTCGGGCAGAGCCTGCAGGACGGGTCGCGCCCCTGTGCCCGACACCCAGTCGAAGACTGCGTCGTCACCATGAAGGATGTGTTGGTAGGTCGTCTCCCACGCGTCAACCTCCCAGCCGAGCCCGGCGAGCAGGTCGAGGTAGGTCGCTGCACCGACGCCCTTCCGGAACGCGACGCCGTCGAGGTGATCGGCGTATGGCGAACGCCCCGCGACCTCACGCATGAGGGCGTGGCTCGGTGCATCGAAGTTGTTGGGGACCTGGAAGGCAAGGGTGTCCGTCACCCCGGTGAGGCGCCTGATGACGTCCAGCTGGTCGGGCACCCACTGGAACAGCGCGTTGGAGACTATGAGGTCCACGTGCGGTCCGGCGGTGGTGGTGTCGGGCGGGCCGCCGTCGAGCAGATCAGGCGTCCACGCCGACACGTCCGCGAGCTCATACGCGACGTGTGGATCGGCGTTGTCGCGGATCGCCTTGTCGATCATGTCCGGCGACGAATCGACACCGATGATCTCGGCCGAGGGCCACCGTTCGCGCAGGATGCGGGTCAGCTGGCCGGGACCGCAGCCGAGGTCGACGATCGTCGCGGGCTGACCCGGGACGCGTTGAACCAGCTCCACGAACGGCCTGCCGCGTTCATCGGCGAAGGCCAGGTACTTCTCGGGGTCCCACTGTGGGGATACAGATCTTGCGGATACAGAACGTGGGGATGCGCTCACACTGTCGTCCCTGCGTCCTGGGCGCGTTCATACTGCCCGGCGAGGGCCATGAGCCTGGCATCGTCGCTGCGCGCGGCAACGAGCTGGACCGCGAGCGGCAGGCCCTCCTCCTCGGTGAATCCGGCCGGCATCGAGACCGCCGGTTGTCCCGTGTGGTTCCACGCCGGCGTGAACGCATAGAAGCGGCCCATGCCGAGCATCGTGGCGACACCGCCCTTGCCTCCCCACCGCCCGACCTTGACCGCCGGCCCGCTCATCGTGGGCGTGAGGAGGATGTCGATGCCGAGGTCGTCGAGCAGCGTCTCACCGAACTTCCGTCCCGCTTCGCGTGCCCGCGCGACGACCATGGCTCCGAACGGCTTGCCGAGCCGGGCGATCTGTTTGCTCCGCTTCTCGAGCTTCGTCGGGTCATCGGTGCCCGCAGCGCCGTCCCGGACGCCCGCGAGCATCCGCACACTCATCGCCTGAGCCGCGGTCCCATACCGAACGCGGACGGTTTTGACGTCGTGGCCGAGCGCGGCGAACACGTCACCGGCACCTGCCACGGCCGCGACGACGCGGGGGTCGACCTTGAGCGGCGCCGATGCCGGGAACGGGTGCAGGTCGATGCCGATGCGCAACGGTGCCGGATCGGTCTGAGCCGCCTTGACGAGTGAGCCGTCGAAGGTCCCGAACGTGTCGAGATACAACGCGGTGTCGATGACGTTGCGGGTGAGGCAGCCCTGGGTCGACAGGTCGTGCCAGCCGCCCGAGCTCGGCATCGTGCCGTGGGTCGGTTTGAAGCCGACGAGTCCGCAACATGCTGCGGGGATGCGTATGGATCCCGCACCGTCCGTGGCGGTGGCGATGCCGACGCCGCCGTCTGCCACCGATGCGGCCGAACCGCCCGAGGACCCCCCTGGCGTATGGGCGTGGTTGTGCGGATTGCGGGTGATGCCGAAGGCCTCGGTCTCGGTGAAGCCGCAGATCGCCAGCTCGGGAAGGGTCGTCTTGGCCACGAGAATCATGCCGGCTTCGCGGATCCGTGTGACCAGCTCGGCGTCGAGGGCTGCCGGCCTGGTCATGGCCCGGCTCCCCCAGCTGGTGACCACACCGGCGATGTCGGTGTCGTCCTTGATCGCGATCGGTATGCCGAGCAGCGGGGCGGTCTCGCCGGCCGCCCGGCGACGGTCGGCCTCGTCGGCGGCGTCGAGGGCCGAGGTGTCATACAGGGCGACGCAGGAATTGAGCCGCTCCTGGGTGCGGGTCAGCGCCTCGAGGGTGGCCTCGACGAGCTGGCGCGACGTGATGACACCGTTTTCCAGCAGTTCGCGCTGCACCCATGGGCCGGCGGAAACCGCCTCGGAACTTTCCATGACCCCGACTCTAATCCCGACCTCCCCGAATCCTCTCGATATCAAGAATCTTGAAGCGTAGGATGCCCGTATGGCCGAAGACGAAGTCGATCGACTGGTCGCCGCATGGCGCCGGGAGCGGCCAGACATGAATGTCTCGCCGATGCACGTCCTGAGCCGGGTCAGCCGGCTCGCCCACCACCTCGACCGGGCCCGCAAACAGGCCTTCGCCAGTCATCAGCTGGAAGCCTGGGAGTTCGACGTGCTTTCCGCGCTGAGACGCTCGGGCAAGCCCTATCAGCTGTCCCCCGGCCAGCTCGTCCACGAAACCCTCGTCACCAGCGGCACCATGACCAATCGGGTCGACCGGCTCGTCACCCGTGGGCTGGTGGAGCGTTCGCCCGACCCCGAGGACCGCCGCGGCGTGCAGGTCCGGTTGAGCACGGCCGGCCGCAAAGCCGTCGACGGCGCGATCGAAGCGCTGCTCGCGCACGAGAAGCAGCTGCTCTCCGGACTGACCAGGGCCGAGGCCACGACGCTCGCCGACGCATTGCGAAAGCTGTCACTCCCCTTCGACTGACGAGGTCTCCGCGGCTCCGCCCGGGCGGACCCGGGCGATGCGGCGAACCGGGTGGGTCCCACTTAGACTCTTCCGGTGGCACATCTTCTGGGAGCCGAGTCGATCGGGCTCGATTTCCCGACCAAAACCGTCTTCGGTTCCGTGACGATCGGCATCAACGAGGGCGATCGCATCGGCATCGTGGGTCGCAACGGCGACGGCAAGTCGACGCTCTTGTCGATCATGGCCGGCCGTATGCAGCCCGACTCCGGTCGCGTGACCACCCGCGGCGGCGTCACGATCGGCATGCTCGACCAGACCGACACGCTCGACCAGACGCAGACAGTCGGCCACGCCATCGTCGGCGATGCGGCCGACTACGAGTGGGCCGGCGACGCGAGGATCCGCGACGTCATCGCCGGGCTGGTCTCCGACATCGGCTGGGACGACACGGTCGGCAACCTCAGTGGCGGCCAGCGCCGACGCGTGGCGCTCGCACAGCTCCTCGTCGGCGACGACGACATCCTTTTCCTCGATGAGCCCACCAACCATCTCGATGTCGAAGGCATCACCTGGCTGGCCCATCACCTGCAGACCCGATGGGCCGCCAGTTCGGCCGGCCTTCTCGTCGTCACACACGACCGCTGGTTCCTCGACGAGGTGTGCAACGCGACCTGGGAGGTCCATGACGGCATCGTCGAACCCTTCGAGGGCGGTTACGCCGCATACATCCTCCAGCGCGTCGAACGAGACCGGATGTCGGCAGCGACCGAGTCCAAACGCCAGAACCTCATGCGCAAGGAGCTCGCCTGGCTGCGTCGCGGCGCACCCGCG
Source organism: Actinomycetota bacterium (assembly GCA_030856025.1). Classification (GTDB taxonomy): domain Bacteria; phylum Actinomycetota; class Actinomycetes; order Propionibacteriales; family Nocardioidaceae; genus JACMOZ01. The sequence goes on from JALYQD010000054.1 coordinate 22,840, forward strand.
CGTACGGCCAAGCCGAAGTTCCGCATCGACGCGGCCAACCAGCTCATCGAGAACGAACCGCCGCCGCGCAACCCGATCGAGCTCAAGCAGATGGCGACGGCCCGGCTCGGCAAAGACGTGGTCGACATCCTCGACGTGGGCGTCTCGTATGGCGACAACGAGGTCCTCCGCCACATCGAATGGCGCATCGGACCGGGTGAACGCACCGGTGTCCTCGGCGCCAACGGTGTCGGCAAGTCGACTTTGCTCGGGCTGGTGACCGGAGCCGTCACGGCAACATCGGGACGGGTCAAGAAGGGCAAGACCGTCAAGGTCGTGACGCTGACCCAGGAGCTCGATGAGCTCAAGGACGTCGGCGCCGATCGTGTCAGCGACGTCATCGGCCGCCAGCGGACCAGCTACGTGTCCGGCGGCAAGGAGATGACTCCGAGCCAGCTGCTCGAACGGCTCGGCTTCTCGAACGCACAGATGGCGACGCCGGTCCGCGACCTCTCCGGCGGCCAGAAGCGCCGGTTGCAACTGCTGCTGATCCTGCTCGACGAGCCCAACGTCCTCGTGCTCGATGAGCCGACCAACGACCTCGACACCGACATGCTGGCCGCGATGGAGGATCTCCTCGACTCCTGGCCGGGGACGCTGCTCGTGGTCTCCCACGACCGTTATCTGCTCGAACGCATCACCGATCAGCAGTACGCGATCCTCGACGGGCACTTCCGCCACCTGCCCGGCGGCGTCGACCAGTACCTCCGTCTTCGCAAGGAGCAGGATGCGCATGCTGCCGACGCCGCCTCCGGTGTGCCCGCAGCGAAGAAGTCGGGGCTGTCCAGCGCCGATCTGCGTACGACGAAGAAGGAAATCGCGTCGATCGACCGCAAGCTCGAGAAGATGACCGCGCGGATCGACGCGTTGCACGTCGAGATGGCCGAACACGACCCGAGCGACTTCCCCGGACTGTCGACCCTGACGGCCACGGTGGAAAAGATCGAAGCGCAGATGTCCCAGCTCGAACACCGCTGGATCGAGCTCAGCGAACTCGTCGACGGCTAACTGCCCCGTCGGCGGTGGGTTGGCATCCACGTCGACCGTTCGGCGGTGAGTAGGAGTCCATGCCTCCCCATTGGCGGTGACGTAGCGTCCACGTCGAGCAGCTGGGTGGACGCTAACTCACCGCCGCCGGAATCGGGTGGACGCCTACTCACCGCTCCCCGAGCTAGCCGATCAGCCGTGCGCCTTGCACCGGGCCGGATGCCTGGGCCGTGTCGGCGCATACCTGCGAGCTGGTCAGCGCGAAGGCGATGTCGAGGGCATGCGCGTCGTCCCGGGCCAGGAACATCGCGGTCGGACCCGAGCCGGACAGGATCGCGCCCAGCGCATCGCATTCGAGGCCGACGTCAATGGCGCCGGCGAGCTCGGGCCGCAATGACAAGGCAGCCTCGGTGAGGTCGTTGGACAGCGCGTCGCCGAGTGCCTCCGCATCGCCGGCACGCAACGCAGCCAGGAGGTCATCGGGGACCTCCGGTTCGGGAACGTCGCGGTCGGCGTTGAGCCGGTCGAACTCGGCATAGACCGCTTTGGTCGACAAGCCTTCGGCCGCGATCGCGAAGACCCAGTGATATGACCCGCGGGCCAGGACCGGGCTGATGAGCTCGCCGCGCCCGCCGCCCATGGCTATGCCGCCGTGGATCAGGAACGGCACATCGCTGCCGATCTCGGCGGCGATTCTCTCGAGATCGGTGCGGGTCAGACCGGTGCCCCACAGCTCGTTGCAGGCGACGAGTGCCGCGGCCGCGTCGGCCGACCCGCCGGCCATACCGCCTGCCACCGGAATGACCTTGCGTATGGCGAGCGCGGCCCCATCGGTGATACCGGTTTCTTCGCGCAACAGACGGGCCGCGCGGATGGCAAGGTTGTTGTCGTCCTCGGGGACCGCCGCCGCTTCACGATCGCGGTCACCGTCGAAGTGCACCGTGACGCTCAGGGAGCCGTCGGCAACGGCTGTCGCCTTGACCTCGTCATAGACATCAACGGCCTGATAGACCGTCGCCAAGGGGTGGTAACCGTCCTCGCGGACAGGACCGACGCCTAGACAGAGGTTGATCTTGGCGGGCACGCGCACGGTGGTCACGGGCAAAATCTAGCCGTTGGGAGACGCGAGGCACGCGGTAATGCGGGTGAAATCGTCAACAGATATCGCCTCTCCCCTGGCCTGCGGAGAAACTCCCGCTGCAAAAAGGGCATTTTCGGCCGCTGCGGCCGAACCGGCAATGCCGGTAAGGGTCGAGCGAAGTGTCTTGCGGCGCTGCGCGAAGGCGGCGTCGATGACGGCAAAAACCTTCTCGCGCGGCACGGCGTCGCTCCGCGGTTCGCGCCGGGTCCACGCCACCAGGGCCGAATCCACATTGGGCATCGGCCAGAAGACATTGCGGCCGATCTTGCCGGCCAGCTTCACGTCTGCATACCAGGCCGCCTTGACACTCGGCACGCCGTAGGTACGCGAACCCGGAGGTGCGGCGAGGCGATGGGCGACTTCGGACTGGACCATCACGAGCCCCGTGTTGATGGTCGGCAGCAGCTCGAAGAGGTGCAGCAGGACCGGCACGGAGACGTTGTACGGGAGGTTGGCGACCAAGGCGGTCGGCGGTGGACCGGGCACGCCGGTGATGCGCATGGCATCGGCCAGGACCACCTCGAACCGGTCGACCTGGTCGGGTGCGAACTCGGCAATCGTCGCGGGCAAAGCCCCGGCAAGGACCTCGTCGATCTCGATCGCGACCACACGTTGGGCGACCTCGAGCAGGCCCAGGGTCAGCGAACCGAGACCGGGGCCGACCTCGAGGACGATGTCCTCGGGGCCGACCCCTGATGTGCGCACAATACGTCGAACAGTGTTTCCGTCGATGACGAAATTCTGCCCGCGTTGCTTGGTTGGACGAATGCCGCAGGCCTCAGCCAGGCGACGGACGTCCGAGGCACCAAGCAGCCTGGTCAGTCGAACCTCGCATGCGCGCAGCCCCACTGGCCCCAACCCGAACGTTTCTGCAACATCTCAGCGCGCTTGATCTGTTCTTCGCGCGAATGGTCGCTGGCGACTCCGGTGCCACCGACGCTGTGCCACGTGGCGGCGCTGAACTGCAGTCCGCCGTAGTAGCCGTTGCCGGTGTTGATGCTCCAGTTGCCGCCGGACTCACACTTGGCGATCTTGTCCCAGACACTTCCGTCCGCGACGGAGGGCGCCTCCTGGGTGCCACGCTTCTCGACCTGCTTGACCGGTTCGCTGAGGACCTTCGACGTGATGACGATGCGATCGCGGGTCTTGCCGTCGGCCTTGATCCGCGTGACCTTTTCGCGCTTCTTGCCGAGCTTGCCGGCACTGACGATCTTGGTCTCGCCCTTGGGCATCGACGCATCATCGGTCGCCTCGACCGGGAACTTGACATCGACCTCTTCGGTCTTGGTCTCGGACTTGATGCGGACGACCTTGAGCTTCGTGTCCTTGGAGACGAGCGCGGTCTTGCCGGGGTTCACTTCGTCGTCGGCGTCGAGCTTGACGCCGGCTTCGTCGAGAACGTCTTCGACGGTCGGAGCAGCCGTGGTGACCTTCTTGGTGTCACCGTCGGCGACGACGTTGAGCTTCTTGGGGTTGCTGATGACCAGCTGCATGCCGCCCTTGCGGGGGATCTTGCTTGAGGGCTTGGCCGACACGAAAGCGTCGCTCGCGGGCTTCAGGTCGAAGTGGCCGAGGGCCTCCTTGACCGTGGCGCCATAGACAACATGGTCCTGGCTCTTGCCATCCACCGACAGGGTCAGCGGACGCGCATACTTCACGGTGACGTTTTCGCCATCGGCAAGTTCGTGGCCCGGAGCCGGCGAGACTTTGTCTTCGCTGGCGAGCTTGATGCCCTTGGCCTTCAAGACGTCATTGACGCTCGAGCCGAAGGTGCGGACCGTCTCGCTCCGTCCGTCGACCTGGAGACTGACGGTCTTGTTCATGGCGCCAAACGCGGCCGTGCCGCCTGCTACGACGAGCAAAACGGCAAGGTTCAAAGCGATCAGCGGCATCCGTTTGGGTGCCCATTTTCGTTCGTGGCGCAAAATTATCCCTAGGTGTCTTGAGAATGCGACCCCCCGAGGATATCGACCTGAACGTCAAGGGCAAACTCGACGCTACCAAGGGCCTCCAAACGCCCGGTCGGTGTTGGCATCGATGTCGCGACACAGCGATTCGGCCGGAATCCCCAGAAAATCAGCCATAAATCGCAACGTATGGGGGATCAGATAGGACCCGTTGAGGCCTCCGCGATGGGGCATCGGTGTGAGGAAGGGCGCATCGGTCTCGACGAGGATTTTGGCCCTCGGAGTGACTTTCAGTGCATCCCGGAGGTTGTCGGCGTTCTTGAAGGTGACCGTCCCGGCGTACGACAACCATGCTCCGCGGTCGAGGCATTCCTGCGCGAAATCGCCGTCCCCGGAGAAACAATGCATGACCACGCGGTCCGGAACCCCTTCGTCGTCGAGGACCTTGAGGATGTCGTCGTGTGCTTCGCGGTCATGGATCACAAGCGT
>JALYQD010000139.1 GCA_030856025.1 Actinomycetota bacterium
TCTGCTGACAGCAGCCCTGGCCGGCGCCTGTATCGGCATCTTGCCGCACAACTTCTTCCCGGCCCGAATGTTCATCGGCGACTCGGGCTCGATGCTCATCGGCTTCGTGCTGGCGTGCTCCTCGATCAGCCTCACCGGGCAGTTCCCGGCAACGAGTCTCTCCGAAGGCGTCGGCGGCTCGGAGGCGACATTCCTGCCCGCGTTGCTGCCCCTCATCCTGCCGTTCACGATGCTGCTGGTGCCATTCGTCGACCTTGCCCTGGCCGTGGTCAGGCGGACCCGCGCGGGGCGCTCGCCCTTCAGCCCCGACAAGATGCACATCCACCACCGGCTGCTCGAGATCGGCCACTCGCACCGCCGCGCGGTCCTGGTGATGTACATGATCGCCGGGCTGGTCGCGTTCGGCAGTGTCGTCGTCAGTCTCTACAGCGGTTGGCAGTCGATTGCGGGCTTCGGCATACTGGCCGTCATCACCGCCGGCGTCGTGTTCTGGCTCCCGCGCGTCGGCAGCAGGGCCCTGTGAACCTCGTCCGCAAGAGTCTTCTCCCGGCGTTCGTCGTCGCGATCATCTGTATGGCCGTCGCCGGAGCCACGGTCGGTCAAAAGGGTGTCGTCGGTGCCGCGGTCGGTGCCGTGATCGTCCTTCTGTTCTTCGCGTCCAGTCCGCTCGCCCTCGGACCGGTGACCAAGGTCAGCCCCCACCTCTCGGTGCTGGTTGCCCTGACCTTCTTCTTCACCAAGATCGTTGCGCTGGTTGCCCTCATGGTGGTCGTGCTCGACCCCGGAGGTGTTGGCAAACATCTCGACAAAGCCGCTCTCGGCGGCACCATCATCGTGTCGACATTGGCCTGGACCGTGTTCCAGATTCGGGCCGCGACGAGGTCACGGCAACCCTTGTACGACCTGGATTCTGACGACTGAGGTTCGGCTGGTAGCCTCGGGTTTGCAATGAACGAAACCCCACCTTTCAGGGAGCAAGACCCCTGGGTCGCCTTCGGGCGAATTGGTGGCGGAGTCCTCGTCTACGGTCTGATCGGCTATCTGCTCGACCGTTGGTGGGACACCTCGTTCATGGTGGGGATAGGCATTGTTGTCGGAGCCGTACTCGGCATCTACACAGTGGCTTCCGCACTACGCACCAAATGACGCAGGCCGTAGCTGGGCGCGACGATGAGTCGGAGCGACCGCGCCATAGATGAGGTGACGAGTGCCAAAAGGACTGACAGTTTTCACGTCCGAGGGACCCCCTAACCCGGGTCCTGCTGATTTCAATCTGCCCGCCATTTTCCATTTGGGTGAGTTCGGCGTGACCAAGCCGATGGTGTTGATCGTTTTTTCCGCGATCCTCATTTTCGCCTTCACCTACCTCGCCGCCCGTCCGGCAGCGATCGTTCCCGGCAAGCTCCAGTACTCCGGTGAGACGGTCTACGGATTTGTGCGCAACGGCATCGCCCGCGACTCCATCGGCACGCAGCACTTCATGTCGTTCGTGCCATATCTATTCGCGCTGTTCCTCTTCGTGCTGGTCAACAACTACTTCGGCGCGATCCCCTTCATCCAGTTCCCGACGTTCTCGCGCATCGGCTTCGTCTATGCGCTCGCCGCACTGACGTGGATCATCTACAACGCGGCCGGCATCTGGAAACACGGATTTGTCGGCTACGTCAAGCACCAGGTCCTGCCCCCGGGCGTCACCGGACCGATCCTCGCGCTGATCGTCCCGCTCGAGTTCATGTCCAACATCCTGGTTCGCCCGGTCACGCTGGCTCTCCGACTCTTTGCCAACATGTTCGCCGGCCACCTGCTGATGATCCTGTTCGTGCTGGGCGGCGAATACCTCTTGCTCCACTCGGACAAGATCGCCTATGCGCCGGTCGGCATCATCTCCCTTGTCCTCGCGATCGCCATTGCCTTCCTGGAAATGCTGATCATGTTCCTGCAGGCTTACGTCTTCACCCTGCTGACGGCGATGTACATCGGCGGCGCGCTCGCCGAAGAACACTAAGTTCCACAACTCCATACGATCTCAACATCGACGCAACACCGCGTCACGACGAAAGGAAAAGCCCGTGGGAGGCTCCCTCAACATGATCGGTTACGGCCTGGCCGCCATCGGTCCAGGCATCGGCATCGGTCTCATCTTCGCCGCGTACATCAACGGTGTCGCACGCCAGCCCGAAGCGCAGTCGCGTTTGCAGTCGATCGCCATCCTCGGCTTCGCACTTGCCGAAGCTCTGGCCATCATCGGCATTGCCCTCGCGTTCGTTCTCAAGGCTTCGAACACCTGATCCTCGACTGACAAGGTCACGCCATGAAAACGACATTAATTGCGGCAGCTGAGCAGGCTGAGGAAGAAAGCCTCAACCCGCTCATCCCGCATACCGCCGAGATCATCATCGGCCTCGTCGTCTTCGCGCTGCTCTTCTTCGCCATCAAGAAGTACGTTGTTCCCAACTTCGAGAAGGCGTTTGCAGACCGTGCGGCGGCTATCGAGGGCGGGATGGACGAAGCCCAGAAGGCACAGGCAGAAGCCGATGCCCTCAAGGAGCAGTACACCGCACAACTCGCGGACGCACGCCACGAAGCGGCACGCATTCGCGAGGAGGCCAAGGAACAGGGCGCGCAGATCATTGCCGAGCTGCGGGCACAAGCCCAGTCCGAAGCCGAACGCATCACCTCGACCGCGCACACACAGGTTGAGGCCGAGCGCACCCAGGCCTTCCAGCAACTGAAGGGCGAAGTGGGCACGGTGGCTACGCAACTGGCCGGCCGAATCGTCGGGGAATCTCTCGATGACGAAGCTCGTCAGCGTCGTACCGTCGAGCGTTTCATCGCGGAACTCGAAGAGGAATCGGCCAACTGATGCGCGGAATTTCAGCGAAGTCGCTGGCTGAGGTCCTTGAGGCGGTCAACGCCGACAAGGGCGAGGCCAACGAGCTCGGCGACGAGTTGTTCAACGTCGTGGGCGTGCTTGACGGCGCCCCGGCGTTGCGACGGATCCTCACCGACCCGTCGACCGAAGACCAGGCAAAGGCCAAGCTGGCCACCAAGGTCTTCGGCGGCAAGGTCGGCGACGGCACCCTCACGGTGATCAACGTTGCCGTCCAATCACGCTGGAGCTCGGGACGCGATCTCGCCGACGGCCTCGAAATCGCGGGCGTCACCGCCCACGTCGCGGCTGCCGACAAGGCCGGTGAGCTCGATGCGCTCGAAACCGAGCTGTTCGACTTCAGCCGAACCATCGCCGGCGACAGTGAGCTGCGACAGGTCATCACCGACCGCACCGTTCCGGCGGGGCCCAAGACCAAGCTGGTCGGCACGCTGATCGACGGCAGGGTGTCCAAAGCCACTGCAGCCCTCGCCAAGCAGGCCGTTATCGCCCGCACCGGTTCGGTCGACAAGGCCCTCGCGGCCTTCGCCGACACGGCCGCCGCCCGACGCAACCGGCTTCTCGCGCAAGTGCGGGTCGCCTATGCGATGGGTGACGACGAGAAGCAGCGGCTTGCCGCGGCTTTGGCAGCCAAGTACGGCCGCGAAGTCCACATCAACACCATCGTCGATCCCGACGTCGTCGGCGGCATCTCAGTCGCCATCGGTGACGAGATCGTCGACGGCACTGTTTCCAGTCGCCTCGAAGACGCCCGTCGGCGTATCGCAGGCTGACCCCAGACCACACAAGTTACGAAGAAGAAGGCAGGCAAACTTATGGCGGAGCTCACAATCCGTCCGGACGAGATCCGTGACGCATTGCAGCAGTTCGTTGCCGAATACAAGCCCAGCGCGAGCAAGACCGAAGAGGTCGGCATCGTGTCTGAGGCCGGTGACGGCATTGCACGCGTCGAGGGACTTCCGTCGGCAATGGCCAATGAGCTGCTCGAGTTCGAGGACGGCACACTCGGCCTCGCACTCAACCTCGATGTGCGCGAAATCGGCGTCGTCATCCTCGGTGACTTCGCCGGCATCGAAGAGGGCCAGCAAGTCCGCCGTACGGGCGAAGTCCTCTCGGTCCCCGTGGGCGATGCCTACCTCGGCCGCGTTGTCGACCCGCTCGGCAACCCGATCGACGGACTCGGTGAGGTCAAGTCCTCCAAGCGCCGCGCGCTGGAGCTCCAGGCCCCCAACGTCATGCAGCGCAAGAGCGTTCACGAACCGTTGATGACCGGTCTCAAGTCGATCGACTCGCTCACCCCGATCGGGCGCGGACAGCGCCAGCTGATCATCGGTGACCGTCAGACCGGCAAGACCGCGATCGCGATCGACACGATCATCAACCAGAAGGACTTCTGGGAGTCGGGCGATCCGGCCAAGCAGGTCCGCTGCATCTATGTCGCCATCGGCCAGAAGGGTTCGACCATCGCCGCCGTGCGTGGCGCCCTCGAAGAAGCCGGTGCGCTCGAATACACGACCATCGTCGCCGCTCCGGCGTCCGACTCGGCCGGCTTCAAGTACCTCGCCCCCTACACCGGCTCGGCCATCGGCCAGGAATGGATGTACGACGGCAAGCACGTCCTCATCATTTTTGACGACCTGAGCAAGCAGGCCGAGGCCTACCGCGCCGTGTCGCTCCTGCTCCGCCGCCCGCCGGGCCGCGAGGCATACCCCGGCGATGTGTTCTACCTGCACAGCCGGCTGCTCGAACGCTGCGCCAAGCTCAGCGATGAGCTCGGCGCCGGCTCGATGACCGGTCTGCCGATCGTCGAGACCAAGGCCAACGACGTGTCGGCCTACATCCCGACCAACGTCATCTCGATCACCGACGGCCAGATCTTCCTTCAGTCGGACCTTTTCAACGCCAACCAGCGCCCCGCTGTCGACGTCGGTATCTCGGTGTCGCGCGTCGGTGGTGCCGCGATGAACAAGTCGATGAAGGCTGTCACCGGTTCGCTCAAGGTCGAGCTCGCGCAGTACCGCGCGATGGAAGCGTTCGCAATGTTCGCCTCCGACCTCGACGCCGCCTCCAAGCAGCAGCTCGCCCGTGGTCAGCGCATCATGGAGCTCTTCAAGCAGGGTCAGTACGCGCCGTTCCCCGTGGAGAACCAGGTCGTCTCGATCTGGGCCGCCACGACGGGCAAGCTCGACGTCGTACCTGTCCAGGACGTCAGCCGTTTCGAAACCGAGTTCCTCGACTTCCTCAAGCGTTCGCATGGTCCCGTGCTCGACGCCATCCGGGAGACGGGCAAGTTCGAAGACGACAACGAGCAGGCTCTGGAAGCCGCCTACACCGAGTTCCTCAAGCAGTTCGAGGACCACGAAGGCGAATCGCTGATCAAGGCCGGCCACGAAGAATTCGACGCTCTCGCCGACGAAGATGTCGAGCAGGAGCAGATCGTCAAGCAGAAGCGGGGCTGACACATGGCAGCATCAGTGCGCGAACTGCGCGCGAAGATCAAGTCGACGACGTCGATGAAGAAGATC
>JALYQD010000164.1 GCA_030856025.1 Actinomycetota bacterium
GTTGCCGGCCTTGAGCGACTCCTCGCCGGTGGCGAGGGCGGCCGCGAGGTCTGGGAGCAAAAAGCCGGGACCCTGGCCGGGCCCGATGTGGTTGAACGGCCGTGCGATGACGCAGTCGAGTCCGCGACCGCGGTAGTAGTCCGCCTGGTTCTCGTTGAGGACCTTGCTGACCGCATAGGGCGAATTGAGCGCGATCCTGGAGTCCTCGGTCAACGGCAGCGGCTGCGTGCCGTCATAGATCGCGCCGCTGCTGACGAGCACGACCCTCGGTGAGGCGCCGGTCGCGAGGAGGCCTTCGCCGAGGTTGGTGACGATCGAACTGTTGACCGAGATGTAGCGCTGCGGCTCGTCGAAGGACGGCCCCACCGCCGCCAGTCCGGCGAGGTGGATGACGGCGTCGATCGGACCGACCGAGGGCCACTCCGCGATGAGGTCGGCCGCCACGTAGTCGGCGAGGAGCCCGTCGAGGCCCGGGGGAGCGGTGGACTCGATGCCTATCCCGACGACGTCGATGCCGTGATCGGTCAGCTCGGCGGCGAGGTGGTGCCCGACGAAGCCGTTGACGCCGGTGACGACGACGCGGGCGGCAGCCGCATCAGCCATTACTCGACTCGAGCTTGATGTCGTGCTCGACCATGCGCTTGACCAGGCCGGCGAAATCGACCTCGGGCTTCCAGCCGAGCTGTTCGCGGGCCTTGGTCGGATCGCCCAGCAGGATGTCGACCTCGGCCGGCCGCATGAACTCCGGATCCTGGCGTACGTACGGCTTCCAGTCGTCGATGCCGATCTCGCCGAAGGCAGCCGTCAGGAAGTCCTCGATCGAGTGGGTCTCGCCCGAGGCGAGGACATAGTCGCCGGGTTCGTCCTGCTGCAGCATGAGCCACATGCCGCGGACGTAGTCGCCGGCATAACCCCAGTCGCGCTTGGGCCAGAGGTCGCCGAGGGACACATACTCCTGCTTGCCCAGGTGGATGCGCGCCACCGCGTTGGTGATCTTGCGGGTCACGAACTCGAGGCCGCGGCGCTCGCCCTCGTGATTGAACAAGATGCCGCAGGAGACATACATGTTGTAGCTCTCGCGGTAGTTGCGTGCGATCCAGTGGGCATACAGTTTGGCGACGCCATAGGGGCTGCGCGGGTGGAACAGCGAGTCCTCGTTGTAGCCCGCGCCCGGACGGTTGTAGTCGAGCCCGCCGAACATCTCCGACGTCGAGGCTTGATAGAAGCGTGTCGTCTCGGCCATGCCGTTGATGCGAACGGCTTCGAGCAGTCCGAGGACGCCCTTGCCCGTGACATCGGCGGTGAGCTCGGGATTGCGGAAGGAGTAGCCGACGTGACTGATCGCCGCGAGGTTGTAGACCTCGTGCGGCTGCGACGTCTCGATCGCGCGGATGAGTGACGACTGGTCGGTCAGGTCTGCCTCGATGAGCTTGACGTAAGGGAACTCGGCGATCAACGCCTCACGACGGGTGTTTCGCTGGCCTCGCAGCAAGCCGTAGATCTCGTAGCCCTTGCCGTGGAGAAGTTCGGTCAGATGGCCGCCATCCTGTCCGGTGATCCCGGTGACGAATGCGCGCTTCTGCTCGGTCATGAAAGTAGGTTCTCCTCGTCGTAAGTACGAGGAGAGCATATTGGTCGAGCAGCACGTATGTCGCCAATCACACCGGTTCGGACCGTTTCGATGCACCGATAGACTGAATCCATGCCCTTTGAAATCCCCGCGGACCTGCACACCGATCTTGTGCCCCTTGCCTGGCTTCTCGGCTCATGGCACGGCAACGGCCGCGGCGACTACCCCACGATCGAGGCCTTCACGTACGAGCAGGACGTGGTCTTCGCCCACGACACCCGACCATTTCTCCACTACTTCAGTCGCGCGTGGATCACCGACGAAGAAGGCAACCGCGTCCGCCCCGGCGCCCTCGAGACCGGCTTCGTCCGCCCGACGGCCACGGAGTCCGATGAGGGCACGGGCATCGAGCTCGTCCTCGCGCATGCGACCGGCTTCGCCGAGGTCTGGTACGGCACGATCGACGGGCCGAGGCTCACGATGAGCACCGACATCGTCGCCCGCACGCAGACCGCCAAGGAATACACCGCCGGCCAGCGTATGTATGGCCTGGTCGACGGCGACCTGATGTATGCCTTTGACATGGCCGCCGAAGGCCAACCTTTGCAATCTCACCTCTGGGGGCAGCTCAAACGTGTCTGACAAGAGTCCGCTTCTCACCCTGCCGGGAGCCGTCGAGGGCGATGCGCCCGACACGGGCGTCGCCGCACACTACGGCTCGATCAGCGCCGAGCAGAAGCGCTTCATCGCCGGCGACGCGTTCGTCGACCTCTCACACCGCGATGTCTTCACCGTCACCGGCGCAGACCGCCTGACCTGGCTGCACTCGCTGACGACCCAGTTCCTGGAAGGCCTCGAGCCGCATCGGCAGACCGAGGTCATGATCCTCACCCCGCAAGGCCGCATCGAGCACGCCTTCGTCGGTTATGACGACGGCGAGACGTTCTGGGCTCACACCGAGCCCGGCGCCGCTGCCGCGGCCGTCGAGTTCCTCGACAAGATGCGATTCATGATGCGGGTCGAGGTCGCTCTCGTAAGCACGGAGTGGGCGGTCATTGGCGTAAATCTGGCGACGGTGGGCGCACAGTCACCCGAGGACAGCGACGAGCTGCCTTCGCCCAGGCTTGGCTACAGGACGGTGCCACGCGAATCCCTGGCAGATCTCCCCGCCGAGCTCGGAGATCCGGTCGGCACCTGGGCCTGGGAAGCCCTCCGCATCGAGTCCGGCCACGCCCGCATCGGGCTGGACACCGACGACAAGTCGATCCCCAACGAGATCGACTGGATCGAGTCGGCCGTCCACCTCGACAAGGGCTGCTACCGGGGCCAGGAGACCGTCGCGCGCGTCCATACGCTCGGCAAGCCGCCACGACGACTCGTCATGCTCCACCTCGACGGCGCCGCCGAACGCCTCCCGGCCCACGGCACGGACTTGATGCTCGACGACACACGTGTCGGCTTCGTCGGCTCGACGGCACGCCATCACGAGCTCGGTCCCATCGCGCTCGCGATGGTCAAACGCAATGTCGACCCCGGGGCGACGCTCACCGCCGACGGCGTGGCAGCATCTCAGGAACTCATCGTCGACCCCGAGGTGGGACTTCACGTCCGCCCGGTGCTGAAATAACAAGGCCCATGACCAGCCGTCCGTATGTGCAGCCGGGCCCGGACAACCGGATCCGCGAGACGCACACAAAGCGCTTCACGATCCTCACCGTGTGCACGGCAAACATCTGTCGTTCGCCGCTGATGGAGCTCTTGTTCCGCAAACAGCTCGACACCTCGGTCTATGAGGTCGGCAGCGCGGGCATCAGGGGCTTCGACAGCCGACCGATGGATGCCGACGCCAGCAGTGAAGCGCGCCGCTTCGGCGTTGACCCCCAGTACTTCACGTCCCGGCCGATCACGGCGGACATGGTCAAGGTCAGTGGACTGATACTTACGGCGACCCGCGAACACCGCTCCGGCGTGCTGGCCGTCGAACCGATGGCGCTGAGGCGGACGTTTACTCTTCTCGAGTTCGCCCAGCTTGCCGAGGAGTACTCAGCCGAGCCGCTCCGCGATCTCATCGCGGACGCAAGCCGCCACCGCAGCCATGCCAAGGGCGAGATCGACATCGGCGATCCCTATCGGCAGGGCGAGCTCGTGCACCAGCAGGTTGCCGAGCGGATACTGGGCGCAGTGCGCCGGATCGGTACGGTCCTCAACGACGTCGCGGCAAGTTACGGGGCGGTCACTTAGCGCTTGCAAGCACTGGCGGCCACGTGGAGTCGCTTGCCTGACTGGATGCTCGGAGTGACTGCCACTGTCGCGCGTTTCGATTGGTTCTTGCCCGACTCCATAGTGACCGAAACGGTTTTGTGACTCACCGGACCCAACTGAACGGGAATCGTCGCGACTGGTCGCTTGTCATGCGAATGAGTGCTGAACAGCGCTTTTCGGCCGTTGATGTACACGGCGACCAAACGCCCGTCAAGCGGCGCGTACACCCGGATATTCACTGACATGAAGCCTGGTCGGGTGCCATAACCCGGGCCGACGATCGTTGCCGGCAACCCTTCTGCGTCAGCCGGGGCATTGGAAATGAGATCTATTTTGGCGGTGAGTTTCTGCCTTTTTCCGGGCATGCATGATGAACGGACTGAAGACTTGAAGTTGAGGTAGTACTGCATTTTCGCGCCTGTTGCGTCGTTCAAAAAGATGCCGACATTGGGCGATCCGGAATTGCGAGGTGTGAGGACACCGCCAACGCGTACGTCTCGCAGTACCTTCTGCTCGTAGTCGTCCTTTGACCATACGAAGACTCGATTTTCCATCGCACCCCGCACGATTCCGCTCATGACGACTTCGGGGTTGCCTTTGCCTTGAGCGACGGCGTCGAAAACCCGCGAGGCGGAGTCAGCGAAGAAGTCGTCCTGCTTGGTGGGGTCCGTTATTTCGAAGTAGACCTGATTCAGGAGGACATCGACTACATTCTGGCTGTCGACCAAGCGGCCACCTTGAAGTTTGATGGGACCTGTGCCCGCAAGTATGTAAGAGAGCGCCACGGGGTCGACCGAAATAACGCCGTCCACCTCGACCCGCTTTTCTTGCTTGACCATGGCCCTCGTGAGTTGAGCCGTGCGCTGGAAGTCCGGAGTGAAGTTCGTGTCGAGGAAATAGCGCGCCATCTTGTTGGAATAGAGCGCCTTTTCGTCGCGGGTGAGGGGCAATATCGGAGCGGGCAGTTCGCCGAACGCGGCTCCGGTGCCTTGTTCACCGATGGTGATTTTCCCCTTGTCGACCTTGAGCAAGGCATACGCGCCGGGGAGTCCTCCGGTTGATCGGACCTCCGCATTGTTCTGAAAGATCGCAAGATAGTCTCGCTTGCCTTTGGCGCCAAGCATCCGCGGTAGGAGGTCGAGTGCAGTCTGTGTAGACCGCGCGATTGTGGCAGCGGTATCGACTTTCGCCTTGATTTGGGCGACGGGGCCGGCGACAGACGGAAGAAGGCGTCCCGTGTCGACCTCCTCCATGCGTTGGTCGCCGCGTTCAGTCACAGCGCGCGTTGTGGACATGGCTTCCGACAATTCGGTCAGACTCTTGAGGTCCAGTCTTCCATCGATCGGGCTAAAGGTTTGCAGAGATGGTGCCCCAGAGGCGTCGACGATCGGCGTGAGCCCCTTGGTGGCGATGTCGTTGAGGACCGCCGCCGATGTGTGGACTGCGGCCAGGTTTTTGCCGAGAAACGGCGTCTTGCTGGCCAGTGTCCATAGTGGACCGCTCGAAGCGTGCTCGGCTGCGTTCGTCGAGGCGCGAAGTTCGTTGAGGTTTTTAACCACGGACTTGTGTTCGCCGCTGGCAAGGGCAGTTTGGAGCTTGTCGGTATTGACGGCCACGTACTGCAGGTTGTTCTTGACCGTGCGAGCGGTGACCGCAAGGCTAATGACCGCAACGGTCAGGCCGACAATGACCAGGGTAGCGACGATGAGGACTAGACGCCGGGAAGGGCGCCAACGGCTGGGTCTTGACGACCGCGGACGAACTCTTGGCACGCTTGGTTGCCTCATCAATAGGAAGAAAGGTGT
>JALYQD010000061.1 GCA_030856025.1 Actinomycetota bacterium
GGCCGGACTTGACCGCGACGATCGGCTTGGTGCGCGACACCCGGCGGGCGATGCGCGAGAACTTGCGGGGGTTACCGATCGACTCGAGGTAGAGCAGGATGACTTCGGTCGCGTCGTCCTCCTGCCAGTACTGCAAAAGGTCGTTGCCCGAGACATCAGCGCGGTTGCCGGCCGAAACGAACGTCGACAGACCGAGTCCGCGGCGGGCGACGGACTCCAGGATGGCGGTGCCGAGCGCGCCGGACTGGCAGAAGAACCCGACCCGGCCGCGGTGAGGCATGATCGGCGCCAGCGAGGCATTGAGCTGCATGTCGACGCTGGTGTTGATGATGCCGAGGCAGTTGGGCCCGATCAGGCGCAACCCATAGCTCCGGGTCAGGCCGAGGAGCTTGCGCTGGCGCTGGCGGCCCTTCGGACCCTCCTCGGCGAACCCGGCCGAGATCACGACGAGTCCATGGACACCCTTGTTCGCGCAATCGAGGACGACGTCGGCGACGGACTCGGCGGGCACGGCCACGATCGCCATGTCGATGTCGTGCGGGATGTCGCTGACGGTTTCGTACGCGGGCAGGCCCGACACCGACGAGGACTGCGAATTGACCGGGAATACGTTGCCCGTGTAGTCGCCGAGGACGAGGTTGCGCACCATCGCCTGGCCGATGCTGTCCTTGCGGCGGCTGGCGCCGACGACGGCGACACTGCGGGCGTTGAAGATACGTTCGATCGAGGCGGCTTCGGCACGCTGTTCACGGGCCCGCATCACGCCGAGCGCGGTTTCGGTCGGGTCGAGCGGGAAGACCAGTCTCAGGACGCCGCCGTCCATCGTGTTGGCGACGACGTAGCCCATTTCGCGGAAGATCTGGAGCATGCGCGAGTTGGACGGCAACACGTCGGCAACGAAGGAGCCTATTCCGCGTTCGCGGCCGGCCTGGGCCAGGTGTTCGAGCAACAGTTGGCCGATGCCTCGGCCCTGATGGGCGTCTTCGACGAGGAAGGCGACTTCGGCCTCGTCGTCGCTGACGGCGTCATACCGGCCGGTGGCGATGATCATGGAGCCCATCGTGATCACGAAGGCCACACGGCGGTCGTGGTCGACCGTCGTGAAGCGTTTGACGTCCTTGTCCGACAGCTTCGGATACGGCGCGAAGAAGCGGAAATACTTCGACTCGTCGGAGACGCGGTCGTAGAACTCGACGAGACCTTCGGCATCGCTGGGCAGAATCGGCCTGATCTGCGCTGCACGACCGTCTTTGAGCAAGATGTCGGCTTCCCAATGCTCCACTGGATGCTGCGCTTTGGTCACGGGTCCAACCTAGCGTGAGCCGTCTGACCGGAGGCAGTCCGGCGCGGGGATCTATGGTGTTCACCTGCGGCGTGGCGATCGACTGCGCCAGCCGCCGACGGCGAGAATAGAGGCCGACCAGGAGAGGACGCATGCCCCGAAGCACCAAGAACGCACCCGCCGAGGAGTTCGACGAGCACATCGTCGACACCGATGTCAGCGATGAGATGCGCTCGAGCTTCCTGGAGTATGCCTACTCGGTCATCTATTCGCGGGCCCTTCCCGACGCCCGTGACGGCCTCAAACCGGTGCAGCGCCGCATCCTCTACACGATGGACGACATGAGCCTGTGGCACGACCGCGGGCACGTCAAAAGCGCCCGTGTCGTCGGCGAGGTCATGGGCCGGCTCCACCCGCACGGCGACAGTGCCATCTACGACGCCATGGTGCGCCTGCACCAGCCATGGTCGCTGCGGCTCCCGTTCATCGACGGCCACGGCAACTTCGGCTCGCCCGACGATCCGCCCGCCGCCATGCGTTACACCGAAGCCCGTATGGATGCCGCCGCCGAGGCCATGACCGCCTCGATCGACGAGGAGACCGTCGACTTCCGGCCCAACTACGACGGTCGCGAGCAGGAGCCCTCGGTCCTGCCGGCGGCGCTCCCCAACCTCTTGATCAACGGCGCCTCCGGCATCGCGGTCGGCATGGCCACCAACATCGCACCGCACAACACTGTCGAGGTCATCCAGGCACTGCGCCACATGATCAAGCACCCCAAGGCCACGCTCGACGACCTGATGCGCTTCATCCCGGGCCCGGACCTTCCCACCGGCGGCAAGATCATCGGGCTCGAGGGCATCCGCGACGCCTATGCCACTGGCAACGGCAGCTTCCGTATGCGGGCGACGGCCCGGATCGAGTCCGTGACCCCCCGCCGCAAAGGCATCGTCGTCACCGAGCTCCCCTACAACGTCGGCCCCGAAAAGGTCATCGAGTCCATCAAGAAGCTCGTGCAGGCAAAGAAGCTGCAAGGCATCTCTGACATCAAGAACCTCACCGACCGGCACAAAGGGCTCAACCTCGTCATCGAGGTCAAGAACGGCATACACCCCGAGGCGTTGCTCGAACAATTGTTCCGCCAGACACCGATGGAGAGCTCCTTCGGCATCAATGCCGTAGCCCTCGTCGACGGTCAGCCCCGCACGCTGGGCCTCAAGGAGATGCTCGAGGTCTACCTCGGTCATCGCTTTGACGTCGTACGCCGACGCAGCGAATACCGTCGCCGGGTCGCCGCCGAAAAGCTGCATCTGGTCGAGGGGCTGCTCATCGCGATCCTCGACATCGACGAAGTCATCCAGCTCATCCGCGGCAGCGACAACACCGGCGAAGCGCGCGAACGGTTGCGGCAGGTCTTCGACCTGTCCGAGCTCCAGGCCAACCACATCCTCGAGCTTCAGCTGCGCCGGCTCACGAAGTTCTCCCGGCTCGAGCTGGAGAAGGACCGCGACGAGCTCGTCAAGACGATCGCCGACCTCGACGAGATCCTCGGCGACGAGACACTGCTTCGCGGTGTCGTCAGCGACGAGCTCGGCGACATGGCCAAGAAGTTCGGCAACCCGCGACGGACGATCCTGCTCGAGTCATCCGGCACCGTCGTCACCAACTCCACTCCGCTCGAAGTTGCCGACGACCCGTGCTGGGTGCTCTTGTCCGCCACCGGCCTCCTGGCCCGGACGACCGATGACGCGGCGCTCGGCGATCCGCACAGCCGGGTCAAGCACGACACGGTTGTTGCCGCCGTACGCACCACTGCTCGCGGCGAGATCGGTGTGGTCACCAGCGCCGGCCGCGTCCACAAGCTTAATGTCCTCGACCTGCCCGGCCTGCCGCCGACGGCCCACTCCCCCCACCTGCAGGGCGGTGTGCCGTTGAGCGAGATTCTTCACATCGACGGTCGCGCACTGACGCTGATGTCGTTCGACGAGGGAGTTCCCGGACTCGCGCTCGGCACCCGCCAGGGCATCGTCAAGCGGGTCAGGCCCGAATTCCTCTCCAATCGCGACGAGTGGGACCTCATCGGCCTCGCCGACGGTGACGAGGTCGTCGGCGCTGTGTCGCTGGCGACCGGCGACGAAGACCTCGTGTTCGTGACCTCGGACGCCCAGTTGCTGCGCTTTGCGGCATCGGTCGTACGCCCGCAGGGCCGCTCCGGCGGCGGTGTCGCGGGCATCAAGCTCAGCACCGACGCGAAGGTGGTGTCCTTCGGAGCTGTCAACACCGCCACCGAGGCCGAGCTCGTGACGATCGCGGGCTCGGCCGACGCCCTGCCCGGCACCCAGGCAGGAGCCGTCAAGCTCAGCCCGTTGTCCATCTATCCCTCCAAGGGACGCGCCACCGGCGGGGTGCGCTGTCAACGACTGCTCAAGGGCGAAGACGCACTGATCTTCGGCTGGGTCGGCCACGCCCCCGCGATGGCCTGCGCCAGCAGCGGGTCCCCGGTCGATCTGCCGCCGTTGAACGACAAGCGCGACGGTTCCGGCGTCCCGTCGGCCCAGCCCATACTCGCCGTTTCCAGCCCGGCGTCGCGGTTGCTTGGCACCCAGGTTCTGCAACACTGAGCACGTGCGTACACGACTGTTTGCCCTTGCCTTGGCCGCCGCCCTCACCCTGACCTTGTCCGGATGCGGTGGCGACGACAAGCCCAAGGCCGAGGACAAGACGCTCGCCCCACGGCTCGCCAAGGCCAAGGCCACTCTCGACGACGCCGAGACCGTCACGATCGCGCTGGCCACCAAGAAGCTCCCGACCGGAGTCACCGGACTGTTGTCGGCCACGGGCGAGGGCAATCATTCGCCGGCCTTCAGGGGCAAGGTCAAGGTCATCGTCGGCAGCGCGAGTGTCGGCGCCGACGTGGTGGCCGTCGACGGCACCGTCTACGCCAAGACCGGTTTCACTCCGGTGTTCGCGCCCATCGATCCGGCATCGCTCAAGGCGCCCGACCCGGCCACGTTGATCGCGACGAGCGGCGGCGTCTCCGACCTCCTCATCAAGACCACCAAGCTCACCGACGGCGGCAAGACCCGCGACGGCTCGACCGTCCTCCTCTCGATCAAGGGCCGGCTCCCCGGCACCATCGTCAAGTCGCTTGTCCCGTCGGCCGATCCGACCAAGTCGTTCGCGGTGGCCTACCGACTGACCGATGACGATGTGTTGCGCGACGCCACGATCACCGGGCCGTTCTATCCAAAGGCAGACAACGTCACCTACACGATCAAGATCTCGACCTCCGAAACGCCTGTGACCATCAAGAAGCCGTGACACCCCAGCGAGCAGGACGCGCCCTCGGCGCGGCGCCGCGCACCCTCCTTGGACTCGCGGCCGTCGCGATCGCCTTTGCCGCCGCGGACACGTATGTCGTCGTCCTCGCGCTGCCGGACATGATGAGCGCGACCGGCCTCGACATCGACCAGCTGCAGCGAGCGGCGCCGATCGTCTCCGGATTCCTCCTCGGCTACGTCGGCATCCTTCCGCTCATCGGCCGCATCTCCGACCTGCGCGGCCGCGTGCCCGTGCTGCTGGGCTCGATGGTGGTCTTCGCCATCGGTTCGGTCATCACCGCGGCCTCCTACAACCTCGACAGCATGGTCATCGGCCGGTTCATCCAGGGGATGGGCGGCGGCGGACTCATACCGCCGACACTCGCCCTCATCGCCGACATGTGGCCACCGGAGCGGCGCGGACTGCCGTTGGGCATCGTCGGTGCGGTCCAAGAGCTCGGCAGCGTGCTGGGCCCGCTCTACGGCGCCCTAGTACTCGCGTTCGGCGACTGGCGCGCCATCTTTTGGCTCAATTGCGCCATCGGCCTGGTGCTGGCCGCGGCCATGGCCCAGATGCGCCACACGGTTTCGCTCAGCGGGTCGAGTGTCGAAGGAACGCGCCGACGGCCCGGACGACCGGACATACCCGGTCTCGCCCTGTTCTTGCTGAGCCTGCTCGGACTGACCCTGGTCATGCTCGAACCCGATCGACTCGTGACAGGAGTTACCAGCGGCCTGGCGTTCCTGCCGGTCACAGGCGACTCACGCTGGCTCACTCCCCTGGCGTTGGCAACCTTCGGGTTCGTCGCGTTGTTCCTCGCGCGTCAGGCAATGGCCCGCAGACCACTCGTCGACTGGCGCGGATGGGGCGAGATCGGCCGTGAGACGGATTTGCTCGGCGCCCTGCTGCTGGCCCTCGGACTCGGTGCGATCATCATCGCCTTCGCTTCGGCCGAGCCCGAGAGCAACGCCATCTCGCCCGATGCGCCCGTGCTCCTGCCGCTGGCCGCGATAGCCTTCGTCGGCTTCGGACTGCGGCAACGGCGAGCCCGGACGCCATTGGTGCCGCGTGCAGCGCTCAACGCCCGCCCGGCTTGGGGCGCGCTCGTGGTCTCGTTCTTCATCGGGTCTTCACTCATCGCGGCCCTGGTCGACATTCCCTTCTTCGCGCGCCTGACCGTCTACCGCGACTCGCAACTCGATGCCGCCCTCGTGCTGGTGCAGTTCCTGGTTGCCTTGCCGATCGGCGCGCTCCTCGGCGGTTGGTTGCTGAGGCGCATCAGTGCCGCCAACCTCACCGCGGTCGCCATGGTGATCAGTGGCGCCGCATTCGTCCACATGGCGACGTGGGACCGCTACGCCCTCAACGACCAGACCGAGACGATTTCGCTGGTCCTCGCCGGCATCGGTTTCGGCCTGGCGATCGCCCCGGTCAACGCCGCACTGCTCGAAGCGACCGCCGATGCCGTGCACGGGGTCGCCAGTGCCCTCCTGATCGTCGCCCGCATGGTCGGCATGCTGATCGGCATCTCGGCACTGACGACGATCGGCCTGCACCAGTTTTATGCGGCATCGGCCGACATCCCGCCGGTCGCCGAGCTGTGCAAGGGGTCCGCGACGGTTTGCACGGCCTACAAGGACGCCGTGCTCGGTGCCGGCATCGCCCAATTGCATGCTGTGTTCGTCGGCGCGGCCGTCTGCGCGTTCATCGCCGCCGCCCTCGCGGCGGTCCTGATGAGACCACAGCGCAAGGCCGCAACCGACACGCGATAGCGTTTGGCCATGGGCGATTTCGAAGACCTTCTCGCTGCCAACAAGAAGTTTGCCGACAATTTCGGCTTGTCGGGTTTTGACGGTGTCGCGCACGCCGGAGTCGCCATGGTGACTTGCATGGACTCACGCATCGATCCGCTCTCGATGATCGGCCTCGAACCCGGCGACGCCAAGATCCTGCGCAATCCCGGCGGCCGGGTCACCGACCAGGCTCTCGTTGCCCTCGTCATGGGCGTCACACTGCTCAACGTACGACGTATCCTGGTCGTCGAGCACACCCGCTGCGCGATGGCCTCGTCCACCGAAGACGAGCTGAAGGCCAAGATCACGCGCTCCGCCGGCACCGATGCCTCCTGGATGACCCTCGGAGCCATCGTCGACCAGGTTGCCACTCTTCGCACCGATGTGCAGCGGGTTCGGTCGCACCCGCTGATCGGCGACGACATCCACGTCGGCGGATTCCTCTACGACGTCGACACCGGCCTGCGGGACCGAGTCGTCTGACGCTCCCCGCTGATTGAGGAGGGCGCCGGCGCCCGTCTCGAAATCAGGGGTTGTCCGTGCCCGATGGTGATCGCAACCGCCACGTCAGGTGCCGATGATGATGACGTCCAGCTTGCGGGGGCCGTGGACGCCCTCGACGCGTTCGAGCTCGATGTCGCTGGTGGCGCTGGGGCCGCTGATCCAGGTCAGGGGCCGGGTCCCGTCCAGCCGGCGCAGGGCTTCGGGCAGGATTCCGGTGATGTCCTGCGCAAGCAGGATGCAGATGTGCCGGTCCGGCACCAGGCTGATGACGCGCCGGCCCTGATCCGGGCTGCCGTCAAGCACGATGGTGCCGGTTTCGGCCACGGCGACGGCGCTGCCTGTCACCACCGCGTCGACGCCGTCCAGTTCGGCGACCGAGAGGGGGCTCTCGGGGGCGTCGACCATCCGGCGCGGGACGCCACCGCCGCCAGCGGCATCGCCGCTCCTGCCGACCTCCGCCAGCCAGGCAGTGTCCAGGCCGTGGGGCACCGCGTAACTGCCGGACTCGGCCAGCAGCCCGGCGATCGTGCCCGGGGCGTCCGCGGCGGCCACCACATGGACCCGGGCTTTGTAGTCCACCAGCCGGTCCACCATCTGCTCCACCAGGGCCTCCGGATCCAGCCCGGAGGTCTGGCGGTAGGCGCGAGGGATCTCCGGCGCCTGGGGCGCATCCCGCAGGGCGGACCTGATCCGGCTCAGCACATCGTCTCGAGCACTCATGACTCTCCCTTTGTCCCAGTCTTCCGGCCCGCAGGATTGTGTTCGGCCGGTTGCTGTCCGGGCTCCTGATGTTCCTTGGCCCACCATTGCCGGAAGGACTGGCTGGGCGGGGCCGGGATGTCGCGGCTCTGCGTCCAGCCGGCGGCGATGCCCGGCAGCTTCTTGATCATTTTGTCCCGCCCGGCGGCGAGCTTGCCCAGCGGCAGCGCCTTCTCCAGCAGGCTCAGGTTCCTGCCGGAGGAGAACGCCCAGGAGGCGCCCTTCATGGCCAGGTCCATCTGGCTGGGCAGCGTCCTCCACCTCTTGTTCTTCCCCGGGCGCCGACTGTCCACGTCCTCGCCGCGAAGGTGCACCAGGATCTCGGGGATGTTGATCTTCACCGGGCAGGCGTCGTAACAGGCGCCGCAAAGTGAGGAGGCATAGGGCAGCGAGTTGTTTTCCTCGCTCTTGATGCCGGTCAGCAGCGGGGACAGGATGGCGCCGATCGGCCCGGGGTAGGTGGATCCATACGCGTGCCCGCCCGTGCGCTCGTAAACCGGGCACACGTTCATGCAGGCGCTGCAGCGGATGCAGTGCAGTGCGGAGCGGCCCATCTGATCCGCCAGCGCCGCGCTCCGGCCGTTGTCCAGCAGCACCAGATGGACATTCTGCGGGCCGTCGCCCGGCGCCACCCCCGTCCACAAGGAGGTGTATGGGTTCATCCGCTCACCGGTGGAGGAGCGTGGCAGCAGCTGCATGAACACCTCGAGGTCTTCCCAGGCGGGCAGCAGCTTTTCCACACCCATCACGGTGATCAGGGTTTCCGGCAGTGTCAGGCACATACGCCCGTTGCCCTCGGACTCGACGACGGCCAGGGTGCCGGAATCCGCCAGCGCAAAGTTGGCCCCGGAGACGGCAACCTTCGCGGACAGGAACCTCCGCCGCAAGTGCGCGCGGGCGGCCTCGGCCAGGCGGGCAGGCTCATCCGTCAGGTCCGGATCCACTCCCGGCATTTCTCGCAGGAAGATATCGCGGACCTGATTGCGGTTCTTGTGGATGGCCGGGACCAAGATATGACTGGGCTTGTCATGGTCCAACTGGACGATGAGCTCCGCGAGGTCCGTTTCAATGGCGGCGATCCCCTGATCTTCCAGATACTCGTTCAGGCCGATTTCCTGCGTGGCCATGGACTTGACCTTGACGACCTCCTCCACGCCCTTGGCCTTGATCAGCGAGGCCACAATCCCGTTGGCCTCCCCCGCGTCACGCGCCCAGTGGATGACCCCGCCGCGGGCGGTGAAATTCGCCTCGAACTGCTCCAGCAGCTCCGGCAGCCGGGCCATGACGGATTCCTTGATGGCGCTGCCTGCGTCCCGCAGCTCTTCCCAGTCCGGCAGCTCCGCGACCACCTTGAGCCGCTTGTCCCGGATGGTGTGTGTGGCGTGGCCCAGGTTGGCCCTCAGCTGGGTGTTGCCCAGTTCGCGGTGCGCCGCTCGGGGGAAAGGCTCCTTCTCGTGCAGGTTGCCGGTGCCGAAAACAGGCAGTGTGGGCATGCCCAGGAATGTCCCGCTCATCGTGAAGCCTTTCCGGTTGCAAGCTGCACTTCGCCCGTGATCGAGGCCGGGTTCTCCACCGTGCTGGCCAGAATCTCCGCAAAATGTAGGGTGCTTACGCCACGGCCCTCCCGGGAGAGCCCGCCGCCGATGTGCATCAGGCAGGACGCATCCCCTCCGGTGCAAAGCTCCGCTCCGGTACCGCAGATGTTCGCGGTCTTGTCAGCGAGCATGGCCGAGGAGACATCCGCATTCTTCATGGAGAAAGTGCCGCCGAAACCGCAGCACTGGTCCGCCTCCGGCAGTTCCACAAGGTCGATCCCGCGCGTCGAGCGCAGCAGATCCAGCTGCCGGTCCCCCAACCGCAGCAGGCGCATGCCATGGCAGCTGGGGTGGTATGTCACCCGGTGCGGGAAGTAGGAGCCCAGGACCGCGCCGGCATCACTGATGCCCAGCACGTCCGTCAGCAGCTGGGACAATTCATACGTTTTCTGACCGACGACGTCGGCACGCGCTGCCAGCCCCGCCTCGCCAGAGCGGTTGGCGACCGCAGCGTGCTGGTGCCTCACCGAGGCCACACAAGAACCGGACGGCGCCACCGCGACGTCGTACCCGACCTGCTCAAAGGCCCTGACATGGTTCGCAACCACCGGCAATGCCTCCTTGAAATAGCCGCTGTTCACATGCATCTGTCCGCAGCAGGCCTGACCTGCCGGGAAAACCACCTCGTGCCCCAGCCATTCCAGGATCGACACCGTGGCCTGGGCGGTGCGCGGATACATCGCATCGACGATGCAGGTCGCGAACAGTGCAATTCTCATGGCTGCCTCTCGGCGGGGACACGCCCCGGCTCTGTGTGGTCTGACCACAGTAAACCATGTGGCCGCCGTCACGTCCAGAAGCGACATTGCGAGTGATCCCGATCACACAAAGAGCGAAATGTGCGCTACGCTGCCGTGGTCCGACCACAG
>JALYQD010000005.1 GCA_030856025.1 Actinomycetota bacterium
CTTCACACCTCTGAGTGTGCCCCAACCCAGATGAGACTTCGATGAGAAACGGCGCCTCGTGTGACCCGCATACTGCGCATCGCGTATGCGTGCAGTCGGCCTCTACCGGCCGACCCTTCTGAACCGGCGTAACAGGCGAGGCCGGGGAGGCAGGTTCAAGAGTGCGTCGATTTCAGTCCCATTGAGGTCGGTAGCCACGGATATGGCCTCGCGTAGATCCTCAAGAGTTGGATTGGGATGGGACCCCTGGGAGCGCGCATCGGGCTCCCTTTCACTCTGGGCGGCCCACCAAGCCCCATCCTGTACTGCGGTTGACGTGAAACGCTTCATTGCCCCAGTCCTCCCAAACTCGGCTTCGCACCCCACCCGTACCTCACGTTGTGCAGGCGAGATGAAGACTCTTAACAAGTCTTCTTCTGGTGGGGGCAAGCCCAGCATAGGGTGTCGAGCCGGGAAATTGCGAGCACTAATTCCGCGGCTGCCGAGTCTCAACACCTGGCAGCCCTCACAACTTGTGTGCTCAAGACCGCTGGCGACAACGGCGCTTTTGCGGGGCTGGCATGGCGCAAGACTTGGCTGCCATTTCCCCGGGGAATGGAGCCGCCTATCAGAATCGAACTGATGACCTTCTCATTACGAGTGAGACGCTCTACCGACTGAGCTAAGGCGGCCAGAGTCCTCCAGGGATCGCCTGTCGGACCGAGAAACGAGTGTACCGGGCACGGCCGCCCTTCATCGAATCGGTATGGCGCCCCGTAGAATCTGCCAACGTGAGCCCTTCCAAAGAGACGATCGCCGAACTCGAAGAGATTCGTTCGAGCATCGACAACATCGATGCCGCCCTCGTTCACATGCTCGCGGAGCGCTTCAAGTGCACCAAGCGCGTGGGACGCCTGAAGGCCGAACACGAC
This sequence comes from Actinomycetota bacterium, assembly GCA_030856025.1. Lineage (GTDB taxonomy): Bacteria > Actinomycetota > Actinomycetes > Propionibacteriales > Nocardioidaceae > JACMOZ01. Next base: position 912 of record JALYQD010000005.1, read on the forward strand.
ATGCCGCCGGCCGATGCCGAGCGCGAATCCCGTCAGATCGCCCGGTTGCGCGAGCTCGCTCTCCAGGCCGACCTCGACCCGGCTTTCGCCGAGAAGTTCCTCAACTTCATCATCGATGAGGTAATCCGGCACCACGAGGCCATTCGCAACTGAACGGCTCCCACAAAGTGTCCGGACCAACCCGAGACAGAAATGTCCGGTCAAACAGAACTCAGGACAACCCGTTCTTGAGCTGAAACCCGTGCAGGAGCGCACACTTTGCAGCGCCTGCTTGCGCTAAGGCGCAGGGCACTCCACGCCGTCCTTGGGGACGGAGCCACCGAGGAAGAACCCGTCGATGATCGAGTCGATGCACGAGTTGCCCGCGTGGAAGCCGGTATGTCCGTCGCCCTCGCGTGTGACCAGCACTCCTGTTTTCAGCTGGTCAGCGAGGGCCAGGGCCCATTCGTAGGGCGTCGCCGGGTCGCGCGTGGTGCCGACCACGAGGATTGGCGGGGCGTCTGCGGCGCTGATCTTGATCTGGGAGTTCTGCGTCTTCAGCGGCCAGTCAGTGCATCCGAGGGCACTCCAGGCCATCGAGCGGCCGAAAGCCGGTGAGGCCTTCTCGTACTTGGGGATCGATGCCTTGACCTCATCGAGGGTCGACGAGCCGGTGCTGTCGAGACAGCGCACGGCGTAGATCGCTTCGCTCGAGTTGTCCTTGTAGGAACCGTCCTCCTGGCGACCGAAGTATTGGTCCGCGAGGTTGAGCATCACGGTGCCGTCGCCCTTGAAGGCCTGCTCGAGCTCAACGGTCAGCGCCGGCCAGTTGGCACGGTCATACAGTGTGATGGCGATGCCGTAGAAGCCCATGGCCTCGGTGACGACGCGCTTGCCGTTGGTCTTGAGCGGTTCCTGGTCGAGACTCTGGAGGAAATCGGACAGCTTTTTCTGGGCGGCATCGGCGTCATTGCCAAGGGGGCAGCCATCGCTCTCGACGCAGTCCGCGATGTACGAGGTCAGGGCGCGCTGGAAGCCTTCGGCCTGGCCGAGCCCCTGCTGCTCGTCATTGAGCGTCGGGTCGACCGCACCGTCGAGGACCATACGCCCGACCTTTTTGGGGAACAGCTCCGCGTAGGTCGCGCCGAGCTGGGTGCCGTAGGAAGCGCCGTAGTAGTCCAGCTTCTTCTCGCCGAGGACGGCCCGCAGGACGTCGATGTCCTTGGCGGCTTCAAGGGTCGAGACGTGGCTGGCGAGCTCGCCGGAGTTGTCGCGACAGGCATCGCCGAGCTCGACCGACCATTGACGAAAGATCTTGATCTCGGCATCATTGTCCGGATCGGGGTCGCTGTTGGCGAACCGGTCGAGCTCCTTGTTGGAGAGGCACTTGAGTGGCGTGCTGTCGCCGACGCCGCGCGGATCGAAGCCGACGATGTCGTAGTCGTTGCGCATCTTCTGGCTGGCCTTGCTGGCGAAGTAGCTGAGGAACTCGACACCCGAACCGCCCGGACCGCCCGGGTTGATGAAGAGCCGGCCCCTGGGCGTCTCGCCGTCGGCCGGACGCACCTTGACCCTCAGGCGGAGGGTCTTGCCGTCGGGCTTCTCGTAGTCGACGGGGACCTTGGCCCACGTGCACTGGGACGCGCCGCAGTCGGTCCAGGTCAGCTTCTGCTTGTAGAAGGTGGACAACCCCGCTGGACCGGACTCACCGGTCGCCTCGCTCTTGGAGGCCGCATCCTCGTCGCGCACCGAGACGGCGACGAGGGCGAGGAGCAGGACGATAGACAACAGGAAGGCGATGCCGAAGATTTTGCGTGACCTCATCTAGTTCACAAGTCCCATCATCATTCGTTCGAGAGCGAGCAAAGGTGCGGCGTTTGTGGCGATCGCTTCCCTGCACTCCAAGATCGCATCAATGTGCTGCAACGTCGACTCTGCCGTCCCCAGCCGGGCGATCTCATTGATGCCGTCGACGAAGTCGGCGTTGATGAGCGCGGCACCGGGAGCCTGTTGGACGGCGAGCACGTCGCGGTAGAGCGCCATCAGGTCGAGCAGCACGCCGTCGATCGAATCGCGCATCAGCCTCGTCCGGCGGCGCTTCTGGTCCTTCTCCAGCGCCGACAAGGCACCGGCATAGCCCGCGGGCCGGCGGCCACGTTCTTCGACTCCCCAGGCAGTGCGTATGTCGTCGAGCTCGCGGGCATTGGCGTCGTCGGCGATCTCTGCCGCACGGGCCGTGGCCGCGTCATTGATCGCCGCCGCGGCCGCCAGGCAGTCGCCGATGTCCCGCAAAGACAGGGGGAGGTTGAGGATGACCTGGCGACGTTGGCGCACCTCGGGGTTGACCGCCAGCGCCCGGGCGCGGCCGATGTGTCCCTGCGAGGCCGCCGCCGCGGCGGTCGCCAGCTCTGCCGGGATCTGGTCGCGCTCGATGAGCAGCCTGGCGATGGCGGCGGCCGGCGGCGTGCGCAGCAGCACGGCTCGTGACCGCGACCGGATCGTGATGATGACGTCCTCGATCGCCGGCGCGCACAACATCCATACGGTGCGGGGCGGCGGCTCTTCGATGGCCTTCAGCAGCGCGTTGGCCGCCTGGTCGGTCAGCCGGTCCGCGTCCTCGACGATCAGGACCTGCCAGCGGCCCTGGGAGGGGTGGAGCGAAGCCTTGCGGACATACTCGCGGGCCGTGTCGGTGCCGATACTGAGGCCCTCGGTGCGGATCAGCGTGATGTCGGGGTGACTGCCGGCGTGGGCGGTGATGCAGGACTTGCACTCGCCGCAACCGCCGTCGGGACACTGCAGGGCGGCGGCGAAAGCGCCGGCGGCGTTGGACCGGCCCGAGCCCGGAGGGCCGGTGAACAGCCACGCATGGGTCATGGAGCCGCCGCCCTCGCGACGCAGCTGGGAACCGGCGCCCTCGACCGCACTCTTGAGGATCTCGACGACCGGCTCCTGGCCGACCAGCTCCGCCCAGACAGTCATGCCGTCGCCTTGGCCTGGCTCAGCCACGGCTCGACCCGGGCAGCGATCTGGCGGTGTATGTCGTCCTGGCCGAGGCCGGCGTCGACGACGAGATAGTGCTCAGGGTCGGCTGCGGCCAGGTCAAGGAACGACTGCCGGACGCGCTGATGGAACTCCACCGGCTCGGCCTCGATGCGATCGGGCGACTCGAACCGGGACAGGCCGACGGCGGGGTCGACGTCGAGCAGCACGGTGAGGTGCGGGCGGAGGTTGGAGGTGGCCCACCTCGCGACGAATTCGAGACCGTCGATGTCCAGAGCACGGCCGGCTCCCTGATAGGCCAGAGTCGAGTCGACATAGCGGTCGGTGATGACGACGCGTCCCTCGTTGAGAGCAGGAAGCACCACGGTGTCGACGTGTTCGGCTTTGTCGCCGGCATAGATCAGTGCTTCGGCGCGATCGGACAGGTCACCGGTGGAGTGCGAGAGCACGATGCTGCGCAATGCCGTGCCGACATCGGTGCCGCCGGGTTCGCGGGTCAGCACCGCATCGTGACCGAGACCGGTGAGCCACGAATCGAGCAATCTGGCCTGCGTCGACTTGCCGGCACCCTCTCCACCCTCCAGGGCGATGAAGACGCCGGAGTCGGTGTAGAGCGGTTCCATGACCCGAGCCTAGTCGGAATGCCCGACAACGCCGACTTCGGCCGACTCGCCGGTCAGATGGAGCTCGAGGACCAGGGAGCATCAGCTCAGGTTGTCTTCTTCGCCACAGTCTTCTTCGCCACAGTCTTCTTCGCCGCGGTCTTCTTCGCGGGAGCCTTCTTCGCCACAGTCTTCTTCGCCGCGGTCTTCTTCGCGGGAGCCTTCTTGGCGGCCGCCTTCTTCGCTGCTGTCTTCTTTGCCGCGGCCTTCTTCGCGGGAGCCTTCTTGGCGGCCTTCTTCGCCGGCTTCTTGGCCGGGCCCTTGGCGCGACGCTCGGCGAGGAGCTCTGCTGCCCGCGCCGGTGTCAGCGTGTCGATCGCGTCGCCCTTGCGCAGCGTCGCGTTGTATTCGCCGTCGGTGACGTAGGCGCCGAAGCGGCCGTCCTTGGCCACGATCGGCTGGCCGCTGACCGGGTCGGGGCCGAATTCCTTGAGCGGAGCGGCAGCCGCCCGGCGGCCGAACTGCTTGGGCTTGGAGTAGATCTCCAGCGCCTCTTCGAGAGTCAACGTGAGCAGCTGCTGCTCATTGTCGAGCGAGCGGGAGTCGGTGCCCTTCTTGAGGTAGGGACCGTAGCGACCATTCTGTGCGGTGATCTCGACACCCTCGGCGTCGACGCCGACCACTCGCGGGAGCGTCAGCAGCTTGACCGCGTCGCCGAGCGTGATGTTGTCCAGCGACATGTCCTTAAACAAGCTCGCCGTGCGCGGCTTGGCTGTCTTGGGGGCGTCCTCGGGAAGCGCCTCGGTGACATACGGGCCGTAGCGGCCATTCTTGGCGATGACCATGAGATCGGTCCCGGGGTGCTTGCCGAGCTCGAGCTCGAGGCCGGCCGGCGTTGCAAGGAGCTCCTTGGCCTTGTCGAGGGTGAGCTCGTCGGGCGGCAGGTCCTCGGGGACGTTGGCACGGGTCGGCTTGTCGGTGCCGTCTTCGGCCTTGGTGAACGGAGGACCCTCGACATACGGGCCATAACGGCCGACGCGCACCGAGATGTCGTCGGCGAGCGGGAAGGTCGACAGCTCGCGGGCGTCGATGTCGCCGAGACCGTCGACGAGGCGCTTGAGCCCGGTGTTGCCTTCGCCTTCACCGGTCCAGAAGCTTTGCAAGACGTTGAGGCGTTCTTCACGACCACCGGCGACCTCGTCGAGGACGTCTTCGAGGTCGGCGGTGAAGCGGTAGTCGATGAGGCGGCCGAAGTGCTGTTCCATCAGCCGGATGACCGAGAACGCGATCCAGGCCGGCACCAGGGCCGTGCCCTTCTTGTAGACGTAGCCGCGGTTCTGAATGGTGTTGACGATCGAGGCGTAGGTCGACGGGCGGCCGATCTCGCGCTCTTCGAGGTCCTTGATGAGGCTGGCTTCGGTGAATCGCGATGGCGGGCGGGTCTCGTGGGCGGCCGAGCCGAGCTCGGCGACAGTGACGGTGTCACCCTCGTCGACGTTGGGGAGCTTGGTCTGCTTGTCGTCGCTGTCGGCGTCCGGTTCGTCCTGGGCCTCGACATACGCCTTGAGGAATCCGTAGAACGTGATGGTGCGGCCGCTGCTGCTGAAAACCACATCTTCTCCGCTTGCGGCCTGTGCGCCGATGCGGATGGACATCGAATTGCCCCTGGCGTCCTTCATCTGCGAAGCGACGGTGCGCTTCCAGATGAGTTCGTAGAGCTTGTACTCATCGCCGGTCAGGCCGCTCTTGGACGGCGACTGGAAACGTTCGCCGGCGGGGCGGATCGCTTCGTGCGCCTCCTGGGCGTTTTTGACCTTGCTGGCATAGACGCGGGGCGAGTCGGGAAGGTATTCGGCGCCGTAGAGCTCCCGGACGTGGGCGCGGGCCGCGGTCAACGCGGTCTGCGAAAGCGTCGTCGAGTCCGTACGCATATAGGTGATGAAGCCGTTTTCATACAGTCGCTGGGCGATCTGCATTGTGCGGGCGGCGCCGTAGCCGAACTTGCGCGAGGCGTCCTGCTGCAGCGTCGTGGTGCGGAACGGCGCGTAGGGCTTGCGGGTGTAGGGCTTGGACTCGACCGAGCGGATGCCGAAGGTCTGGTCACGCAGGTTGTCGGCGAGGGCACCGGCGCGCGCCTCGTCGATGTGGATCGATTTGTCGGCCGTCATGTGGCCCTGGTTGTCGAAGTCCTTGCCGGTCGCGACGCGGGCGCCGTCGACGGTATGCAGCTTGGCCGGGAACGTCTGCGGATCCTTGCCGGGGCCGGCGTCGAAGGTCGCTTCGAGATCCCAGTAGGAGGCGAGCCGGAACGCCATACGTTCGCGTTCGCGCTCGACGACGAGACGGGTGGCAACGGACTGGACGCGGCCTGCGGACAGCCCGCTCATGACCTTCTTCCACAGGACCGGGCTGACCTCATAGCCATACAGGCGGTCGAGGATGCGGCGGGTCTCCTGGGCGTCGACGAGGTCCATGTCGATGTCACGGGGATTGGCGATCGCGTGCTGGATCGCTTCTTTCGTGATCTCGTTGAAGACGATGCGCTTGACCGGCACCTTGGGCTTGAGCTCGTCGAACAGGTGCCACGCGATGGCCTCGCCCTCGCGGTCCTCATCTGTTGCCAGGACGAGTTCGTCGGCACCCTTGAGGAGCTTCCTGAGCTTGGCGATCTGCGCCTTCTTCTCCGACGACACCACGTAGATGGGTTCGAAGTTGTCCTCGGTGTTGACCCCGAGGCGTGCCCACGGCATGCCCTTGAACTGAGACGGGACCTGGTCGGCGCCCTTGGGCAGATCGCGGATGTGACCGATGGAGGAGTCCACGACAAAGCCGTCACCGAGGTAGCCCGCGATGCTGCGGACCTTGTTGGGTGACTCGACAATGACAAGGGTGGTCACGGGAATACCTCTCGGGTTGTGAACTCTCTACAAGTACGAACGAGGCAAACCGTATCCCCTGATGTCAAGGTCTGACGAACCCGAGGTCCGTGTATCGGACGAGATTCGGCGTCATGAATCACCTCAAGGTACTCGAGGGAGCCGGACTCGTCGTCACCCGCCGCAACGGTCGGGAGAAGCCGCACTTGCTCAATCCTGTCCCGATCCGCCTGATCCACGACCGCTGGAAACGGGTTCCTCCATGTGGGCATATACGCTGTCGGGGTCTGCTGACAGAATCCTGAAGTGGGATTCTCGGGTTATGCAGAGTTGTGGGCGATCAAGCCGGTGCGCGCGTTGTTCGTCGCAGCGTTCTTTGCCCGCATCCCTGCGCTCGCAGCGCCGCTCGTCCTGACCCTGTTCGTCGTCGGCGAGCTCGACGGCACGTATGCCCAGGCCGGCGTCGTCGCTGCGACGACGACCATCGGCTCGGCGATCGGTTCGCCCTGGCGCGGACGGTTGATCGACCGTCTCGGACTGCGGCGAGCCATTGTGCCGTCGATGGTGATGGTCGGGGTTCTCTATCCGCTGGCCGCCTTGTCGAGCTATGTCTGGCTGATCCCGCTGTCCTTCTTCATGGGGCTCTTCCTCATCCCGATCTTCTCGGTGGTCCGGCTTGCCCTGAGCGTCATGGTCAAGGAGAACCAGCACCGGACGGCCTTCGCGGCCGACGGCATCGCCGCCGAAGCCAGCTTCATCATCGGCCCCGCCACGGGCGCATTCCTGGTGACGCAGTTCAATGCCGAGACGGCGCTCATCGCCGTCGGCTTGTGCGAGGTCGTCGCCGGTCTCGTCTTCTTCCGGCTCAACCCGCCGACCCGTTCCGTACGCACTGCCGACGAGTCGGTTGGCGACAACTCGCCGGCTCGCGTCGACGAGGCGTCGAACCGGTGGATGTCGGTCCCGCTCGCGTTCATCTTCCTGATCTCTGCCGGCACGATGGTCGCCCTAATCGCCACCGACCTCTCGATCATCGCCGAGCTCCGTGAGCTCGACCAGGTCGGCTCGGTCGGGCTCGTCTACCTCGGCTGGGGGGTTTCTTCCCTGGTGGGCGGCCTGCTCTACGGCGCGCTCACGACCTCGATCCGGCCGACCTATCTCCTGTTGGCACTCGGCCTCACGACGATCCCGGTCGGACTCGCGGACCATGTATGGTCACTGTCGCTCTGGGTCATCCCGACCGGCTTCCTGTGCGCGCCGACGATGACAGCCGCGGCCGAATGGATCGCCAAGCTCGTGCCCGAACACAAGCGTGGAGAGGCCATGGGGTGGCAGGGCACCGCGTTCACTTTCGGTGGCGCCGCGAGTGCACCCGCGATCGGCATATCGATCGACCAGCTCGGAGGGTGGGGCGGCTTCTTCGTCGGCGGTCTCATTGCCGCTGCATTCGCCGTCGTCTCCCTGACCGGTCAGCTCATTCCCGGTTTCCGTGAAAGAGACCACGAGCACTGACCGTGAATTGTTCGGTTTGGCCCGACCGAGCGCACCAATCGACCAAGAGTGAACAAATCTAGAGGGTCAGGAAGCCGTCTTCGAGGAGTTCGCGAACTCTCGGGAGATAGCCCTCGCGGGTCTCGGCCGCATCTCCGCCCAGCAGCGAGGCCAGGGCGTCGAGGATCTGGCCGACGGTGAGTTCCCCGTCGCTGGCACCGAGCAGTCCGGCTTCCACCGTGTCCACCGGCTTCGCCCGGCGCACGCCGCGCTGGAGGCGGACCACGATGTGTTCGGGATCCTCGGCCCCGACCGGTCCGGTCGTCTCCTGGATGACATCGGCGGCATGATGCAGCCGCGATCGGAGGATGTCGTCGTCACCGAGTCTGTCGAGGGCATCCATACGATCGCCCCAGGCCGCGACATGCGGTCCCAGCGGCTGCTCGATCTCGTAGGGCCATTCCTCCAGGCGGAGCGAGGGCGTGTCGCGGCCGGCCTTGTTGAGGCACAGCCAGCCGAAGCCGATCCCCTCGATCCCCTGGTCGTCGAACCACGAGAGCCACGTGTCGTAGCGCTGGAGATAGTCCGGGGCGTCCTGGAGTCCCGCATCGGCGAGCCACATCTCGACATAGGTCGGCAGGTCGGCGACTTCACGCTGGAGGACCCAGGCATCGACGCCGGTGGGTTCGATCCAGCCGGCGACTCGTTCTTGCCACGGCTCGCCCTTGAGGTGGACCCAGTTGGCGAGGATCTGGCACCAGCCGCCGGGATTGAGGTGATCGGGAGCCTGCGTGACGACGCGGCGCACGACTTCGTCGCCGGGCAGGCCCGAGTCACGGTAGATGAGTCTTTCACCGGTTGCCGGCGACACCACGAACGGCGGGTTGGTCGCGATCAGGTCGAAGGTCTCGCCACGTACGGGGTCGAACAGGCTGCCGTCGCGGACGTCGATGCTGACCTCGTTGAGGTCAGCGGACAACCGGGCCATGGCGAGGGCGCGCGGATTGACGTCGGTGCCGACGACTGTCCTGGCATGGCTGGCGAGGTGCAGGGCCTGGACGCCGCAACCCGTGCCGAGGTCGAGAGCCGAACCGACGTCGCGCCGGATCGTCAGTTGCGCCAACGAGCTCGAGGCCTCGCTGATGCCGAGCACGTGTTCGGGATCGACCTTGCGATGAGAACCGTCGAGGCCCGGCGTGAGGTCGCACACGATCCACCAGTCGTGGTCCTCATCGCCATACGGGCGTATGTCGACCCGGGCGTTGACCTCGCCGATGGAGGTTTCCAGCATGCCTGCGACGCTCATCGCGTCGACGAGTCCGGGCAGCGCGCGGTCGGCCTCTTCGCGTGAGACCGGGGCCTGGAGCGAGAAGAGGCGTGTGAGCGTCGAGAGGGTCGAACCGTCGGTGGTGCGGCGGCGGGCCGGCGTCGACTGATTGCGGAGCAGGGCGCGTTGCGCTTCGTCGCCGATGAGCTGCTCGATGGCGCCGACGGTGAAGTCAGCGGCGCGCAAGGCGTCCCGGAGCTGGGCGGTGACGTCGGAGGAGAGCATGTGTCCAGCCTGTCAGACCCGTCGTCGGCGGTGAGTATGCGTCCACCCGCGCGCCCGACATGGACGCTAGCCCACCGCCACCTCGGAGCAGTGGACGCTAGGCCACCGCCACCACCAAACACGAATGGCGCATAACCGGGCTGACTGCCCGGTTCTGCGC
>JALYQD010000027.1 GCA_030856025.1 Actinomycetota bacterium
TTTCCGCTGGATCCAGAAGACCGCTATGGACCTGCGACTGTCGATGCGCCAGGTAGCCGACGGGGTCATCGACAAAGGGCCGTTGCTGGGCCAAAGCGGCACCGGACCCGAATGAAAATGCGGTTTGTTACAACTTGGCTACAATCCCATATTTTGTGTGATGAGCGACATATTTGACCCATTTCCCTACTAGTTTCAGTTGTACATGTTCCGCGGTGATTGCCGCGGACCGTTTCAATGACTAATCCGGAGGATTGATGAAGCGCAGTACGAAGACTATTCGTTTTGCTGCAGTCGCCGCCGCGAGCGCCCTGGTGCTCGCAGCTTGCGGTGGCAGTGATTCGGGCGACAAGAAGAAGGCCGACCCCGTTGCCAAGGGCGACGGCGTCCTGACCGTCGGTTCGCTCTTGCCGCAGACCGGCAGCCTCGCGTTCCTCGGCCCGCCCGAGTTCGCCGGTGTTGACCTCGGCATCGAGGAAGTAAACGCTGGCGGAGGAGTTCTCGGCAAACCCATCAAGGGTGTCAAGGCTGACTCCGGCGACGTCGACTCCGGCATCGCCCCGTCAGAGTCGGACAAGCTCATCAAGGCTGGTTCTGACGTCATCGTCGGTGCGGCTTCATCGGGTGTCACGGCGACCGTCATCGACAAGATCATGAGCTCGGGTGTTGTGCAGTTCTCGCCCGCGAACACGTCGACCGACTTCGACCTCAAGAAGTACTCCAAGCCCGACCTCTACTTCCGCACAGCGCCGTCGGACATCCTCCAGGGCGCTGTGATGGCCAACCTGTTGCTCAAGGACGGACGACAGAATGTCGCCATCCTCGCGCGTCAGGATGCCTACGGAAAGACCCTCGCCCAGGAGGTCACCAAGGGACTCGAAGCGGCCGGCAGCAAGGTCGCCAAGACCGAGTTCTACAGCGAGAACGGTGCTCCTGCTGACTCACAGCTGACGGACATCGCCGCCGCGAAGCCCGACGCTTTGCTGCTCATCGCTTTCGAAGAGACCACCAAGATCGTTCCCAACCTGATCCAGGCCAAGGCTGGTCCTCAGGATGTTCCGACCTACTTCGTCGACGGCAACACCGCCGACTACAAGCAGGATTCCAAGAACCCGGACAAAAAGTACTTGCCGGAAGGAACGCTCAAGGGCGTCAAGGGCACGATTCCCGGAGCCGAGGCGACCGGAGACTTCCGCAAGCGTCTGCTCGGAGTCAACCCCAAGCTGACCGACTTCTCCTATGCGGGCGAGTCCTACGACGCAGTGATCACCTCCGCGCTCGCCGCTGTGGCAGCCAAGAGTGACGCCGGCGCCAACATTGCCAAGGCACTCATCGACGTCACCAAGGGCGGAGAGAAGTGCACGTCGTTCAAGGACTGCAAGGCACTGCTCGACGACGGCAAGGACATCGACTACGACGGTGTCTCCGGTCCGATTGAGTTCGGCCCCACGGGTAGCCCAACGAGTGCCTCGATTGGTATCTACGAGTACTCGGCGGACAACACGTACAAGCCGATTGACTACATCAAGGGCGACATCTGAGTCGCTGACTGAACGAGTGGCCCCGGTGCTTCGGCACCGGGGCCATTGTCATCTCACGGGTGGCGACGGTGGTCGAGGGTTTCCGGACGCAAAAGGACCGCCTCCCCGTCGCAGGTGGAGGCGGTCCTTCAGTGATTGTCGGTCAGTTCAGTCGGTCTCAGTCTCGGCGGCCGGCTCGGAATCGGCATCGGCATCGGCCTGGCCAAGTGTGCCGAGGTATAGCTGGATGACCTTGGGGTCGTTCGCCAGCGACCGGCCGGTGCCGGAATAGGCGTTGCGGCCCTGGTCGAGCACATAGCCCCTGTCGCAGATCTGCAGGCAACGTCGGGCATTCTGCTCGACCATGACGACAGAGACGCCGGCCTTGTTGATCTTGCGGGTCTGCACGAACACTTCGTCCTGCATGACCGGCGACAATCCGGCGGAAGGCTCGTCGAGCAGGAGGACCGAGGGGTCCATCATGAGCGCACGGGCCATGGCGACCATTTGGCGTTCGCCGCCCGACAACTGGCCGGCCCGCTGTTTGCGTCGCTCGCCCAATTTCGGGAAGAGCGACGTGACGAAATCGAAGCGATCATTGAACTTCTTGGGGTCCTGATAACAGCCCATTTCGAGGTTTTCCTCGATCGTCAGGCTCGGGAACACATTGTTGTTCTGGGGGACGAAACCTATGCCCTTCGTGACCAACTTGTCGGCGCGCATGTTGGTGATCTCTTCGTCCTTGAGCTTGACCGTTCCTTCGTGGATGGTCACCAGGCCGAACAGCGCCTTGAGCAGTGTCGACTTGCCGGCGCCGTTGGGCCCGATGATGCCGACAAGCTCCCCGGCCTGGCAGTAGAGATCTGTGCCGTTGAGAATGTTGACACCTGGCAGGTAGCCGGCGATGAGGTTATCGGCTCGCAGCACGGCGCCATCGGCCGAAGCCAGGTGCGTCTCGCGTTCGACGTTCGTGGTCGACTCAACCATTGTCGGCCTCCTCGTTGAGTTCGGCGAGTGCCGCCTGCTCGATTTCTTCTTCGCTTTCATCGAGATCCGTGTCGTGGTGAGCGCCCAGGTATGCGTCGATGACCGCTTTGTTGGCCATGACGGATTCTGGCGGACCCTCGGCGACGATCTTTCCTTCAGCCATCACGATGATCCAGTCCGAAATGTCGCGGACCATGTCCATGTCGTGCTCGACGAACAGGACCGTGCGTCCTTCGTCCCGCAATGACTTGACGTGTCCGAGAAGAGATTGCTTGAGGGCAGGGTTGACGCCGGCCATGGGCTCATCGAGCATGATGAGCTCGGGATCGACCATCAATGCTCGCGCCATTTCGAGCAACTTGCGCTGGCCCCCCGAGAGCGAACCGGCAAAGTCCTCGCGCTTGGCGTCGAGCTTGAACCTTCCCAGCAAGTCATCGGCGCGTTCGGTGATGCCGCCCTCCTGTGGCCCCCAAAGGCCCTTGAACATCGCTGCCCAGAATCTCTCACCACGCTGGCCGGTCGCACCGAGCCGCATGTTCTCTATGACGGTCAGCTTGGAGAGCACCTTGGTGAGCTGGAACGTACGCACCATGCCGAGCCGCGCGACCTTGTAGGCGGGGACGGAACCGAGGGCAGTGTTGTTGAAGGTCCAGTCTCCACTGTCCGGCTTGTCGAATCCGGTGAGGAGGTTGAAGAACGTCGTCTTGCCTGCGCCGTTCGGACCGATCAGTGCGGTGATGACACCGCGCTGGATCTCGATGTGATCGACATCGACTGCTTTGAGCCCGCCGAAGGTGCGGGTGATGCCATCCCCTTTGACGATGGGGTCTGGCTTCGGCGCTCCCGGCTCTGCGGGTACGCCTTTGAGTCCGGCTCGTCCGGTCTGCGTGTCAACGGCCATCGATCGCTATCTCCCTACGGTCTCCGAAGATGCCCTGTGGGCGGTAAATCATCAGCAACATCAATCCGGCGCCGACGATGATGAAGCGGACCAGACTGGACTGGATGTCGGTCATCAGCCAGTTCGGAAGCAACGGATCAACGCCGGCGGTGGCCTGACCGAAGAAGCTGCCGAGGAAGGCAATGAGGAACCAGAAGATGATCGAGCCGACAACCGGTCCGAGCACCCGGCCCGCGCCGCCGAGGAGCAAGGCGGTGTAGGCGAAGAAGGTGAGGTTGGTCGAGTAGTCGGTCGGCACCACTGATGCCTGCTTGAGGGCCAGCATGAATCCGGCGAGGGCGCCGAACATACCGCCGAGGATCAGCGACTGCATCTTGTAGAAGAAGACGTTCTTGCCCAGCGAGCGAACGGCGTCCTCATCCTCGCGAATGGACCGCAGCACGCGGCCCCACGGGCTGCGCATCAAGGCCCAGATCACGACACAGCTCAGGGCGACCAGCACCCAGCCAACCGTGATCGACCATGCATCGTTGCGACTGAATGAGAAGATGCCGAGATCGAGGGGCCCGTTGTAGGGGTTCAGATCCTGGAATGTCCCGGCGTAGCCGTTGAGGCCGTTGCTGCCACCCAGTGTGTCGGCATATTCGACCGAACCGAATATGAGGCGCAGGATTTCGGCCGTGGCAATCGTCGCGATGGCGAGATAGTCCGCTCTCAGGCGCAGCGTGGGCAAGCCGAGCACGACTGCCAGCACGAATGCGGCCAGGAAACCCATGCCGATGCCGACCCAGAACGGGAGGCTGAACGTGACGACGCTGACCGCCAAACCGTAGGCGGCAACGGACATGAATCCGGCCTGGCCGAAGTTCAGCAGGCCGGTGTAGCCGAAGTGCACGTTGAGGCCGATGGCCGCCAAGGCGAAGACAATGGCATCGGGTCCGAGTGCGGATGAGAGTGCGTTGTCGAGAATGCTTCCGTAGTCCATGATCTGCCCCTAACCGATTCTCTCGGCTCTACCGAGGATGCCCTGGGGTCTGATGAGCAAGACCAAGATGAGCGTGACGAGTGCGCCGACTTCCTTGATGGAAGCCGGTACGCCGAAGACGGGGGAAGTTTCCACCATGATCCCGATGACCATGGAACCGAACAGTGCTCCCCAGATGGTGCCGAGGCCGCCCAGGGTGACTGCGGCGAACACCAACAACAGGAGCTTGAACCCCATCAGGAAGTTGATTTGCTGGTTGACGGCGAGAAGAACGCCGGCCAGACCTGTCAGGGCAGTGCCGAGGATCCACACTGCCGAGATTACGCCGTCGACACGCAGTCCGGACGACGCGGAGAGCGCCGGGTTGTCGGAAACCGCGCGAGCGGCTTTGCCGAGTCGGGTCTTCATCATTCCGATGCAGACGATCACGATCGCGACGAAGGCGACGACGATGATGCCGATCTCCTTTGGTGCGAGCGAGATCGGGCCGTAGTCGTTGCGACCCTGACTGACGTATTGGGTGAACGTCAATGTCGATCCGCCGAAGATGTACTGGAAGATGCTGCGGAGCAGCAGTCCGAAGCCGATCGAGACGATCATCATCGCGATCAAGCCGGTCCCGCGATTGCGCAGAGGTCGCCAGAGGACGCGATCTTGTGCCCATCCAAAGAATCCGGAGACGACGACCGTCACGATGCCGGCCACGATCACCGAGAAGCCCATTCTCTGGTTCACCGTGTATGCGGCCAGCGCGCCAAAGGTGATGAGCTCACCGTGAGCGAAGTTGGTGAGGCCTGTCGTGCCGAAGATCAGGGACAGTCCGAGGGCGGCGAGGGCGATGATGAGGCCGAACTTGATGCCCGAGATGAGGGCAGTCTGGAAACGCTTGCCGAAAGGCGTTCCCTGCACTTCTTCGACGCCGATCTGGAACTGCGCGAAGTTGGCTCCGCTGATCAAGGCGTTTATGGTTTTGTCGGTAGCGCCGGCGCCGCTGAGCTTGATGTCCGGCGGCAGGGTCGTCTTGTCGAGCACGACGACGTATTTGCCCTTGCCCGGGATCGCGATGCTGACTCGTCCGGCTTGGTCGGTGGTCTGCGTGCCGACTTCTGTGCCTGTCTTGCTGTCGGCATAGACGGTGAGTTTCACGCCTGGGACCGGTTTGCCTTGTTCGCCCTTCTTGACGTCCTTCTGATTGATCAGGGTCACCGTGATGTTCGGGCCGTCGACAATCGGATTGGCCGCGGGCGCGGCCGTGGCCGCGGGAGTGGGCGTCGGGTCTGGTGCCGTTGTGGCGTGGGCGTTCGCGATTCCGGGGGCCAGGAGAATTGACCCCAGGGTGAAGGCGAGCAGTGCTACTAGACGCAGTCGCACACGTGACTCCTGTTCAGCTTGAGCAAGGTTTTTGCTGGTGATCTTCGGAGCATAACCAACCGAGAGTGTGGATCGGGTCACATTAGCCCAACTAAGGTGACAGTTAGGTTTCGATTGATGTTCACGGCCCTTTTGGGGCCACTGATGCTCGCGCTAGTGAACCACAATTGCGAGTTGTGTCAACAGGGGTGCGAGGATCAGAGCCGGCAAAAGATCGGCGATCGGCATGACTTTCATGTTGAGAAGGCGCAACGCGACGCCGATGAGGATGAGCCCTCCGGTCGCGGTCACGGCGACGAGGTGAGGTTCGGGTACGAAGGAGCCGAGCGCGACGCCGAGGACGGTCAGCGAACCCTGGATGACGCCGAGCGACAAGGCCGAAGCCATGACTCCGATTCCGAACGACGCGGCGAAGGCAAGTGAGGCAAAACCGTCCAGCACGGACTTGAGGATGAGCTGGTCCGCGCCGTTACCGAGGCCTTCGTTGATGGAGCCGAGGACGGTCAGCGGGCCGATGCAGAACACCAGCGAACTCGTGACGAATCCTTCGATGAAGCGTTCGCGGGAATCGCCGGCGCCCCCTCTCGCCAGTCTGGACTGGAGCCAGCCGCCGAAACCCTCGAGACGTTCTTCGAGGCGGAGTATGGATCCGCCGATGCCGCCCAGCACCAGGGAACCGAGAACGATCAGGATCGGCAGGCTCGTACCGACCGCATCGGTCAGGACCTTGCGGGACACCTCCATCGCCGCTTGCGCCGCGATGAGCAGCGTCACGAGCCCCAGGGCATCAGTGACAAGGGATCGGGTGCGCTCGGTGAGCCGGTGTCCGATCAGCAGTCCAAGGCCCGAACCGATGATCACGGTCGCGATGTTGGTGACCGTCCCGATTCCGATGAACATGAGGCAACTCCCGGACCTGTTGACGAACCTTCAACTACTCGGCGTAGTGTGACACCTCGTTGCTGTGATACTCACCAGGGACATCCATAACGGTTGAAGAACTGCATCGTTGAAGTACTGCATAGCGGATATAGATTGGGGCGCCATGTCGGCACGACCGTCGATCGTTCTTCGGGATGCCGACCGCGAAGACGCGGCCGCGCTCATCAACCTTTGGCGCGATTGCGCAGAGACCTCCCGCAAAGAGGGATCCGATGTGCTGTCATCGACAGCCCTGTGGCGAGAACCAGGTGTTGCCGAGGCTGCCGCCGCCCTCGAGCTCAACCTCGCGAATCCCGACAAGCGGATCATCGTGGCACTGGTCGAGGGTGAAGTCGTCGGCGCAGTGATGTGCGACATCAGCACCACCACGCCGGTCAACCTCACGCGCGTACTGGTCGTCACCGAGCTGCAGGTGCTCCCGGCCTTCCGTCGCAAGTCGGTGGCCACGACGCTGTTGTCGGCCGCAGCCAACTACGGCGAAGAGTTCAATTGCGAGGTCGTCGCCACTCTCACCCCCGCGCACGCGCGCGAGCCCAACCGTTTCCTCACCAAGCTCGGCTTCAGCCAGGTGTCGGTCGTACGCGCCACACAGGCCAGCATGTTGCGGTCGAAGCTGTCCTCCAAGGCCACCAACTCCCGCGACACCGGCAAGCTCATCGCCGTGCGTCGCACGTTGCGGCGTCGCCAGCTCGACTCCGGCAACATACGCAACACCTCCTGACCCGAGGCCGCACCTCCCCGCCCTTTGCTGTCGGCGCTTCCGGCTAGAGTCGGGGTCGTGGATCGACTTCTTCTCATTGACGGTCATTCGGTTGCCTATCGCGCCTTCTTCGCCCTCCCCGTCGAGAATTTCTCGACGACGACGGGCCAGCCCACCAATGCGGTGTTCGGCTTCACCTCGATGCTCATCAACGTGTTGCGTGATGAGGCCCCGACCCATGTGGCAGTCGCCTTCGACGTGTCGCGGCATACCTTCCGCACCGACGAATACCCCGAGTACAAGGGCACACGAGCCAAGTCACCCGATGAGTTCAACGGTCAGGTCGCACTGATCAAGGAAGTCCTTGAGGCGATGCACATCAATATCTTCGAGAAGGACGGCTTCGAGGCCGATGACATCCTCGGCACACTGGCCACCCAGGCCGAGGCTCAGGGCTTCGAGGTCCTCATCTGCTCCGGCGACCGCGATGCCTTCCAGCTCGTGACCGACAAGATCACGGTGCTCTATCCCCGCAAGGGCATGTCCGACCTCGCCCGTATGACGCCCGATGCCGTGCACGCCAAATACGGGGTGATGCCGGTCCAGTATCCCGACATCGCCGCGTTGGTGGGGGAGTCGAGCGACAACCTCCCCGGCGTCCCGGGCGTCGGGCCCAAGACGGCTGCCAAGTGGCTCGGCCAGTTCGGTTCGCTCGAGGAACTCATCAACAGCGTCGACACGATTCCCGGCAAGGCCGGCGAGTCTCTGCGCGAACACCTCGACTCGGTCATCCGCAACCGCCGCATCAATGCGCTGGTATGCGATCTCGAGCTTCCGGCCGGTCCTGCCGACCTGGCTATGCCCGAGCTCGACCGCGAAGCCATCCACCGGGTCTTCGACGGACTGGAGTTCGCGGTCCTTCGTGATCGGCTGCTCGCTGTCTTCGGTGCCGAGCCCGCGGTGGCCGAAGAGGGTTTTGACATCGAGGGCGAAAGCCTGACCGAGGGTGGCGTACGGACCTGGCTCGACAAACACCTCCTCGGCAACGAGCTCGTCGGTGTCCACGTGGCCGGCAGCTGGGGGGCGGGCACCGGACGTGTTGACGGCTTGGCCCTGGCGACCAGCACCGGCGCCGCGGCATACGTCAACGTCGATGCGTTATCGCCAGATGACGATGCGGCCCTCGCCGATTGGCTCGGGGAAGCCGACATGCCCAAGGTCCTGCATGATGCCAAGGGGCCGATGCACGCGATCGCGGCACAGGGATGGACTCTTCGCGGCCTCGCCAGTGACACAGCCCTGGCGGCCTACCTGCTGCGACCCGATCAGCGCTCTTACGACCTGGCCGACCTGTCGATGCGTTACCTCAAGCGTGAGCTCCGCGCCGAGGACGAAGGGGCCGAGGGTCAGCTCGCGCTCGACGGCGTCGGCGAGACCGGCGAACCACTGATGGTGCGGGCGCAGGCGGTGCTCGAGCTCCATGACGTCCTTCAGGTCGAGCTGGCCCAGCAGGACAGTGTCGCGTTGCTCGCGGACCTCGAGCTTCCACTGCTGCACGTCCTGCTCGACATGGAACGTGTGGGCGTGGCCGTCGACGACGACTACCTCGCCGGCCTCGAGTCGGAGTTCTCCGAGCGGGTCCAGAATGCGGCCAAGGAAGCTTTCGCCGTGATCGGCAAGGAGATCAACCTCGGCTCGCCCAAGCAGTTGCAGGTCGTCCTGTTCGATGAGCTGGGCATGCCGAAGACCAAGAAGACCAAGACCGGTTACACGACCGACGCCGATGCCCTCCAGAGCCTCTACGCCAAGACCGAGAACCCCTTCCTCGCGCACTTGCTGGATCACCGCGACGTGACGAGGCTCCGCCAGACCATCGAAGGGCTGCGCAAGACGATCGCCTCCGACGGACGTATCCATACGACCTACAACCAGACGATCGCCGCGACCGGCCGACTGAGCTCGGTCGACCCCAACCTGCAGAACATTCCGATCCGCACCGAGTCCGGACGGCGCATCCGCGGCGCGTTCGTCGTCGGCAAGGGCTTCGAGACACTGCTCACCGCCGACTACAGCCAGATCGAGATGCGCATCATGGCGCACTTGTCCGAAGACGCGGACCTTATCGAGGCGTTTGGTTCGGGCACCGACTTCCATACACTCATCGCGAGCAAGGTCTTCGAGGTCGAACCCGAAGACGTCAATGGCGAGCTCCGCAGTCGCATCAAGGCGATGAACTATGGACTTGCCTATGGTCTGTCGTCCTATGGGCTCGGAAACCAGCTCGGGATCTCGCCCGGTGAAGCGCAGGTCCTGATGGACGACTACTTCGCGACGTTCGGGGGAGTGCGTGACTATCTCCACGGCGTTGTCGAGGAAGCCCGTCAGACCGGGTTCACAGCGACCATCATGGGCCGCCGCCGCTATCTCCCCGACCTCAACAGCGACAACCGCCAACGTCGCGACATCGCCGAACGTATGGCCCTCAACGCGCCGATCCAGGGTTCGGCGGCCGACATCATCAAGGTCGCCATGCTGGGTGTGGACAAGGCCATCAGGGACGCCGGGTTGGAGTCACGGATGCTGTTGCAGGTCCACGACGAGCTCGTGCTCGATGTTGCGCATGGCGAGCTCGAACGGGTCGAGGTGCTCGTGCGTGAGCAGATGGCTGCGGCCGCACAATTGTCGGTACCTCTCGACGTGTCCGTCGGCGTCGGCAACACCTGGCACGAAGCCGGCCACTGACTCTCGCTGGTTGCGGAGGCCACTTGCTGCGTCTCAACCACCAGTCAGTCGCGGCGCGTCGAGTCAGCTGGCGCGAACCACACGATTGCGGCAAGCATCGTGGCGACGCCGGCAACTGTGCACACGAGGCCGGTGATCCCGACACCCAGGCCGTAGGCGCATCCGATCACGGCGGCGACGGCGATCCACAACATGACGACGATGCCGTGGGCGTGCCGCGCCAGAGCATCGAAGACGAGGAGGTGCACGACCGCGAGGACAGATCCGGCCACTGCGAAGAGCCAAAGGCGTGATGTGATTTCGGCGTACTGTTCGCCGCCCACCAGGACAAGGGCAAGCCAGGGCAAGATGGCCGTGGCTGCGACGGCCAGGACACCGAACCCGGCGACGAGCGTCACCGCTCTCAGACGGGCGTGATTGCCGGTGGCGCGGGCCAGGTCGGGAAACAGCACGACGCTCACGAACTGGGGGAAGAACAGGGCCGCCTTGGCGAGAATGAGACCGGATGCATACAGACCGCTGTCGTGCTCGTTGAGCATGTTGCGTGCGATAAGCGCATCGAGGTTGCTCAACACGAAGTAGGCCAGCAGCGCATGCGTGCCGAGGATCGCCTCCCGCAATAGGTCACGGCGGCGCAGGAAGTCTGATGGCGGCCCATGCACGATCAGCAGCTTGGCGCCGATCAGGACGGGCAACCACGAGCCGAGGGCGATGCCGATCATGGCCGATGTCGCGGTCGGCGAGATGACCACGGCCGCGGTTCCGCCGATCATGCGTCCGACCCCGGCGCCGAGATAGATCGCCGTCAGCCACTTCCACCTCGCCGTCCCCTGAGCGACGCCGGCCTGAGCTCCCATGATCGTCAACGGCATCAGGGCCGCGCCACACAGGATGACTGGCCAGTACGTGTCGAGCCGGAGCAGCGGACTGAGGACCAGGCTGGACAGTGCCGCGATCAGACCAACATTTATCGCCACGAAGAGCGTGACACGGGTGGTGATGCTGATGATGTCGGCTGCTCGTTCAGGCGCGACGGCAATCCGCCGTGCCGTTGCCGCCTGTAGCCCGAGGGAGGCGACGTTGCCGACCAGGATGATGCCCAGCAGTGCCGTCAACGCGCCGAACTCTCGCGGGACGAGCGTGCGTGCGGCGGCGATGTTGAATCCGTAGGCGGCGATATTCATACCGACCATGCCGAGCGCAACGAGCATGCCGCCGGAGAGCCGCACCTGCCTTGCGCCTTTGTCAGTGCTCACCACGGCACAATAGCCCTGTCCCGGTGTTGCCCGACCCGAAGGGGAATCGATGTCACGTCTCGTGCGCCTTGCCGTAATGGCCTGGCCGTGGGTCATGGCGCTGTTTGTGTGCGCACCGCTGCTTGCTCCCGGGTATGTCCTCACCTACGACATGGTCTGGGTTCCCGACCTGGCTCTCGATCGGAGGGACGTCTGGGGACTGGGTTCGGCGCTCCCGCGCGCCGTGCCCTCGGATGCCCTCGTGGGGCTGATGGACGAAGTCGTCCCCGCTGCCCTCCTGCAGAAGGCGATGCTTGTCGGTGCCCTGGGCTTCGCGGGAGCCGGTATGGCGAGGCTGCTCGCAGCGGTCGGACCGGCGGCGCAACTGGGTGCGACCAGCCTGTACGTGTGGAACCCGTTCGTTGCCGAACGGCTCGGGCTGGGCCAATGGCCGCTCCTGGTCGCGTATGCCGCAGTGCCCTGGCTCCTCCATGCGATTCGTTTCGGCGGGTGGGGGCCTGCGGCGGTTCTCTCGCTGGCCGCCACTGCGCTGTCGCCAGTGTCAGGACTGATGGGGGCCCTGATTGCGCTTGTCATGTCGGACGGCCGCGATCGGCTGAAATTCACCGTCGCCGGTCTGGCACTCAACGCGCCGTGGTTGGTGGCCGGCGTTCTTCACGGGTCATCGGCCCGCAGCGATGCGTCAGCCGTGCGTTTCTTCGACGTGCAGCCCGAAGCGCATCTGGGCAGGGTCGGGGCTGTGTTCGGGCTCGGTGGGATCTGGAATCTCGATGTGGTGCCGACTTCCCGCACCTTGTGGACGGCGGCGATTATCGCCCTGATCCTCTGGATCGTCATGGTATTCGGCCTTTTCGTAATGTGGCGCGAAGACCGCGCGTTGCTGCTGAAACTCGGCGCGCTCGGAAGCGTCGGGGTACTCGTCGCACTCAGCGGCTGGGTGGCCACCGATGCGGTGGCGAGCATCGCGGGCGCCATGCCCGGCGGGGGATTGTTGCGGGATGGGACGCGGTACCTTCTGCTGCTCGCCCCCCTTGAGGCGTGGTCGTTCGGTGTGGGCGCCCATGCGCTTGCCCGACAGTTGGACCGCAGAGCCGGCGCGGTGATGGCTGCCGCCACGCTCACCCTGTTGCCGGTGGTCGCCATGCCGGACATGGCCTGGGGACTGGCCGGACAACTGAAGCCCGTCGACTATCCGACCTCGTGGCAGTCGGCACGCGATGGATTGGCCACCCTCCCGGCAGGTGACGTCTTGATTCTTCCTTTCACGTCTTACCGGCAACCCGATTGGAACAACCAGAGGTCTGTCCTCGATCCGGCCGGTCGTTTTTTCGACCGTGTGACGGTGGTCAATGACGATCTGCTGGTGTCGGGCAAGGCGATCGAGGGAGAGGACCGGCGCGCGGCCGCCGTCGGAGAGGCTCTCGGCGCAGATGATGTCGGCGCAGCCCTGGCCGCCGAGGGGATCGGCGTCGTTGTCGTCGAGACCGACGCGGGGGACAGTGGTGTCCCGGCCGAGCAGTTGGCGAACCTCGACGGGCTCCCGTTGGCCGGCGCGGGCATGGAAATCTATGCGATCGGTCCGGCCCAAGGCATCGACGGAAGCGGCGTGGACCGGGTTGCGATCGTCCTCGCGTGGCTGCTGGCGGCTTCCATGATGGCGGGTGCTGTGATCTTCGCCATACTCAGCCGCTTACCGCGTTGAAATCGGCGTCTGTAGCCTGTGTCCGTCTTGGAAAGTGAACCTACCTGCTGGTAACCTTGCGATGTCTTCGAGGGAGGGACAACAACGTGGGTAGCATTTTGGGAGGCCTCGCGGCCTTTATCGCTGGTACTGGCCTCGCCGCCGCAACCGTGGTCGGTGTCGTACAGTCGCAAACAGCGAGTTCTGACGATCCGGTAAGCACCAGCAGCGTCAGTTACGGAAGCAACAACTAGATTCTCAGGGCTTCGGCTCTAACACGTAGGCGAACTCCTTTTGGGAGTTGGCCCATGTGAACGTGTGAGACATCTGAAGGGCGCCATCGCCGAGTCGCTGGCGCTCTTCGTCGTTTCGCAGCAACCGCGCGATCGTGCTGACGAACTCCTCGCGCGAATCGACAAGCACACCCGAGACGCCGTCATCGATCGATTCTTTGGTGCCACCTGCTGATCGGTAGGCGACGGTAGGAGTGGAGTGCGTGCCTGCCTCGCCGATGACGATGCCCCAGCCCTCTTTCAACGACGGCAGGGCCATGAGCCAGGACCGCGCATAGATTTCGTGTTTCTCCTGCTCATCGACGAAGCCGTGGAAGTTCACCCGTTGGGCCACCCCGTGGAGAGTGGCGTATTCGCGGAGTTCCTCGTCCCACCAGCCTGCACCCACGACGTCGAGGATCAGGTCGGGGAACTCGTCGCGCAATTGGGCCAGCGCGTCGATGGCGTGCTCGATCTGTTTGTGGGGGACGAGTCGACCGACCACACAGATGTGGGCGGTCGTGGCACGGCCGCCCTGCACCGCAGGAGCCGGATCGTTGCCGTTGTGCACGATCGTGACGCGCTCCCTCTCGACTCCGAGCTCGCCGAGCTCGTCACGCGTCGCCGTGGACACGGCGACATACCGACAGTGTCGATAGAGCCGCGGAGCGAGCTGTGACTCGATCCACCAGCCGACCCGCCCCATCAGACCGGGATAGACCACGGGCCACTGTTCCCGGTGGACGTGATGGACCAGGACGATCACGGGCTTGCGCGTAACCACGCGGGTGAAGAATGGAAGCCCGTTCTGCACATCAACGACCAAATCTATCGTGCCGAAGCGCCGGAACAGAATGCCGAGGAAGGCGCGCAGATAGACGTCGAGCTTGGAGCCGCGCCGGATGAACCGCACCCCGTCGACCACCTGATCGCGGGGTGCACGGCCATGCGCGGCACAGAAGATGGTGACGTGATGACCGCGGTCGACCAAGCCTCGCGCCATCGATTCGACATAGCGCTCTGAGCCGCCGCCTTCGGGATTCTTGGTGTCCCGCCAGTTGCAGAAAAGTACGTGCATTGCGGCTCCCTCCGCTTTGCGCCGATCTTCGTGTCAGCCTTTGTCATGCTAGCAACATCACATGACCCGTCCTCCGGTAAAGTCCGCAGGGTGCCGACGCCTGATGCCCGCCCGACTCTGCGGCGGTCGTGGCGTCTGTTTCGGGCGTTTCGCCTCGAGCAGTCCGATCCCGATCATTTCTATGGAATGCTCGCTGCCGACTCGGTCGCGCAGATCGGTTTGTACGAGCCTCTCGCCGGAAAGCGCGTCCTCGACGTCGGTGGCGGCCCCGGCTATTTCTCTGAGGCGTTCCGTCGTGCCGGTGCAACATACAACTCCCTGGACGCGGATCTGGGCGAACTCTCCGGGCTCGGCGACCCCGAGCCCGGCACAGTGTTGGGCAGTGGCATGGCGCTCCCCTTCCGCGCGGAATCCTTCGACGTCGCCTACTCGTCCAATGTCCTCGAGCACGTGAATCGTCCTTGGGACATGGCCGACGAGATGGTGCGGGTGACGAAGTCCGGAGGTCTCGTTTTCCTCTCCTACACCCTATGGTGGGGGCCGTGGGGCGGTCACGAAACCGCCCCGTGGCACTTCATCGGTGGTCACCGCGCCGCCCGGCGCTACCAGCGCAAGCACGGCAAACGACCCAAGAACGTGTTCGGTGAATCCCTCTTCCCGATCACGGCCGGGGCGGGCCTGCGCTGGGCTGCAGACAACGATCAGGTCGTAGTGGTCGAACGGCTGCCGCGCTATTTGCCCCGGTGGGCGTGGTGGGTCCTTCGGATTCCTCTTTTGCGAGAGGTCGTGACGTGGAATCTCGCGTTGGTTCTGCGAAAGACCTGATCGAGGACCGACGTCGATGGCAGGTGCGGCGCGCCGCCACCTGCATGGTGCTCCTTGTCATGTGCGCGTTGCAGGCGCCGGGCCGGCTTGTCGGTGACACCAAGGCCGACCTGACGGTCGACCCCCTCGCTTTCATGGGTCGGGCGCTGGAGATGTGGGATCCGAGTGGCTTTGCCGGTCAGGTCCAGAACCAGGCCTACGGATACCTGTTTCCGATGGGGCCTTTCTTTGCGCTCTTCGATGCGGGCGGGGCGCCCAGCTGGGTGGCTCAGCGTGTGTGGTGGGCACTCCTGCTCAGCCTCGCCTTCCTTGGAGCCAACAAGCTTGCCCAGCGACTCGACATCGGGTCCGAATGGAGCCGCTACGTCGGCGCCCTTGCCTATGCCTTGTCGCCGCGGATTCTGTCGATCCTGGGAACGTCTTCCGTCGAGGCCTATCCGTCGGCGTTGACCCCGTGGGTCCTGATCCCCCTCGTGTCGTTCGCTACGGGCCGCGGTGTGATCCGAGCGGCAGCGCTCTCCGCGCTCGGCGTGGGACTGATGGGCGGTGTCAACGCCACGGTCAACCTGGCCGCCGTTCTGCCGGCGGTGCTGTGGTTTGCGACGCGTCGCTGGGATCGGACTTTGCTCCGCCTCGGCGCGTGGTGGGCGGGTTTTGTTGCGATGGGAACGTTGTGGTGGGTGGTCCCACTGCTGCTCCTTGGGCGTTACAGCCCGAACTTCCTGGACTACATCGAGGACGCCTCGACGACAACGAGCACGACGAACCTGATCGAAACCGTCCGGGGTACGTCTCATTGGGTCGGTTTCCTCAGTCAGGGTCTCGGCACCACGTGGCAGATCGGTGGCGATCTCCTCACCAATCCAGCCTTTGTCGCCAATTCACTCGTGATCGCGATCGCCGGTCTCATCGGCATCGCCCTCCTCAAGGGTGGCGAGCGGTTCTGGATGGTCTGCTGCCTGCTGACCGGCATGGTGATGGTGACCTTCGGGCATGTTGCTGCGATCGATGGATGGTTCGCACCATCCCAGCGTGACCTGCTCGACGGTGTGCTCTCGCCACTTCGCAATGTGCACAAGTTCGACGTGCTGATCCGTTTGCCGCTGGCTCTTGGGGTTGCGTCGCTCCTCGGTCGTGTCGACCTGAAGCAGGCATGGGCACGTCGTGACATGGCGGTGGTGGTGGGCAGTGTGACGGTCGCGTTCGCGGTGGTCTCCATGGCCGGACCCGCCTTGGTCGGCCGGTTGGCGCCAAGCGACCCCTACGTGAACGTCCCGCGCTACTGGGAGCAGACCGGGACGTGGCTCGAAGACAATCCCAACGGCCGGGCATTGCTGGCCCCCGGCGCGAGGTTCGGCCGCTATCTGTGGGGCTCGCCCAACGACGAGATCCTCCAGACTCTGACGACGGCCGAATGGGAGGTGCGCAACGCCATTCCCTTGACGCCCGCGGGCCACATCCGCATGCTCGATGCGATCGAACGGCAGTTTCACGCTGGTCAACCATCGGTCGGATTGGCCGACTACATGCGGCGCAACGGTATCGGATACGTCGTGGTTCGCCATGATCTGGCCGATCGCGAGTCCCATGCGAGAACGGGCTTCGTCGAGCAGGTCCTGTCGAGGTCGCCGGGATTCGACATGGTCAAGACTTTCGGGCCGGAGGTCAATCCAGCGAGCTTCCAGCCGACAATTGCCGATTCGAATCTCGACAGTGCGCGCAAGGCCATCGAGATCTGGAAGGTCGGAGAAACCCGCCCCGATCGTGCGACGCTGACGAAGAACTCGTCGATGGCGGTCGTCAGTGGCGACTCCCAGTCGCTCCTCGATCTCGCGGAGGGGGGCCTGCTGCCTGCCGGCGCGACGGTGATGTCGAGCGATGTGACAGACGCGCGGGCCAGACCCGCGGGGGCGACCATTCTCACCGATTCGCTGCGACGGCGCGAGGTCAACTTCGGGATGATCGGGGCGAACCAGTCGTCGACCATGACCAGGGACGGCCCGCTGACGATCGGACGGAAGGTGTTCGACTATGTGATGGCTTCGATTGTGGGGCACATCGCCTACGGCGAGTGGACCGGCGTCAAGAACGTGCGGGCGTCATCATCGGTCGCCGACGCGCGAAGCGAGTCCGGAATCCGCACCGATGGATCCGTTCGTGCACTGTTCGACTCCGACCTCGACACCGCCTGGTCGGCCCGCGCGTTAACCGCGGGCACCGAGCAAACGGTGACCCTCGAGCTCGACCGTGCCGTGCGCATCTCGTCGATGGCGATCACTCTCGCGAAGGGCACAGCAAAACAGATTAGGGATGTGACGGTCATGACCGACGGCGGCGAGGTGCGAACGGCGCTCGTCGATCCGGACGACGACGGCAAATGGACCCTCGAAGCCGATCTGGAAGCGAACACATCGGTGGTGATCCGTTTCGAGCCGCGCGAGGGTGTCTTCGCGCCCGTGCGGGTGGCGGAGGTCGAACTCGAGGGCGTGTCGCCGCAGTTCCGGGTTCGGATGCCCGGCGACCTGCCCTCTGGACCGGACGTGGTCCTCGCGTCGGCACCCGTCGGCTTCGTCGGCGGCTGCCTGAGCGTCGTGGACACATCCACCCGTTGCAGCCCCACGATCGAGAGGGCCGGCGAGGACGATGCCGGACTCCGACGCGTCTTCCACGTCGACGACTCGGGGGAGTTCAGGGTGGGAGCAAACGCCGCCATGCGGCCGGGCCGGGTGCTCAACGACGTGTACCGCGACGTCATGGACCCGGGCGTAACGGCAACGGTGTCGTCGTCTCAGCAGGATGTGCCCATCGCCAATGCCTTCGCACTCCTCGACGGAGACACCGGGACGAGCTGGATCGCCGCAGCTGCTGATGCCGATCCTCAGATTTCGGTCAAGCTCGACAAGTCTCGGTCGATCTCGCGACTCAGGTTCCGCTACGACGATTCCATGCCCGCCTCCCGCCCGGCCAGCGTGACAGTGGTCATCGATGGCAAGGAGTATCAGCGCATCGTCGACAAGAGGGGAGCCTTCCGGATCCCCCGTACGAATGCGTCGTCGTTCGACCTGGTGTTCACCGGTGACGATCGAACGGCGTCGTACGACCCGACCACTGGTCAGACACGCTTCGTCAGCGCGGGGGTCGGCGAGCTCGAGATCCAGGGCGTGCCCGCCAACCCCGAGCGACCGGCCAAGGATCTGTCCTTCGGGTGTGGCGAGGGTCCGGTCCTCGCGATCAATGGCCGCAGCTACGAAACATCGGTAGCAGCCGACAGCGCATCGCTGTTGCGTGGCGAGGCGGTGCCAGTCGCGGTGTGCGGCGGCAATCCCGATCTCTCCCGGGGTGATCAGCAGTTGTCATTCAAGTCGTCAGACACGTGGAGGGTGCGGCAAGTGGCGCTCGCGCGTACGGGAGTCGCTCGCGGATCAGGCGGCAGTCAGGACCTGAAGACGCCGGACTGGGGCTCACGCGAACGCCGGATTGAGGTGCCGGCCCGCTCGGAAAGAAGCTATCTGGCCATCAGCGAGAACATCAGTGCTGGTTGGCAGGCGACATTTGAGGGTGAGCGTCTTTCTCCCGTCACCATCGACGGGTGGAAGCAGGGCTTTACGGTACCTGCCGGGGCGGCGGGGGTCGTGACGCTGGAATTCGCGCCCGCCGGCACCTACCTGATTGCCTTGACGTCGGGACTCGTGCTTTTGGCCTTCCTCGGCGTTGTCGGAGTCCTGGTCCTGCGTCGACGCCACGAAGCCCCGGTGGTGGTGTTGCCATCGTCGCCACCTGCCATCCTTGCGGCCATCGTTCTCGTCGGGGCCATGGCTTTGATCGGCGGTTTGAGCGGGGCGGTGGCCGGCGTCGTCGCGCTGGCGGTTGCGCGGCTCTCTCGCGCCCGCACCGGTCGGACTCGTGCATGGATCGCTCCAGTCCTGCTCGTGACGGTCGGCGCTGTCGCGACAGGGTTTTTGGTGTTGCGTCCGGCAGGCAGTGCCGACTACTTCGGCAACGACGCGCTCTCCCAGCTTCTGGTTCTTGCTCTGCTCGCCCTCGCGTGTGTCTGGTGGCCCGCCAGGAGTCCTAGCGGTGCAGGCGTCGGAGCGGTCGATCGAGTGCGCGGTAAAGCAGCCAAGCGGCAGGCAGGCTCAAGAGCAACGTCAAGGCGAAGGCGAAGACGACCGAACCGTTGAAGATCGGATACCCGAGCAGGTACATCGCGAACTCGAGAATCATCACGTGAATGAGGAATAGTTCGTACGACACAAGCCCCAGCCACTGCATGGTCGGACGCGAGAGAGCCTTCTGAACCAGATTCGTCCGTTGCGTCACCAACGGCGCCATCAGGAACACTGCGGCGCAGGCGTACAGGAGGTTTCGGGTGACCGCGGTGCCGGCGGTGTCAGGGGCAAGGCTCGCCTGACCGGCGGCAGGCGTGCAGGTCAGGATGAAGAATCCAATCGCAAGCACCCAGATGGCGACCGGAGAGACCTCCGCATATCCCAGGGTCCGCCGCGCCCAGGAGCGACCTTCCTGGGCGGCGGTGACCACTACTGCCAGCGCCATACCTCCGGCAAACCAGCTGAGATGAGCGGGCAGCCACATCGTGCTGCTGAGTGAGATGCCCTCGGCATGGTGGATGCCGACCAGATAACCGACGTTGAGCAACCCCAGTCCGGCGAGAAATCCGAGGAGTCGTTCGGGTCGCCACTGATTGCGGCACACAACGCGGACGGCGAACCAGCCGAGGAGCGGGAGAACCAGGTAGAACGCGGCCTCGACGGCGAGGCTCCAGCCCTGTGTGAGGCCGGCATGGAGCTGGTCCGAACCGTAGATCTGGGTCAGCGTGAGATGCCGGGTCAGGCCTTCGGCCCCGGCGCCCGTAGGGGAATCCAGGACAAGAAACGCCAGGACGACCGCGATCCAGTAGGCAGGGAGTATCCGAAGGGCACGATTCCAGGCATACCTCCCGACGCGGGGCACGGAGGACTGGTGCAGCGCGGACCGGATCCAGGGGCGGAACAGCAAGAAGCCTGACAGTGCGAAGAACAGTGCCACGCCGAAGTCGAGGCGCGCCCAGAACAGTCCGGTCGTGCTGGTGCTGTACTTACCGGTCCAGAAGGCCGCGTGCGTGCCGACGACAGCGATCGACGCCACCGCACGCAGTCCGGTCAGGGCAGGGAAATGGCCCTGCATCGTCACATCCGGTGCCGTGGGCCGTTCGGCCTGGATGGTCATTGCTTACTCGCCATTCGGTTGCGGTTCGCCAACTGCCATGTACTTGATGCAGACGGCGTTGTCCGGCGCTCTCATTGTAACGGAGTTGAACGAACCCTCGACCGCGATGTACATCCTCGTGACGGCCGGATCGACCTGAATCACGCTCTGTGTCGAACCCGCGGTGATCTGGACCTCGCCTGGCTTGTCGGCTTCGTAGTCGATCTGGATTACCCACGGCCAGTCGAAGGTCCTGGAACCGAGTGGCACCTTCTTCGTTTTGCCGCCGATCTCGACCAGGCAGTCGGGCGTTTCGAAAACTGCTGGACCGATTCCGTCGACATGCGAGTCGCGCAGACGACCGGACCGGTCGAACTGACGAAGCACCGAGGTCGACTCGCCCGCCCTCAGGGTGATCGCGCGAAGACCCAGTGGACCAAAGATGCGGCTTGGAAGGTTGGCGGGCGACAACAAGGGTGGCACCACCTTCTCCGGAACGGCGGCGTCGTGGAGTGGTTCACCGGGCGACAGATCCCTCATCGATTCGCGGGCGTTGGAAACGTATGAGGCGGCGGGATTCTGGCCCCATGTCTTGGAGAGCAGATAAGTCGAATAGAACGATCCGAGGACGAATGCGACCGTGACGGCTGCGAGAGCCGACGGTATGTGGAAAGCTCCGAAGAACGACGCCGCCGCAGTGCGCGCGGATGGCTCGGACCGTGGTGGACGGTCTGGCGTCACCGGGATCCAGGCGAAGGCGCCACACAGACTCGCGACCAGGGCGAACTCGGCGAATGGAAGCGGATCCCGAATGACGGCGGTCCCCAGGACGGCGAATTCCGGTGAGAATGCCGTGAGGACGACCAGTCCGAGAAGGAACAGGAGCGCAGCGATCCAGGCGTTGATGGCCACCGCGCCGCGCCTCATCGAGAGGATCACGACGACCCCCGCGACGATCGCCGACCCGACTTGCGCGAGGACGTGCGCGTCGGCGACGCTGTCCACCGGTCCGACTGCCTCCCAGCGCCACGGACCGCCAAGGAGTCCCGGCAGCACCGTTTCGCGGACGGCCCCGACGAAGAGTTCGAGGACACTGTTGAGCGTGACGTCGCCGTGGGGCTGAGTCGGCGCCTTGATCGCGTGGAGGACGCCATACGGCACCGCCACCGCAAGCAGGGGTAGCCACAAGAGCACGTGACGTCTGGCCCACGCAGAGCGCGACAGCTCCGCACCGGCAGCAGACAGCCACGCGACCACAAGCATGAGCGGCAGGGCAAGTAGCGCTCTCGGTGAGAATGAGAGGCCGAGAGCGAGGTATACGGGTGCGGCAAGGATGAGCAGTCGTCGCCCTGTCCGCAGGTACTCGTCCTGCGCGAGCAGCGCCAGCAGGATCGCGATGTGAACGGGCCCTTGAACGAGTGCTGCTGTCCACCACCATGTCCCCGGCAGGGTCAGGGTGGAGAACAGGAAGACGGCAAGTGGCACGAGGATCGCCCATCGGCGGCCGAACAGCCGTCTCAGGAGGACGAAGAAGAGCAGGCCGGCCACGAGATGGAGGACCAGGGAGGTGGCAAGAACCGCGTGATAGTCGAGCGGCGCCAGCGCTGTCGAAGTTGATGCCCACACCAGTGATCCGGGCATGAGACTTCCGTGGGAGAAGGAGAACAGGTAATCGGTGTGCCACCACACGTTGTCGAACGCATCTGCGTGAAAGGAAAAGTCGTCGCGACTGTAGAAACCGTCTCGGCCGAACCACCCTCGAACGCCGAACTGCACCGTGAGCATCGTCAGGGCCAAGGTGCTGACAGTGAACCATTGGCGGGGACGAAGCCCTCTGGCACCGAGGCGTTTGGCAGCGCGCCGCATTTACGTTCAACCTCCGGGTTTTCCCGGGCGTGGGCCCGGCTCCTGTGTCGGCACGATCATCGCACGGCCAAGGGGGCGGAACCGTTGACCCTACTCGCTGGTAGCATGACGTCGTCATATTCTGTGGAGGGAGCCCACGTGGGTAGGAAATTAGGGACAGTCGCGCTTTTTTTGGGAGCGTTTCTGCTCGCGTTGGCGGCACTGTCGAAGCTCTACATGTACGACTCGCTGGCAGTCGTACCCGCGAACAACCAGAGCACGAGCATTTCGTCTACTGCGCCAGGTGACGACGCCGAGTATCTCGATGTCGCTGCGGGGCTCAAGGTCACGACCGGCCCGCTCAAGTCGACGCGCATCGTGGCCGGCGATGTGAAGAAGAGCAAGCAAGCCAGCAAGGATCTGGACCGCGACATCACGGTGTGGGACACCTACAAATGCACCGACAAGCCTGAGTTCAAATGCGGTGGCGGTAAGACGCCATTGAGCGGAACCACCGATACGGTGGCGTTCGACCGCAACACCGGCGAAACGGTCAGTTGGAAGGGTACGAAGTCCGAGAGCGGCGGCAAGACCATTACGCCCGCCGACTTCAAGGGCCAGTACTTCAAGTTCCCTTTCAACACCCAGAAGAAGACGTACCAGTTCTGGGATGAGACGTTGCGCAAGTCCACCGCCGCCAAGTACGTCGGCGAAGGCAAGGTCAAGGGACTGAAGGTCTACAAGTTCGAGCAGACCATCGCGCCCACCAAGTCGGGCACCATCGACGTTCCCGGTGACCTGGTCGATTCCAAAGAGGCCACGGTCACCGCTGACCGCATCTATTCCAACGTGCGTACGTTCAGCGTGGAGCCGGTCACCGGCGTCATCGTCATCGGTGGCGAGGACCAGGATGCCTACCTCGAGGTGGACGGCGAGCGCAAGCTGACGACAACCAAGGCCAAACTGGTCTACACCGACAAGAACACCACGGACGTCGTCGACAAGTACAAGTCGAAGGCCACTGTCCTGGGGGCAGTCAAGAACACCGTTCCGCTTGTCGGCGGCATCCTCGGACTGTTACTCATAGCGCTCGGCGCCTTGACGAAGTTCGGCGGAAAGTCCGACGCGGCCGGATCCCGCAAGGCGGGTTCGTTGAGGGACGCACCGAGGAAATAGGTCAAACAACGAGAAGTGCCGCACGCCTCCGGGT
>JALYQD010000030.1 GCA_030856025.1 Actinomycetota bacterium
CCGTATGACGGTGCCGGCATTGCCGGGGTCGCGGATGTCGGCGCATATGACGACGAGTTTGGGCTGCCCGGCGAGGACATCGCCGAGGTCGTGGTCGACGAAACGGCAGCGGGCGACGATGCCCTGAGGCTGGACGGTGTCGGCAACGGCCTTGAGGACTCGCTCATCCACGTGGTTGATGGCGACGGCGGCCGGGAGGAGTTCGGGGTGGCGCTCGGCGGCGTCTGCGGTCACGAAGATCTCGACGACGGCGCCGGGGACTTTCAGTGCCTCGCGGACCGCTTGCGGGCCCTCTGCGAGGAATTCGCGGTGCTCGAAACGAAAAGAACGCGTGGCGAGCCTCGACGCATATTTGACCTTGGCAGATCGAATGGTCAGCCCATCGGGCTGGTCGGGACTCGCCACGCGAATCGTTCTTGACCGTTGCTGCGATCAGACCGCAGCGTCGTCCTTCGGCGCGTTGACGTCGGCAGGCAGGTTGGCCTTGGCGACATCGACGAGCGCGGCGAACGCTGCAGGCTCGTTGACGGCCAGCTCGGCGAGGTTCTTGCGGTCGACCTCGACACCCGCGGCCTTGAGGCCCTGGATGAAGCGGTTGTACGTCATACCCTGCTCGCGGACGGCAGCGTTGATGCGCTGGATCCAGAGGCGGCGGAAGTCGCCCTTGCGTTGCTTCCGGTCGCGGTAGGAGTAGACGAGGGAGTGGGTGACTTGCTCTTTAGCCTTGCGGTAAAGACGCGAGCGCTGGCCACGGTAGCCCGAGGCGCGCTCGAGGGTTACCCGGCGCTTCTTCTGTGCGTTGACAGACCGCTTGACGCGTGCCATCTGGTGTCTCCTTTAAATCAGTGTTCGGGGGTCAGTCAACTCTGGTCAGAGACCGAGCATCTTCTTCACGCGCTTGGTGTCGGCCTTGGCAACATCTGTGGTGCCTGCGAGCCGGCGGGTACGTGTCGAGGACTTGTACTCCAAAAGGTGACGGCGGTTGGTCTGCTCACGGCGCAGCTTGCCCTTGCCGGTGATCTTGATGCGCTTCTTCATGCCCGAGTGGGGCTTGAACTTCGGCACGTTATGCCTCCATGTCTGGGTCGAGGTTCTCCGAGCGTCGCCTCGGCTTCTTGGGTGTTGCAGTCTTTTCGGACTCTTCGCGATGTGCCTTGTCGGCTGCCGCGTCGGCTTCACGTTCGGCCGCGAGGGCGGTGGCAGCCTTGACCTTTTCGGCCTTGACTTCGGCTTGCGCTTCGGACTTCTTCTTGAGCGGGCCGAGGACCAGCGTCATGTTGCGTCCGTCCTGGCGGGCATTGGATTCGATGAATCCCAGGTCTTCGACGTCAGCTGCGAGGCGCTGCAGCAACCGGTAGCCCAGTTCGGGGCGGTGCTGTTCGCGGCCACGGAACATGATCGTGATCTTGACCTTGTCGCCGGCTTTGAGGAACCGCACGACGTGACCCTTTTTGGTCTCGTAGTCGTGCTGGTCGATCTTCGGACGCAACTTCATTTCCTTGATGACCGTGTTGGTCTGGTTGCGCCGGGATTCACGTTCCTTCTGCGCGGCTTCGTATTTGTACTTGCCGTAGTCCATCAATCGGCACACAGGCGGTCGGGCGGTCGCTGCGACCTCGACAAGGTCGAGGTCAGCTTCTTCAGCCAGACGCAAGGCATCTTCGATACGGACGATGCCAACTTGTTCGCCGTTGGGACCAACGAGTCGCACTTCTGGCACACGAATCCGCTCGTTGACGCGCAAATCTGTGGTGATGGGTCCTCCTGGGGTTGAAACTATGGGGTGCGGTGACGCACAAAAAAGTGGCCACCGTATGAAACGGAAGCCACCAAAAACGTATTCCATGCACCTGCACAGACACGTCAACTCGTTCGACAAAACAAACTGCCGATCGGGATACCTCAAGGTCGTGAGACCAAGCAGGTGGGAGGTGGGCCTCCACTTCGTCCTCAAGGATAACAGCGTGCACCGTGGCTTGTGAAATTGAGCCCTTGTCGCCGTCTGAGAGTTTGCCTGTCCGCAACATCGACGACTCAATGGCGAAAACTCCACAGGGCAGCCTATTCGTATGTTGTGGCGCATACGAACGACTCTGGCCGACCGACCGGGCATCCTTGCCGATATCGCGAAGGCGTGTGGCAAGGCCGAGGTGAACATCCTGACGATGCAGGTGTTCCCGACGTCTCCACGCGTGACTGATGAATTCATCGTGAGCACGGCCGACAGCTGGGCCGACATCAACGTCGCCGAGCTGTTCACCAGCGCCGGCGGCGAGGACGTCAGCGTGACCCGCAGCAGTTCGGCGTCGCTTTTCGACGGCCCGACCCGCTGGCTCAATGGCGTTCACCAGATCCTCGAGGAGAGCCGCGACGTCGCCGACATGCTCAGCGAGCTGCTCGAGACCGAACCGCCCGATGTCGCGGACTACGCCGGCCACGACGTCCTCGAACTCGTCCGGCACAACGGCACGACCCTCTCGGTCAGCCGCGCGGTCCCCTTCACCCGGATCGAGCGGGCCCGGGGTCAGGCGCTGGTCTCCCTCGTCGGTGACGCCGGCGCGGACATACCGCTCATCAGCCCGTCGAAGACTCCGATGGTGCCGGTCGTCCGCGAATCATCACTAGGCGATCTCGACGCGGTGGTCGCCCTGCACGAGCGCTGCAGCGCCGAAACTCTGTACGCCCGCTATCAGGCCCCACTGCGTATGCCCATGACCACTCGCCTGGCCCGGCGGTTGGTGCTGCCCGACAACGGTCTCGGACTCGTCGTGCAGGTCGGCAACGAACTGGTCGGTCACGGGGAGCTCCTGGACCTCGACGGCGAGTGGACCTTTCACCTGATCATCGAAGATGCCTGGCAGGGTCGCGGTCTCGGAACGATGGTGGTCAAACATGCGGCCGGCCGCGCAAAGGGCCTTGGCGCGAGCCACCTGACGTTCATCTCGGCCGGATCGAACGACATCCTGCTGAGGGCGGTGGGCGGTGCCGGATTCGTCGCCCGGGTCGTCCGCCACGAGGGCAATGTCCACATCACGGTTCCGCTCGCGGCCGTGAGGGCGGTCGTCGCCGCAAGCTAGCGCCCCGGTTGGGGTCCTTAGTCGGCGGGCGCAGTCACCCAGGCGGTGCCGGCGGCGGACTGGACCAACTGGTGGCCTGCGGCGAGGTGTGCGACGTCTTCGGTCTCGACAACGGTGAAATGGGAGCCGCCGAGGTCGAGCAGGAGCGCCGAGGCCTCTTCCTCGAGGGTTGCGCGCGCGGCGTCATACGCGAAGATCGGCACGGGCCGTGCTTGCGGATCCCAGGCCTGCATGGCGTCGACGGAGCTGAAGGCCAGCAACGCCTTGCGCCCGTCGGCGCCGGTCATGAAGACCGCAGCCATGTCGCCGCCGGCCGGGGTGTCCCCGAGCAACGCGATGACGGGGACGAATACCCGAACGCTGCAGAGTGCCCCCAGAACCGCCGTGGGGTCGCCGGTGGAGTCGAACTCGTCGAACGCCGCACCGAGGACGGGGTCGAGTGACCCGTCGTCGTCGGGGAACGCCGGGCTGGCCAGGGATCTGCCGTGACTCATCCGATTCCCTCTTTTCCAATGCGCCGTCTGATGTAGGTCAACGCTTCCTTCGCGGCCGGGCCGTCGGTGCCCTGGATGGCGAACAGGATGACGCGCTCGTCGTCCTTGGTGACCAGCGTCGGCCATGGCGCGCCGGCGTTCATGGCGATGCCTTTCATGTCGGCCCACTCGACGTGGTGCTTGCGGTAGCCGTTGAGGACGTTCAGCCCGCTATCGGTGGCCTCCACGTAGCTGCGGGCGACCCCGTGCAGTCCGAACAGGGTCGCCCCGAGGATCACGGCGAGGGTGACCAGCTCGGCAGCCGAGAACGTGATGACGTCCGGAAGGGCGACACCGATCACGACGGTCAGCACGATGAGGATCGCGGAGACGCCATACGCAACCATGCGGGGACCGATCGGGCGGAAGAACATCAGATCCGGCAGGCCAGGATGTCGGTGACGAGGGTGCCACGGGCGCCGAGCTCCCACAACGAATCCATGATCTTCTGGGCGGCGTCGCGGGGCACCATCGAGCGCACCGCAACCCACCCTTCACGATGAAGCGGCGACACGGTCGGCGACTCGATGCCCGGCGTGAGTGCAATGGCTTGTTCGACGAGCTCGACCCGGATGTCGTAGTCCATCATCACGTAGGTGCGCGCCACGATGACGCCGTCGAGACGGCGCTTGAGGACATCGAAGCCTTGCGGGTTCGGCGCACCCAGGCGGGTGATGAGCACGGACTCGGAGGCGAGGATCGGGTCACCGAAGACCTCGAGATCGGCCTGGCGAAGAGTGCTGCCGGTTTCGACGACATCGGCGATCGCGTCGGCGACACCGAGACGCACCGAGGATTCGACCGCGCCGTCGAGGCGGACGACCGAAGCGTCGATACCGAGATCGGCGAGGTACTTCTCGAGGATCCCGTCGTATGACGTCGCGATGCACTTGCCGGCAAGGTCCTCGACTTTGCTCATCGTGCCGATCGGCGCGGCGAAGCGGAACGTCGAGGCGCCGAAGCCCAGGGCGATGGACTCTTCGGCGTGGGCGCCGGAGTCGAGCAACAGGTCGCGACCGGTGATGCCGACGTCGAGGGTGCCCTCCCCCACGTAGATCGCGATGTCGCGCGGTCGGAGGTAAAAGAATTCGACATCGTTGTCGGTGTCGAGCGTGACCAGGTCACGGGGATTGCGGCGTTGGCGGTAGCCGGCCTCGGTCAGCATATGTGCGGCCGATTCGGCGAGTGCGCCCTTGTTGGGGACGGCGATCTTGAGCATGATTCCTCAGTTCAGTAGAGGCGTGCGTACGGGCGAAGGCACGGACGGACCCGAAGGGCCATCCGTCACAGATGCGCGTAGACGTCTTCGAGGGTGATTCCCTTGGCCAGCATCATGACCTGAACGTGGTAGAGCAACTGGCTGAGCTCCTCCGCAGCGCGATCGGCGCTTTCGTGCTCCGCGGCCATCCAGGACTCGGCGGCCTCTTCGACAAGCTTCTTGCCGATCGTGTGCACGCCGGCATCGAGCTCGGCGACGGTACGCGAGCCCTCCGGACGGCTCGTGGCCTTGTCGGCCAGCTCAGCGAACAACTGATCAAAGGTCTTCATCGGGGTCAAGCCTATCGGCAGCTGCGGCGGCACCGTCGCCAGTCTCCCGGGGGTGACTGATCCTGATCCATATGGGTCGCCATGACGGCCGAACTCATCAGGATCAGTCCTCGAAAGGCTGCGTCCGGAGAGGATGCGCGGTTACAGCTCGCGCAGCAGCGACCAGGTCGCCAGCGCGGCTTCGACCGCTTCGCGGCCCTTGTCTTCCTTGCTGTCGGGCAGGCCGGCACGATCGAGTGCCTGTTGGTCGTTGTCACAGGTGAGCAGTCCGAAACCGACGGGAACGCCGGTGTCGAGCGCAACCCGGGTGAGACCGTCGGTTGCCGCCGCCGAGACGTACTCGAAATGGGGCGTGCCGCCCCGGATGATCACACCGAGCGCGATGACGGCGTCGAAACCGGCTTTGGCGTATGCCTGCGCGAGGATCGGCAGCTCGAACGAGCCGGGCGCCCGTACCAGGGTGACGTCGGTGACTTTCGCGTCGGCCAGGGCACGATCGGCACCGGCGATGAGTCCGTCCATGACCTCGGTGTGCCAACTCGATGCGATGACGGCCACGCGCGCGCCGCTCGCGTCGAGCTCGAGATCAGGTGCGCCGGCGCCGCTCATACGTGCCACTCAGTCGGGTTCAGTCCAAGGTGGGGAAGGTCGTGGCCCATACGTTCGGCCTTGGTCTGGAGATAACGAAGACTGTCGACGGTCGGTTCAATGTGCAGCGGGAGCCGCTCAGCGACCTTGACGCCATAGGCCTCGAGCGCCGTGGTCTTGCCCGGATTGTTGGTCAGCAGCCGCACCGAGGTCACGCCTAGGTCGCGCAACATCTGGGCGCCGGCGGCGTAGTCGCGTTCATCCTCGCCGAAGCCGAGGTCGAGATTGGCGTCGACGGTGTCGCGTCCCTCGTCCTGCAGCCCGTATGCCTGCAGCTTGTGGAGCAGGCCGATGCCGCGCCCCTCGTGGCCGCGGAGGTAGATGATGACGCCGGCGCCTTCGGCCGTGATGGCGGCCATCGAAGCCGCCAGCTGTGGACCGCAGTCGCATCGGCGCGAGCCGAAGACGTCGCCGGTGAGGCACTCCGAATGCAGCCGGGTCAGGACGTTGTCGGTGCCGGGGTCGCCATAGACGAGCGCGATGTGTTCGGCCTTGTCGATCTGATCGCGGAAGCCGAAGGCCCTGAACTCGCCGAACTCGGTCGGTAGCTTGGTCACGGCGAGTCGTTCGACCTGGCTCTCGTGCAGGCGCAGGTGGACCTGGAGGTCCTCGATCGACACCAGCGCGATGTCGTGCTCGTCGGCGAATTCGCGCAGTGCCGGTGCGCGCATGAGCGTGCCGTCGTCATGCAGGACCTCGCCGATGACGCCGGCCGGTGTCAGTCCCGCGAGCCGGGTGAAGTCGACTGCGGCCTCGGTGTGTCCGTTGCGCTCGAGGACTCCCCCGGGCTTGGCGCGCAGCGGGAGGATGTGCCCGGGCATCACGAGCTCGAACGGCTCGGTCGCCGAATCGGCGAGGACGCGGCACGTACGGGCGCGGTCGCTCGCCGAGATGCCGGTCGTGATGCCGTCCCGCGAATCGATCGAGATCGTGTATGCGGTGCGCATCATTTCGCGGTTGTGCGGCGTCATGAGTGGGATGCCGAGGCGGTCGAGGATCTCGCCGGTCGTCGGCGCACATACGAGGCCGCTGGAGTAGCGCACCAGGAACGCCATGAGCTCGGGCGTTGCCTTGCTCGCGGCGAAAATGATGTCGCCCTCGTTTTCACGGCTCTCGTCGTCGACGACCACGATGGCCTTGCCTTCGCGGATGTCCGCGATGGCCCTTTCGATGCTGTCCAGGCGGACGCTCTGCCTTTGTTTCGCTTGCTCACGCTCGTTCATTTCTTGCCTTCCTGCTGGGCCAAGCGGTGTCCGAGGAGTCGTTCCACGTATTTGGCGAGTATGTCGACCTCGAGATTGACCTTGTCGCCGGGCTTTTTGGCGCCGAGCGTGGTCTCTTCGAGGGTTGTTGGGATGAGAGAAACCGAGAACCAGCTGGGATCGGCATCGACCACTTCGACGACCGTGAGCGACGTCCCGTCGACCGTGACCGAGCCCTTGTCGACAAGGTATTTGGCGATGTCGGAGTCGAGCGAGATTCGGACGACTTCCCAGTTGTCGCTGGGCGTGCGGTCGAGGATGCGACCGGTGCCGTCGACGTGTCCCTGCACTATGTGACCGCCGAGGCGCGCTCCGGCCGGCATGGCGCGTTCGAGGTTGACGGCGTCTCCGATTGTGAGGTCGCCGAGGTTGGTCTTGTCGAGTGATTCCTTCATGACGTCGGCGTCGAAGGTCTCGGCCGACTGATCCGTCACGGTCAGGCAGCAGCCGTTGACGGCGATGGAGTCGCCGTGGCCGGCGTCGGAGACGACGAGCGGCCCACGCACGGTGAGCCGGATCGAGTCGCCAAGGTCGGCGATCGCCTCGATGCGGCCCTGTTCCTCCACAATTCCGGTGAACATCAGTCGAAGTCCTCTCGTGGTGCCTTGAGCGGTGTCCCGATCAGCCGGATGTCCTTGCCGATCGTGGTGAGGTCGGTCAGGTCGATCGGCCGCAGATCGGCAAGCGTTGTCGCAGTGGCTTCGAGCGCCGGCAGACCGGCGCCCAGCAGTGCAGGGGCGATGTAACCGATAACGCGATCGATGAGACCCGCATTCCAGAAGGCACCGGCCAGGCGGGGTCCGCCCTCCAGCCATACATGTCGGATCTCGCGTTCGGCGAGCCTGCTCAGGACGGTATGGGGGTCGCGCGACTGGATCATCAGCATCGGCGCGGTCTGGTCGAACACCCGGTAGTAGCGCGGGATCGTCGACTCCCCCACGACTACCCGGAGGGGCTGGAGCTCATAAGGCAGCGGGTTGTCGTCCTCGTCGCGGATCGTCAGGCGCGGGTCGTCGGCCAGGACGGAACCGGTGCCGGCGACGATCGCATCGACCCCGGCCCGGAACTTCTGCACGTCGCGGCGCGCTTCGGGGCCGGTGATCCATTTGCTGCTGCCGTCGGGGGCGGCACTCAGGCCGTCGAGAGTTGCCGCATACTTCCAGGTCACGTACGGGCGCCCGGTCGTGACGGCATGGGTCCAGGCCACGTTGAGCTCGGCCGACTCGTCGGCCAGCAGGCCGGCCTCAACGTCGATTCCCGCCTCCCGGAGTGTTGCGGCGCCGCCGGAGGCAGTGGGATCGGGATCGGTCTGCGCGAACACCACGCGGGCGATGCCGGCGGCGATGAGCGCCTTTGCGCAGGGCGGAGTTCGGCCGGTGTGGTTGCAGGGTTCGAGGGTCACGACGGCCGTCGATCCTGCCGCACGGGCGCCGGCCTGGGCGAGCGCGTCTGCTTCGGCGTGCGGGGTCCCCGCGCCGCGGTGGACACCGGTCGCGATCTCGTTGCCGTCGGTGTCAAGCAGCACGCAGCCAACCCGCGGGTTGGGCAGGGCTCGGACGATCGCGCGCGCAGCATCGATCGCACGGCGCATCGCGTCGGTTTCGATCGGGGTTGCCATCAGGCTTGGCCTCCGTGTCCGGGCACGCGGACTCCGGGGCCTCAAACGTCGGAACGCCAGACGGCGCTACAACGTCTGCGTGCGCCTCCCATCCGGACTTTCACCGTCGGTGCTGGAGTTCCACCAGCTCAACTGCATCCTCACCAAGGTGAGGCCACAGGTCGCGGACTATAACCGCCGGCTCGGAATTACACCGACCCCGGAGCACGCGAGCACTGTTTTTCAAAAACACTTGCTTTCAAAAACACTGTCTCGTACCTCGATATTAGCCCAGGCGGCTGTGCTGCTGAGCGCGTGTCCGCAATTCGGCCACCATGTCGTCGGGCACATCCGCGCCGAAGACGGCCGATCCGGCCACGAAGACATCCGCGCCGGCTTCGGCGCAGCGTTCTATGGTTTCGAGCGACACTCCCCCGTCGACCTGCAGCCAGATGTCGCCGCCGGTCTTGTCGAGCAGTGCACGGGCTCGCCTGATCTTGGGCAGACAGACATCGAGGAACTTCTGGCCGCCGAAGCCGGGTTCGACGGTCATGATCAGGACCATGTCGAGCTCGGGGAGCAGATCTTCATACGGCTCGATCGGTGTGGCCGGCTTGAGCGCCATTGCCGCGCGGGCCTTCATGGCGCGGATCTCGCGGGCCAGCCGCACCGGCGCCTTCGCGGCCTCGATGTGGAACGTCACGCTCGCCGCCCCGGCTTCGATGAACTGAGGCGCCCAGCGGTCGGGGTCCTCGATCATCAGGTGCGCGTCGATCGGCTGGTCAGCGACTTTGGCCAGGGCCTCCAGAACCGGTGCGCCAAGAGTCAGGTTGGGAACGAAGTGGTTGTCCATGACATCGACATGCAGCCAGTCGGCGCCCGAAATGCGTTTGGCCTCGGCCTCGAGGTTGGCGAAATCGGCGGACAGCATGCTCGGCGAGATCTGGATTCCCATGGCCGTGAGCCTAGCGAACCCCGCTCCGCGCCAAGATTTGGCCGCCAAAGCACCTGAAATCACGAAAACGGGCCGATTTCACGTTCAACATCGGCCAAATCTTGGGGAGCGGGGGTTAGGACTTGGTCAGGATCACCGAGAACATGGCATCGGTGCCGTGGACGTGCGGCCACCACTGAACCGGCTCGGCGGCACTGATGTCCTCCCGGCCGGCGAGCACGGCATCGATGACGCCGCGAGTCTCGGCGCGGTGCGGCGAACAGGTCGCGTAACAAACAACTCCACCCGGTCGCACCAGGTCGAGGGCACGCTCCAGCAACGCCTTTTGAAGTGGCACGAGCTGGTCGAGGTCGGAAGGCATACGGCGCCAGCGCGATTCGGGCCGCCGGCGCAGCGCACCGAGGCCGGTGCACGGCGCATCGACCAGGACACGGTCGAAGCTGCCTGACTCCCATGGACCTTCGCGTCCGTCGTAGGTGGTGACCGAGGTGCTGGGCAGCCTGCGAAGCGACTGTTCGACGAGCTTGGCCCGGTGGGGCGTGACCTCGTTGGCGACCAGCTCGGCTCCGCGCTGCGCCGCAATGGCACCGAGCAGAGCAGCCTTGCCGCCGGGGCCGGCGCACAGGTCCAGCCAGCGCGAGTCATGGCCTTCGATCGGGCTGTCGGCGAGAGCGATCGCGACGAGTTGCGAGCCCTCGTCCTGGACGCCCGCACGGCCCGCGACGATCGCCGGGATCGAACCGGGGTCGCCGGCATCGAGATAACGC
Source organism: Actinomycetota bacterium (assembly GCA_030856025.1). Classification (GTDB taxonomy): domain Bacteria; phylum Actinomycetota; class Actinomycetes; order Propionibacteriales; family Nocardioidaceae; genus JACMOZ01. The sequence continues at coordinate 10,388 of JALYQD010000030.1, forward strand.
GCATACGGCGACAAGCGGCCGGGCTCACCGGGGAGCTCGTCGGGTTCGCACAGGCCGGGACGTGCCACGAGCGTGACCTTCGGCGCCTCGTTCTGGGCGATGAGGAGCCTTTCGGTCTCGTCCCAGTCGCCGGCGAGGGCCTCGTTGAGCGCCTCGATGATCCATACCGGGTGGGAGTGCACGATCGACAGCGCTTCGATCTTCGACTTGCCGCGAGTCGCCCGGGTAAGCCAGGAGTCGAGATCGCCCTGGGAGATCTTGCGCAGCACGGCGTTGGTGAACGCGACGGGTTTGTGGCCGACCGAGGCCCGGACGAGGTCGACGCAGGTCGACACGGCGG